>VBFV01000122.1 GCA_005881335.1 Chloroflexota bacterium
GCCTCGATGCTCACATCAAGAGAATCACCGGACGATTTGCCGATGCCGGTTATGCGGCGCTCGCAGTCGACCTCTTCACCGGCCGGAACCGCGCGATCTGTATGGCGCGCTACATGGCCGGCATGCTGATGGGCTCGGTCAACCGCTACGGCATCGATGACCTGAAGAGCGCCTTGACGTTTCTGGCCAAGCTTCCCGAGGTCGACGCGCAGCGCATGGGGGCGATTGGTTTTTGCATGGGCGGAGGGTTCGCGATCGCGTGGGCCTGCACCGACTCACGCCTCAAGGCGATCGCTCCTTTCTACGGCGTCAATCCTCGGCCGCTCGAGGTCGTGAAACGACTGTGCCCGGTGGTGGGCTCCTATCCTGAAAACGATTTCACCGCACGAGCGGGCCGCGCGCTCGACCAGACGTTGACCCGCGAGCAGATCACGCACGACATCAAGATCTATCCCAACACCCGACATTCGTTCTTCAACGACACCAGCAGCTCATATGACCAACAAGCCGCCGATGATTCCTGGCATCGAGTGATGGAGTTTTTCGGCGAGCAGCTCGGAAAGCGATGAACGTTCTAGTCACCGGCGGCACAGGCACGCTGGGTCGCGATGTCGTGATGCTGTTGCGTCAATCGGGACATCGCGCTCGCATCCTGAGCCGCAACCCTCGCGGTCACGTCGATGCCGTGCAGGGCGACCTGAAAACCGGCGCTGGTCTCTCGAAGGCGCTGGCCGGGATGGATGCCATCGTCCACGCGGCGTCCGCCACTCGCGAGCCGATGGCTCTCCGAGCGACCGACGTCCGTGGAACCAGGCGGTTGCTGGAGCTCGCGCGCGACGCCAACATCGGTCACTTCGTCTACATCTCGATCGTGGGCATCGAAGGCGTCGCCTATCCCTACTACCGGATCAAGATCGCCGCTGAAACCTTGGTTCGCGAGGGCATGGTGCCGTGGTCGATCCTTCGCGCGACGCAGTTCCATAGCGTCATGGAGCTCACACTTCGTGCGTTTGCACGATTGCCCGGGATGCTCGCCATCCCGTTCGGCTGGCAGTTCCAGCCGGTTGAATCCAGAGAGGTTGCGCGGCGCGTCGTCGATATCGTGCTCGACAAGCCTGCCGGCATGCTGCCCGATTTCGGCGGCCCGCAGGTCCGCGACTTCAAGAGCATCGGCGAGTCGTGGCTCGCGGCACGCAAAGAAAGGCGCCGGCTCATGAACCTGTGGCTTCCTTTCAAGGCGAGCCGGCAGGTTGCCGAAGGCCGTCTCACATGTCCTGAGCACAAGGACGGGCTGGTCACGTTCGATCAATATCTGGCGGAGAAATACGCGCTTTGATGACACGACTTGTGGATCGATTCGGCCGGACGGGGTTTGCGGCGCTGACCAGCCTGACGTGGGCGCTGCCGATGGCAGCGTGGGCCGGGTCCTCCGATCTCTCGCCAATCGACAAGACCGCTTATCCGTGGATCGCGCTCACGATCGGCATCGTGATGCTGGTGCTGTGGCTGGTCCTGCTGAGCCGGCTCGGCAGGGTGCCGGTCTCGGCGCGTCAACGGCGCTTCGACCTGAAACAGATGTCGCGAGGGGAACGGCGCTGGACGCTGGCGCTGGCTGCGTTTGCCACGGGCTTGATCGCGTGGCTGAACGGAGCCGCGACCGTGGACTGGGCGCCGCTGGCGGCCGCAATCGCGGCCGGCAAGGTCGGACCCGCGTTGCTGGCGATCTCTCTGGCGGTGTTCCTCATCGCGATGCTGGCCGGCGTGGTGCTCAGCTGGCGCCGGGCGACCGCGGCCTATCGAGAGCGGCTCGCGTCCTTTATCTAATGTGAGCTAGACGGTCTCGGCTTTCCGCGCCAGGTTGGCGAGCAGGGTCCCAAACTCTTTCGAGACCTGCGGGCCGAGCATCCCGCCCATGACGGGTCCGAGCGGACCGCCGACTTCCACGGTCTGGCTGATCTTCGTTTTCGCGCCCGCCGGCTCGATTCGGCATTGGAAGCGAAACTGCGTCCCCGGCACGACGCTGGTCACCAGGGCGAAGCCGCGGCCTGGCTGCACGTCGACCAGCTGCATGCTGTGGTGCTGGCCCGCTTTGGTGTTCATCACTCCGGTCGACCCGGAGACGAAGCCGCCCTGCCAGTCCATCGTCGAAACATTGGGATTCCATTCCCCCCAGGTGGACATGTCGGACCAGATCTGCCAGACCCTGTCGGGTGATGCCGTGGTCTCCACCGAGGTGCCGTATTCGCGCGCCATTCCCCTCCCTCCCTCAGCTCTCGGCGAGCTTGAGCGTGCTCGTAGCCGAGACCTCGGCGACCCTTTCCTTCGTCAGGTTGAGAAGGACGATGACCCCGATCAGAAGCGCGGTGCCAACCAGCTGGACGCCGTAGATCGGTTGGTTGAAGCCCCAGGGTGGAGGGGCGGAGGCGATGAACGTCGCCGCGACCGGGTAGGCCATCTCCGCGATCGTGGCCAGCGACGCGGGCGTCCGGGAAAGAGCGCGGTAGTAGAGGAGAAGGGCCAGCAAGCCGGGAACCAGCGCGATGGCGAGCAGGTTGGGAAAGAAATCGCTGAACTGGTAGTGGGAGAAGGCCCCCGTCCCGTACTGGACCAGCACGATCGTCACCAGCAGCGGGAGCGCGAGTGTGAAGCGGAGCGAGGTCATGCTCCAGAAGCTGATCGAGCCGAGAGCGAAGCGGCCCAGCACCGTTCCGCTCGCCCACAGCAAAGCGGCCCCGAGCGCTAGCAATCCGACCTCGACGCGTCCCTGCTGCAGCGCCGAAACCGGGGCTGTCGGGTCCTGGGCGAACACGACGAGATACACGCCGACCATGGCGACGACCACCGCCGGCCAGAACCATGGGCGCCTGCGCTCGCCGAGGACGATCCAGGCGAGCACGATCGCGATCAGGGGTTGGGTCTGCTGGAGCACGAACGTCTCCGCGAAGACTTTGTACGTCGCTGCTTGCTGAAATGACGCCGTGAACAGGATGGTGGCCAGGGACTGCGCGCCGGCGGCGATGATCACGACCGCCAGCCATCCCTTCCAACCGAGATTCCGCAGCTCGTGGACGCTGCGGATCAGCACAGGCAGCAGGAACAGCGTGATCAACCCGTCCTCGGCGACGACGATCTGGGTCGGTGTCAGGTGACTGATGAGCTGGTTGCGGAAGTAGGCGTCCGACGCCCAAAGGGTCGCCGCCACCGCCACCAGCACGACCGAAAACCGGTCGACGCTTATGCCGCCGCTCGAACCGCTGGACCGTGCCATCGCCCTCCATTCAACGCCATTTCGTGGCGACGGCTTCCACCCAGGGCGAAACAGGCATACCTCTGGTGGGGTCCCTCCCTTCGATTGCCGGATCCCTCCCCCGCCGGCCTGCCGGCCCCAGCGTACCGGGAGGCGTCAACCCCGCCTGTTAAGAGACCGCCGCCTCGACGTCGTCCCCCGCTACCCCCGCCTCGAGCTCAACCTCCGGGTTCTGCACGACGTAGACCTCTTCCTGCCGGTCGTGTCCCTCGAGCCGCCGCTTGCCGACCGACACGAGCTGGATATCGGAGCGCAGGATGTCGGCCACGATCGAATACGTCGTCTCCGAGACGAGGATCTGGTTGCCCACCGCGCGCCGCCGCAGCTTGGCGCACCGGTTCACGGCCGGCGAGCGATAGTCCCGATCCTGGGCGTCTGCCTCACCGGTGAGGACCGCCATTCGCACGGAGAGCGCAATCCGGTCGGGCCACGGCTCCGACTGGATAGCTCGCTGCGCCTCCACCGCCGCGACCACCGCGTCGGTCGCGCGCGGGAACACCGCGAAGAACGAATCGCCCTCGCCGCGCTCCTTCAGCACGATCCCCGCATTGGCCTCGATCGCCGACGTCAGGAGCTGGTCGTGACGCCGCATCGTCTGATACATAGACCCGCGGCTGGCAAGCCACAGGGGCGTCGACTCCACGACGTCGGTCATCAGAAAAGTGACGATGCCGTCCGGCAGCGCCGCGCCCTCCTCCACCTTGAACGCGGTGCCGGCGGTGCCAGGCGACGTTGTGGTCGTGCCTTCACCCGCCGCGCGCGGCAGGAGCGAGTTCTGCACGACCAGAAAGTCATCGATCGTGTGGACGCGCCGGAAAAAGTGCACGTTGTACGAAGGGAGGAACGTCCACTCCGCGTAGTCGGGCGCGAACTCGCCCTCTTCGACATAGCGTTGCAGCTGCTCGATCGAGAGATGCAGCTCTGCCTCGTCGCCGCCTGAACCGTTAGAGCCGTTCGAAGCGCTGGCCTCAGTCTTCGGTTCCAGCAAGGACGAGACTGTCTCGAACGAGTCCGCGACTGCAAACTCCCGCGTCGCGAGCCGGTAAACGTCGCCGACGGTGGCCCACTGGCCTGCGCTCACGAAGTGATTCGCCGCCGCGTGCTCGAAAAGCCATGACGCGTCACCAAGAAGAAGGTCGAGGTTCAAGGCGACCTGCAGGAAGCCGACCGCGGTCCGGTACAGCTCAGTGACAAAGTCAAGCGGCTCGATCTCAGCGACCCGGATCTCCCGATCCAACCCGGCATCTGGGTTCGCGCGCGACGAGCCGTCCACGTAAGCAAACAGCTCGACGACCACGACATCGCCATGGTTCCTGAGCCGGATCCGCGACTGCGAGACCCTCGGACCCGGTCCGCCGATCTCCGGCGAATCGACGACATGCACGTGTCCGCCCGGTCCCCAGGAGCGCTGGATCGGTGCCCGGAGCGACGAGATCAGGCCATACAGACGCTGCATGAAGACGAGCGCCTCGCGGCCGCGGCCGACGTCGTATGTGTCCTGACGCACTGCGCGCAGGTCGTCTTCCCACGCTGCAATAAGCGCCCCGCGCAGACCGACGACGCCTGGCTGCATGCCCTCCTTTCCCCAGGTCGGCCCCGATTCCCCCGGCGGGCCTTCCTGAGCACGAAAGGTTAGACCGTTCGGCGACTGCGGAGCGCCTCTTACGTGCGGCAAGGCATACTGATTTTCGAGATCGAGTTCAGTTCGAGGAGGCGTGATGAGCGAAGCGACGTCGGGCCATGCCATTGAGACCCTGCAGGTCGAAGACCGCCGCTACCCGCCAAGCCCCGCATTCAGCCAGCAGGCCAACGCCAAGCCGGAGATCTACGCCAAGAGCTTCGACGACTTCTGGTCCGAAGAGTCGAAGCGAATCACCTTCTTTGAGCCCTGGAAGCAGCTCTATGAGTGGAAGCCGCCGTACGCGAAGTGGTACATCGGGGGTCAGCTCAACGTTTGCTACAACTGCGTCGATCGCCACGTCGAATCCGGCCTGGGCGACAAGGTTGCGTACTTCTGGGAAGGCGAGCCGGAGGATGACCGCCGCGAGATCACGTTCGGACAGCTGCAGAAAGAGGTCGTTCGTTTCGCCAACGGCCTGAAGAAGCTCGGCGTGAAGAAGGGCACGCACGTCGGCATCTACATGGGCATGATCCCCGACCTCCCCGTCGCCATGCTCGCGTGCACGCGCATCGGCGCGCCCTTCACCGTCGTGTTCGGCGGTTTCAGCGGCGAGTCGCTGTCCGGCCGGATGAACGATATGGAATGCGAGCTGCTCATCACGCAGGATGAAGGCTGGCGCCGCGGCAACAAGGTGCCGCTGAAGGCCAACGCGGATGCCGCGCTCGAGGCCTCGCCGTCCGTCACGCGCTGCGTCGTGGTCAAACGCACCGGCGGCGACGTCCACATGCAATCGGGAAGGGATGTCTGGGCGCACGACGTGCTGAAGGACATGAGCGACGATCCCAAGACGTGTCCGTGCGAGCCGATGGACTCAGAGGATCTGCTCTACCTTCTGTACACCAGCGGCACCACGGCCAAGCCGAAGGGCATCATCCACACCACCGCCGGTTACCTGGTCGGCGTGGCCACCACGCACCACTACATCTTCGACGTCAAACCGAAGTCCGTGTACTGGTGCGCGGCCGACATCGGCTGGGTCACCGGCCACAGCTACATCGTCTTCGGACCGCTCGCCAACGCGACGACCGGGATCATCTACGAAGGGACGCCCGACCATCCCGACAAGGACCGCTGGTGGAAGATCGTCGAGCGCTACAAGCCCGACATCCTGTACACGGCGCCGACCACAATCCGGACCCACATGAAGTGGGGACCCGAGTACGCGCAGAAGCATGACTTGAGCTCGCTGCGCGTCCTGGGCACCGTCGGCGAGCCCATCAACCCCGAGGCGTGGGTCTGGTATCGCGAGCACATCGGCGGCAACAGGACACCGGTGGTCGACACGTGGTGGCAGACCGAGACCGGGATGATCCTCATCACTCCGCTGCCCGGCATCACGACGCTGAAGCCCGGCTCGGCGACCAAGCCCTTTCCCACGGTCGACGCAGCCGTGTACAACGAGCAGGGCAAGGAGGTTCCGCCGGGTGGTGGCGGCTACCTCGTCATCCGCAAGCCGTGGCCGGCGATGCTGCGCGGCATCTACGGCGACCCCGACCGATACCTCGAGACGTACTGGAGCCGCTGGAAGGACATTTACTTCGTCGGCGACGGCGCACGGATCGACGAGGACGGTGACTTCTGGCTCCTCGGCCGCGTCGACGACGTGATGAACGTGTCGGGACATCGCATCTCGACGATCGAGGTGGAGAGCGCCCTCGTCAGCCACCCGGCCGTCGCGGAGGCCGCGGTCGCCGGCCGCAACGATCCGCAAACGGGCCAGGCGATCGTCGCGTTCGTCACGCTGAAAGGTGGCCGCGAGGGCTCCCCGCAGATGATCAAAGAGCTTCGCGACCACGTCGGCAAGGTCATCGGCAAGTTCGCCGCACCGGCCAACATCGTGTTCACGCCCGAGCTGCCGAAGACGCGTTCGGGCAAGATCATGCGTCGCCTGCTGCGCGACGTGTCCGAGAACCGCCCGCTGGGCGACACCACCACGCTGGCCGACCCGGCGGTCGTCGACGAGATCGCCCGGCGCGGGCGGGAGGAAGCCTCCAAAGAGGAGGCTTAGAAGCCGGGCCCAAACCGTCGGCCGCACGCTCGGTCGTTGCGCCCTTCGCGCGCGTTGACGCGACTCGCAACGGGTGATAGGTTCGCGCCACACCAAAGCGAGATTCGGCCAGCGATTTAGGAGGGGAAGCGTTGGATACCGCAAATGAAGCTGACGTCCGCGACCTGGAGAAATTCGGCTACAAGCAGGAGCTCCGCCGGGCGCTGGGCGTCTATTCGAGCTTTGCCGTCGCCTTTTCCTACATATCTCCGTCGACCGGCATCTTCACGCTGTTCATCCTCGGCCTGGCTTTGGCCGGTCCGTTCTTCTGGTGGAGCTGGCCCATCGTCGTCATCGGCCAGCTGATCATCGCGCTGAACTTCGCCGAGGTCAGCTCGCACTTCCCGGTCGCTGGCTCCGTGTATCAATGGACCAAGTACCTGTCGAACCGCACCTACTCGTGGTTCACGGGCTGGATCTACCTGTTCGCCGGCGTGCTTACCGTGGCGGCGGTGGTGGCAACCGTCCCGCTCGTCCTCATCCCGCTGCTCAACAACCTGGGCATGAACCTCGGCACCGACCCCGACACCAACCGCAACGTCGCGGCCCTCGTCCTCTTGAGCACGACCTTGCTGAGCATCTTCGGCGTGAGGCTCGTCGCGATCATCAACAACACCGGCGTCGTTTTCGAGATTGTGGGCATGGTCGTATTCGCCCTCGTCCTCGTCCTCTTCTATCACCACCAGTCGGTCTCGGTGTTCACCGACACCAGCTACCTCGGGACGAGCAACCAGACCGGTACCTTCCTCGCAGCCATGTTCATGTCGCTGTTCGTGATTTACGGCTTCGACACGGCGAGCACGTTGGCGGAGGAGACGAAGAATCCTCGGCGAGAGGCCCCTCGAGCGGTTATCGCAGCCGTCATTGGCGCTGCGATCATTGGAGCGATCTTCCTGTTCGCGGTCGTGATTGCCATCCCTGGCGATATGAGCAAATTCGTTACTGACACCGGTGCCGGCAAATATCCGTTCCCGCTGGTCACCATCATCGAATCGAACTTCCCCGGATGGGCGGCGAACCTGTACCTGTTCGTGGTGTTCGCGGCAATCTACGTCTGCTGCCTGGCCATTCAGACATCGACCATCCGGCTTGCATTCGGCATGGCGCGCGACGGCAAGCTGCCTCTCTCCAAGACGCTGAGCGCTGTCAACCCGGCGCTGCACACGCCAATTGGCGCCTGCATCGCGATCGGAGTGCTGGCCGGCCTGCCGCTGATCTACTACGCGGGCGCCGGCACGATCGCGATCGGCGCGACCGGAATGATCTACCTGTCCTACATCCTCGGTAACACCGCGATTCTCCTCGCACGGTTGCGAGGTTGGCCGAAAGAAGATGCGCCCTTCAAGCTCGGCCAATGGGGATTGATCGTGAACATCCTGGGCCTCGTCTGGGGAGTTGCGATGGAGATCAACTTCCTGTGGCCGCGCAACGCCTCTGTCGGCGGCCAGAACCCACCGTTGAGCGCTTTGCCCAATATCACGATCGGATCGCCGCTTGGCGACATCCCGGTATTCGAGTTCACACTCGGCCTGATCCTGCTCGTCGGCGTGATTTACTGGGCGATTGCACAGCGAAAGGCGCCTGACACGACCGTCGCCCCCGCCGGAGCACGCGCCTAGGAGAGTTTGAGGCAGCACGCTCGCGCCGTCGTCATCGGTGGTGGTGTCGGCGGCGCGTCCATCCTCTATTGGCTCGCGCGCCTTGGCTGGACCGACACGGTACTGGTCGAGCGCGCGCGCGTCACCAGTGGCTCGACGTTCCACTCCGCGGGTCTGGTCGGCCAGCTGCGCGGGTCACTCAGCCTGACCCGGATGATGATGAACTCGGTCCACCTCTATCGAAATCTGAAGGAAGAGGTCGGCCTGGAGACGGGTTGGCACGAGGTCGGCTCGCTTCGCCTCGCGTCGAGCCCGGAGCGCATGGAGGAGCTCACGCGCCAGGCCGCGTGGGCCAAGACTTTCGGCTTGCCACTGGAGCTGATTTCGGGCGATGAGGCGCACGGCATGTTCCCGCCGATGTCGACCGAGGGCGTCCTGGGCGCCGCCTACCTCCCGACCGACGGCTATATCGATCCGAGCCAGCTCACCTTCGCCCTGGTCGAAGGCGCCCGCCGTCGCGGTGCGGAGATCTGCGAAGACACCCGCGTCACGGGCATCGAGGTGCGGGAGGGCCGCGTGCACCGGGTCATCACAGACAAGGGAGGCATCGAGACCGACCTGGTCGTCAATGCCGGCGGGATGTTCGCGCCGGAGATCGGCCGCATGGCCGGGGTCAACGTCCCGCTCATCCCGTTCGCCCACGAATATCTGATCACGAGGCCGGCGGGTCTCCCTCTCGATATGCCGACCATGCGCGACCCTTCGCTGCTCGTGTACTACCGGCCCGAATCAGGCGGCCTGATCATGGGCGGCTACGAACGCGAGCCCGCGCCGTGGGGTATCGACGGCATCCCGAGCGACTTCAACGGCCGGCTCCTCGAGCCGGACTGGGACCGCTTCGAGCCGCTGATGACAAACGCCGTCGTCCGGACGCCCTCATTAAAGGACGCGGAGGTAGTCCGGCTCGTCAACGGTCCTGAAGCGTTCACCCCCGACGGCGAGTTCATCCTCGGCCCGAGCGAGGTCCGCGGCTTCTGGGTCGCGGCCGGCTTTTGCGCTCACGGCCTTGCCGGAGCGGGCGGCATGGGCCGCCTCGTCGCGGAATGGATCATCGACGGGCAGCCTGGGCTGGATGCATGGGAGATGGACTCCCGCCGCTTCGGCCGCGCGTACACGAGCCGCGAGTACACGCTCGAGCGCACACGCGAGGTCTACTCGACCTACTACGACGTCAAGTACCCGGGCCATGAACGCACCGCCGGCCGGCCGCTGCGCGTTTCGCCCATCTATTCACGCCTGACGGACATGGGCGCGGCGTTCGGCGAGAAGTCCGGGTGGGAACGCGTCAACTGGTTCGAGCCCAACGGCACGCACGGGGACCAGGCGCTGCGACCGCACGGCTGGGCCGGCCGATTGTGGTCGCCGGCGATCGGAGTCGAGCACAAGGCATGCCGCGAGACGGCGGCGGTGTTCGATTTCACCTCATTCGCAAAGATCGAGGTGCGAGGCCGCGGCGCGGCGGAATATCTCGAAAGCCTGGCCGACAACCGGGTCGCGCGCGCGGTCGGCGCGCTGACCTACACCCAGATGCTCAACGAGGGCGGGGGCATCGAGTGCGACTTCACGGTCACGCGTCTCGACGACAGGCGCTTTCGTGTGATCACCGGGACGGCGTTCGGGATGCACGACCTGTCGTGGATCCGCGACCACGCGCCCGGCGATGGGTCGGTCGAGGTCGAAGACGTCACGTCTGCGTACGCGTGCGTCGGACTCTGGGGACCTGCGGCCCGATCGATTCTCCAGAGACTGACGCCGGCCGACATCGGCAACGACGCCTTTCCGTTCATGACCGCGCGCGAGATTGCGGTCGGCAGCGTTCCCTGTCTCGCGCTTCGCGTCACGTATGTCGGCGAGCTGGGTTGGGAGCTGTACTGCCCGTCCGAGTTCGGGCTGCGGCTGTGGGACACGGTCTGGGAGGCGGGCCACGACCAGGGGCTCGTCGCGGGCGGGTACAAGGCCGTCGACTCGCTTCGCCTCGAGAAGGGCTATCGCGTCTGGGGCGCGGACATCACCTCCGAAACCGATCCCTATCAAGCCGGCCTCGGTTTCTGCGTCAAGCTCGACAAGGGCGAGTTCATAGGCAGGTCCGCGCTGCTGAAGAAGCGCGAGTCGCCGGCTGAGACAAAGCTTGCCTGCCTTGTGCTGGACGACCCGCGATCCGTCGCGCTGGGCTCGGAGCCGGTGCGGATCGACGGTGAGGTCGTCGGCCGGGTGACGAGCGGCGGATACGGCTACACGGTGGCGAAATCGATCGCGTACGCCTACGTCCCGGCGAGCTATGCCGTCGACACGCCGGTCGAGGTCGACATCTTCGGCACGTGGGTCATCGGCCGCGTGGGGAAGGAGCCGCTGTACGACCCAACCGGGGCAAGAGTCCGGGCTTAGACTGGCGCTTCCGGCATGTTCACAGGGGCCAAGTACGCTCGCAACGGCGACGTCAACATTGCCTACCAGGTCGTCGGGGACGGTCCACTCGACCTGATCCTCGTCCTGGGTTGGGTCTCCCACCTGGCCTACATATGGGAGCTGCCGGCGCTGGCCGCCTTCCTCAAGCGCCTCGCCTCCTTCACCCGCCTGATCCTGTTCGACAAACGCGGGTCCGGCATGTCCGACCGCGTGCATCCCATGCCGACCCTCGAGCAGCGGATGGACGACGTGAGAGCGGTGCTCGACGCGGTCGGTTCGAAGAAGACCGCGGTCATGGGGATCTCCGAGGGCGGCGTGATGTCATGTCTGTTCGCCGCCACGTATCCCGAGCGAACCGCGGGGCTCATCATCGACGGGAGCTATCCGTCGTGGCTCCGCCGTCCAGGCTATCCCTGGGGCATGACCGAGGCCCAGCTGGAGAGAACCCTCGACCGGGCCAGGGAAACATGGGGCCGGGTCGTCGACATGAGGGGCTACGCGCCGACGCAGGTCGACAACCCTGAGGTCGCGCGCTGGTGGGCCACCTTCACGCAGATGAGCGCCAGCCCCGGCGATGCGGTCGAGCTCCTGCGGATGAACACCCTGATCGACATCCGCGATGCCCTACCTGCAATCCGGGTGCCGACCCTGATCATTCACGCCACCGGAGACAAGATCGCGCCGATCGAGGCCGGCCGCTACTTTGCCGAGCACATCCCCAACGCGAAGCTTGTCGAGCTCGACTCGATCGACCACTGGCCCTACTTCGGCGACGCCGAACTCGTCCTGGGTGAGGTCCAGGAGTTCCTGACCGGCGTCCGCACCGCGCCCCCGCCGGACACCATGCTGGCGACGGTCCTGTGCACGAACGTGGCTCAGGCTGGTGCGCACGCGGTCTGGCTCGGCGACAAGCGCTGGCACCAGCTCGTCGACAGCCATCACGCCGTCGTCCGTGCGGCTCTCGCGAGGTATTCGGGCCGCGAGATCGATGCAGGCGAGCGCGGCGTCACGGCCGTCTTCGACGGCACCGCGCGGGCCATCCGCTGCGCACTTGACGTGCGCGACGAGCTCCTCCAACTTGGGCTGCGG
>VBFV01000123.1 GCA_005881335.1 Chloroflexota bacterium
TGATCGGTCGCGACGGGGACCAGGTGATCACCGCGGAGGAAGTGGGCGAGTGGTCGAACACGATCAGCTACGAGGTGCTGACCGCGATCGGCCCACGGGTCGAACGCCGCTACTCGGAATAGCGCCGCCGCCCCGTGGCTTCAAATGGGTGCAAGGCAGGTGATCCTAAACTGGCAGTACTCATGGCGGAACCCGCCGCACAAACTGCCTTCGCGGAAGAGGCATTGACACATCTCGACACTTTGTACAGGGGCGCGCTCCGGCTTACCCACGACCCAGACCAGGCCCAGGACCTGGTCCAGGAGGCTTACCTGCGGGCGCTGCGCTACCAGCACAGCTACCAGGCGGGGACGAACATGAGAGCCTGGCTTTTCGCGATCATGCGCAACCTCTTCTGGGACCGGTTCAAAGGATCGCGCAAAGAGGACGTGAGCCTGGACGACCTCGGCGAGTTCGTGCTGTTCGAGAAGCTGCGGGACGAGGGCGCGCGGCCCGAAGCCGACGTGCTGGACAAGATCGCCGCCTCAGAGGTGGTGTCCGCGGTCGACAAGCTCCCCCCGCTGCACCGCGAAGTCGTGCTCCTCGTCGACGTCGAAGGTTTCTCCTACAAGGACGCCGCGGACACCCTCGGAGTGCCGATCGGGACGGTCATGTCTCGACTCCACAGGGCCCGCCAGCAGCTTCAAAAATCCCTCTATGACTACGCCGTCGAATCGGGTATCGTGCGCCCAGGCGGCATGAAGCAGGTGCCACAGACATGAGATGCGAAGAGTGTTCTGACAAGCTCGACCGCTACGTCGATCGAGAGTTGAACGATACGGAGGCGCTCCAGGTCCAGCTGCACCTCGAAGGCTGCCCGGACTGCATGGACCACTACGAGTTCGAGGCGCACTTGAAGCGCCTGGTCAAGCACTCGTGCGACTGCGACACGGCGCCGAAAGCGTTCCGGGAAAAGCTGCGCCAGATCCTGAGCTGAGGCTTCAGGAAGCCCGGCTTTACGTCATCACCCCGGACGCCGAGCCTGAGCGCATCATCGAAGTGGCGGCCGCCGCCGTCCGCGGCGGAGCCGACGTCGTGCAGCTCCGGCACAAGACGCTGCCGCGAGGTTTGCTGCTGGAGCTGGCGCGAGAGCTTCGCCGCCTGTTGAGTGACCGGCTGTTCATCGTCAACGACCACGTGGACATCGCGCTCCTCAGTGGGGCGGACGGCGTCCACCTCGGTCCGGATGACATCAGCATCGAGGCTGCTCGCACGATCGCGGGCGCTCGGTTGCTCATTGGCGTCTCCGCCTCAACCGTCGACGCCGCCCGGGGGGCGCTTGCGGCCGATTACTTCGGCAGCGGCCCTGCGTTTGCCACGCCAATCAAGACCAACAAGAAAGTCATCGGCCCGCGGGGGATCGCCGACATCGCATCCGCAGTCGAGCCCAAGCCGGTCTTCGCCATCGGCGGGATCGATGAGCACAACGTCGCCGAGCTGACGAGCATCGGGATACGGCGCGTGTGCGTCATTCGAGCCGTCGCCGAGTCGGCCGACCCCGAACAGGCCGTGCGCCGCCTGCGTGCCATGCTCACCGCATGACCCTCGAAGGCATTGGCGAGCTTGGTCTGCTCGAACGCATCAAGCCATACCTCGCGGCGGGCGCGGGTGGCGACGACGCGGCGGTCATCGCCGACGCGACGGGTTTCGTCGTCGCGAGCACCGATATGTTTGTCGAGGGCGTGCATTTCGACTTCGGCTGGATGAGCGCGGAGGACGTCGGTTGGAGGTCGCTGGCTCTAGCGCTCGGCGACCTCGCCGCCAAGGGCGCGCAGCCCTTGTGGGCACTCACCTCCATCGCGATGCCCAACCGCTGGCCGGTCGAGCGGCTGACGAGTCTTTACGGCGGCATCGCAGGCCTGGCCAAGGGCCTCAAGCTGGCGATCGCGGGCGGCGACATGAGCGCGACCGATGGGCCGGCGGTCCTGTCGCTCACCGTGGTCGGTCACACGACGACGATGCCGCTGGCGCGGGCGCAAGCCGAAGCAGGATGGACTGTTGCGGTGACCGGCCCCCTGGGCGGCGCCGCCGTCGCGTTGCGCGAGAGGCGCGCTCACCGGCTCGTGCCGCTGATCGACGAGGGCAAGCGGCTCAACCAGCTCGCGCTGTGCTGCGGGGACATCTCCGACGGTCTGGTGCGCGAAATGGAAAAGTTCGCCGCGATGGCCGGGGTCGGATGCGTACTGCAAGCGGCCGACATCCCTCGCTCGCCCGGCGCCTCCGTCGAAGACGCGCTGACGAGCGGGGAAGAGGCCGAGCTGGTCTGCGTTGGCCCTGAGCGTCTGATCGCCGAGGCCGGCTTGCGGCCGGTCGGCACCCTGACTCAGGACAAGACCATCAAGGTCGTGGACGCGCGCGGCGCCGACCTCCGCCTGGAGAAGACCGGCTATGACCACTTCGCCTAGCGAGACCACGAGCTCACCGGCCGAGACCGAGCACGCCGGACAGCGCCTCGGCGAGCGACTCCAGCCGGGCGACGTGGTCCTGCTCACGGGTGAGCTGGGCGCCGGCAAGACCACCTTTGTCCGCGGCGTGGCGCGAGGCACCGGCTCGGATGCGCCGGTCGCCAGCCCGACCTTCCAGCTGGTGCGCCTCTACCCCGGCCGACTCCAGCTTGCGCACGTCGACCTCTACCGGGTCGAGAACAGCAGCGAGCTCCGCGACCTCGGGCTCGAAGAGCTGGCGGGGCAGGGCGCCGTGGTGGTGGAGTGGGGGGACCGGATGGAGGTCGACGACGCCGCGCTGATCGAGATCGAGCACCTTGGCGGCGACCGCCGCCTGATCAGGACGATCCGTGATCTTAGTCATTGATACCTCGTCGCCCAGCTCGTCCGTCATCGCGACCATCGACGGCGACCAGATGTCAGAGTCGGTCTCGGCGGGACGGGGCCTCGAGATGGACCACCTGAGGCGCTTGGCCAGGACGCGCCGAATCACCAAGGTCGCGGTGGCAAGCGGCCCCGGTTCGTTCACGGGTCTTCGCGCAGGCGTGTCCTTTGGTCTCGGCCTTGCCAAGGGCCTGGGGATTCCAATCGTTCCCCTGCCGACGCTCGAGCTGCAGGCAGCCCGCAGCGAGGAGCCGGTGACGGCCGTCGCGGACGCCGGGCGGGGCCGGTTCTATTTCCTCGTTCCCGGTGGGGAGGTAGCCCTCGGCGCGCCGGCTGACATCCCGACGGCTTATCCCCTGGTTGGCCGGGTGGCGAGGATCGCCGGGCATCGATTCAAGCCGGAAAAGGAGCTGCGGCGGTTGGTCGAGGCCGCTGCGAAAATGCTCGAGACGGCACGCGAAGTTCCCTATGGTAGTCTCGAAATCGAATACATGCAGTCGTTCTCAATCCCCACGAAATCAGAGCCTTCGGCTGGATTTCGCGGGGACCCCTCAAAGGCTTCCAGGAAGTAATGGTTCAGCTCAGGCAGCAGCTCGTCCTGGAGCTGATGCGGGAAGCCGACGTCAACACGGTCCAGGAGATCGAGCGCGAGATCTTCGCCACTCCCTGGCCCCGCAACGCCTACTACCGGGAGCTGGCGTCGCGCGCCAGCGCCCACTACGTCGTGCTTCGCCAGGATGGGATGGTGGAGCGACCCGACGGGTACCGGATCGCCGACTTCGACCCGACGATCATCGGCTACGGCGGCATGTGGCGGATGTACGACGAGGCCCACGTCACCACGATCGGGGTCCGGCGCGACCTCCAGCACCGCGGGTACGGAAGGATCATTTTCGCCGGCCTCGTGCAGGCCGCCTACGACATGGGCGCCAAGTGGGTGACGCTCGAGGTCCGCACCAGCAATGACAACGCGATGCAGATGTACGAAGCCTTCGGCTTCAAGGTCATCGGGCGGCGCAAGGGTTACTACACGGACAACGGCGAGGACGCGATCGTGATGTGGTCGGACTCGATCCACTCCCCGCGCTTCCGCAAGGCCTACGAGGCCAACCTGGAGCGGATCGAAGCCGAAGTACGCGGCCTGCGCCGCGACCTCCTCACCAAAGGCGACTAGGCAATTTCACCTCCCCACCCTGTGGGGAGGTCGGCGGCGCAGCCGCCGGGTGGGGGCGAACGCATGGCACTAACGCTTGGCATCGAAACCAGCTGCGACGAAACCTCCGTCGCGGTGGTCGAAGACGGCCGCCGGATCCTCGCCAACGTCATCCACTCCCAGGTCGACCTGCACCGGGAGTTCGGTGGCGTCGTCCCCGAGCTCGCCGCCCGCGACCACCTGGAGCGGCTGCCGCATCTCCTCGACCAGGCCCTGGAAAAGGCCGCGGTCCAGCCCGCCGACCTGGACCTCGTCGCGGTCACCCGAGGACCTGGCCTCGTCGGTTGCCTCCTGGTGGGTGTCGGTGTGGCTGAGGGCCTGGCCACCGCCTGGTCCAAACCGGTCACCGGCGTCAACCACCTTTGGGGTCACATCTACGCCGCGATGCTCGCGCGCCCGGACCTGGAGCCGCCCCTCCTGGGGCTCGTGGTTAGCGGCGCCCACTCCGACCTCGTCCGCATGGCGGAGCACGGGCGCTTCGAGGTGATCGGCCGGACGCGCGACGACGCCGCGGGCGAGGCTTTCGACAAGGCGGCGAGGATGCTCGGCCTCGGGTTTCCGGGCGGGCCGGCGCTCGATCGCCTGGCCCGCTCGGGCAACCCCAAGCGACAGCGGCTGCCCCAACCGTCCCTGGCCGGGCTCGAGTACAGCTTCAGCGGCCTGAAGACGGCGCTCCTTTACCGCCTCCGCGACCTCGGCGAGTCGGTGACCGACCAGGACCGGGCCGACCTCGCGGCCGCCTTCGAGCAGTCGGTCGTGGAATCGCTGCTCGAGAAGCTCGACCTGGCGCTGGATGAGCGCCGGGTCGCGGAGGTCGTCGTCGCCGGCGGGGTGGCGGCCAACACCCTGCTCCGGAAGCGAGCGGCCGAGGTGGTGGGGGACCGGGCGCGGCTCACCATGCCGCCGCTCGACCTGTGCACCGACAATGCCGCGATGATCGCGGCGGCCGGCCTGCTGGGCGGTGGGCCCAGGCCCGCCGACGTCGACCCTTCGCTAGGCTGGGAGCCGTGAGCATCAGGGGCTGGGCGGTGATCTTCAAAGGCCAGCGCATCCAGGCCGAGATCCTGCAGGCGATCCTCCAGGCCGACGGCCTGCGCGCCGAGGTGTTCGGCGACACCGCCTACGGGGTCGGCATCGACCTGACCGAAGCCCGGCTGATGGTGCCGGACGAAGACGCCGAGACTGCCCGCCAGATCATCAAAGAGGCCGAAGAGGCCCCATCCGAGGAAGGGGCCCCGGAAGACGTTTAGCGGCTGCGAGCCGGTTGGTACTACTATTTAGCAGTCGACCTGGCAGAGTGCTAAGCGCTCGGGCCGGGGGACTGCCAATTCACACAACAGCCGAGGAGGGCCGTACATGAAACTGAGACCGTTGGGCGACCGGGTTGTGGTCAAGCCGGTTGAAAGGGAAGAGAAGACCAAGAGCGGGATCGTCCTTCCGGACACAGCCAAGGAGAAGCCCCAGGAGGGCATCGTCGAGGCAGTGGGGACTGGAAGGATCCTGGACAACGGCACCAAGGTGCCGATGGAGCTCAAGGTCGGCGACAAAGTGCTTTACGCCAAGTACGCCGGCAACGAATTCAAGCTCGACGAAATCGAGTACCTGATCGTCTCCGAGAAGGACGTGCTCGCCGTCGTCGCGAACGGCAAGAAGTAATCCACAGATAAAAGAAGAGGGACGCATATGGCAAAAACAGTCACATTCGATGTAGAGGCGCGACAGCACCTCAAGAAGGGCATCGACACCGTTGCCCAGGCAGTACGCATCACGCTCGGCCCGAAGGGCCGCAACGTAGTCCTCGAGAAGAAGTTCGGCGCCCCGACCGTCACCAACGACGGCGTGACGATCGTGCGCGAGATCGAGCTCAAGGACGCCATGGAGAACACCGGCGCGCAGCTGCTGCGCGAGGTGGCGACCAAGACCAACGACGTGGCCGGTGACGGCACCACCACGGCGACGATCCTGGCGCAGACCATGATCAGCGAAGGCTTCCGCAACGTCACCGCCGGCGCCAACCCGATGCAGCTCAAGATCGGAATCGAGAAGGCTGTCCAGGCAGTCGTTGACGAGATCAAGAAGCTCTCCGTGCCGGTCAAGGGCCACGAAGACGTCGCCCACGTGGCGGCGATCTCGTCCCAGGACTCTGTGATCGGAGACCTCATCGCCGACGCGATGGACAAGGTCGGCAAGGACGGCGTCATCACCGTTGAAGACAACCAGACCATGGCCACCGAGCTCGAGGTAGTCGAGGGCATGCAATTCGACCGCGGCTACGTCGCCGCCTACATGGTCACGAACCCGGACCGCATGGAAGCGGTGCTGGACGAGCCGTTCGTGCTCATCACTGACCGCAAGATCTCGGCCATCCAGGACTTGCTCCCGGTGCTCGAGCGCGTGGTCCAGCAGGGCAAGCCGCTGCTGATCGTGGCGGAGGACGTCGAGGGCGAGGCCCTCGCGACACTGATCGTCAACAAGCTGCGCGGCACGTTCACCGCCGTCGCCGTCAAGGCGCCAGGCTTCGGCGACCGCCGCAAGGCGATGCTCGAGGACATGGCCGTTCTGACGGGCGGCCAGGTCATCTCTGAGGACCTCGGCCTGAAGCTCGACCAGACCAAGGTCGAGCAGCTCGGCAAGGCCCGCAAGGTCACCGTGACCAAAGACGACACGACGATCGTGGTCGACGCCGAGAACGACCCGAAGCGGCAGGCCGCGATCCAGGGCCGGATCAAGGCGATCAAGTCCCAGATCGAGGAGACGACCTCTGACTTCGACAAGGAGAAGCTGCAGGAGCGGCTGGCCAAGCTGGCCGGCGGCGTCGCGGTGATCAAGGTCGGGGCGGCCACCGAGGTGGAGCAGAAAGAGAAGAAGCACCGCATCGAGGACGCGCTCAGCGCGACCAAGGCCGCGGTGGAAGAGGGCATCGTCGCGGGCGGCGGCACCGTGCTGCTGAACGCGCAGAAGAAGCTCGACGGCGGGCTCGGGCTGAAGGACGACCAGGCGACCGGTGTCGCGATCGTCCGGAAGTCGCTCGAGGAGCCGGTCAAGCAGATTGCGATGAACGCGGGCAAGGAAGGCTCGGTCATCGTGGAGCAGATCCGCAAGAGCAAGCCCGCCGAGGGCTACGACGCCCTCAATGACAAGTTCGTGAACATGTTCGAGGCGGGCATCGTCGACCCCGCCAAGGTCACCCGGTCCGCGCTGCAGAACGCAGCGTCGATCGCCGCCATGGTGCTCACCACCGAGGCGATGGTCACCGAGGTGCCTGAGGAGAAGCGGGGCGGCGGGATGCCGGGCGGCATGTCGCCCGACATGATGTAAAGCCGGAACTAAATCCGACTTCTGAGGGAGCCCCTGCCGCGGCGGGGGCTCCTTTCTTTTCCAGGAGGCTCGTCGACCGGGATGATTCCGCCGATCCCCGCGATCCGCCGCGCCGCGACCGAGACCGCAAGCGGCAGCGCGAGCATGAACGTGGCCACCACGACGGACAGGACGTCCGGCAACCGCCGCGGGTCTTGCAGCCCAAGGTAGGTGAGGTAGCCGCCGCCGACCGCGGTCACCAGGACGAGCGCCACCGCGGCTCCGATCGCCCACATCCGATACTCGCGAAACAGAGGTGGGGCGTTGCGGCTCGCGAGGCGTAACAACCACCACGCGGTGAGTCCGTTCAAGACCAGGCCGCTGACCAGGGCGCAGGCTGCGATGCCGACGCGGAAAGCCTGCAGATGGACCATGACGAATGCCGAGGCGTTGACGGCGAGGATGCCGACGGGCGTGAGCACGCCCAGGGTCAGAAGCGCGAACTCTCTAAGGCGTCGAGATCGAAGCGTCTAGTGGCCGCAGCCGCAGGCCTGCGCGCCGCTTGCGTCGTCGCCGGTGTCGAACGAGTGCCCGCACGAGCACGAGTGCACGGCGTTGGGGTTGTGCACCGTGAAGCCGGCTCCCATGAGGCTGTCGACGTAGTCGATCTCCGAGCCCCGGATGTAGGACACGCTGAAGTCGTCGACGACGATCTGGACACCCTCGTGGTCGAGAACGACATCGTCGGCACGGCGCTGGTCGTCGAAGGCCATGCCGTACTGCATCCCGGAGCATCCGCCACCGCTGACGAAGATGCGGAGGGCGAGGTTCGGGCTCTCTTCCTTGGACAGCAGCTCTCTCAGGCGCGACTGGGCTTCGGGGGTTAGTGAGACGACAGCTTGTTCGATCACGGAGGAAATGCTACCACGGGTGTCAGAGGTCCCCTCGCCCCTTCAGGGGAGAGGGTCAGGATGAGGGGCGAGCAGAGGAAATTACCTGCGCCCGAGCTTGAATCCGCCCTTCTTTTCCTTGGCCTCGCCGGCGCTCGTCGTCCCGGCGATGATCTGTGCGAGCTGTTCCGCTCCGCGCGATAGAGCGCTTTTGGGGTCGGTCAGGACCAGGATCTCGCCCTTGACCGCCGCCTCGTCCGGCTTGGTGCCGTCGAAATCGATCTCAACCGAGAGCTCTTGCTTGAGGGTCCGGACGACGTCCTCCTTGCTCACCACCGACTTCGGGACCTTGTTGTTGAGGGCGAGGATCACGCGCCCGGGAACGATGTTCAGCACGTTGTTGAAGATGTTCAGCAGCTCGCCGACGTCCTTCAGCGAGGAGAGCTCCGGCGTGACCAGCACGAGCACGCGCTGGGAGTGGTCGAGCACGCTGATCACGATGTCGGTGAACGCGACACCGAGGTCGAAGATGATGTACCGAAAAGCGTTGACCAGGATGCCCATCGCCCGGTTCACGAGGTCGACGGTGATGAGGTCCGCCTGCTCGGCACGCAGCACGCCAGGCAGCAGCATCATCCCGCCGGGGTGATGGAGGATCGCGCCGAGGACAGCCTCCTCGAAGTTCTGTGGCGGGACCTGGCTGGCGGCGGCAAGGCAGCCTGTCGGCGTCAGGTAAGAGATGAGGGCGGCGTGGTTGTACGGGAGGGCCAGGTCGACGAGCAGGACCTCGCCCGGGAACCGGCGGGCCAGCGCGGCCGCCATGTTCACCGCGATGGTGGTCCGGCCGGAACCTCCCTTCGGGGAGTAGACGGCCACGGTCGAAGCCGCCTGCTCGGGGGCCACCATGCGCGCGCGGGCGATCAGGTTGGGGAGCGTGTCCTTGCGCTGCTCGACCAGCTTGGTCAGCTCGATCAGGGCGTCCGACTCGGCCGGCACCGTCTCGTAGAGGGTCTTGCGGTCGAGGGTCAGCAGCCGGCAGTCCTCGAGCGCCCGGACGCTCGCCGTTCGGGTCTCTTCGGAGATCAAGGCCATCTCGCCGAAGAAGTCGTCCGGTCCCATCAGCGCGATCGTGATGGTGTGGCCGGGGGACTCCTCGACGTACACCTCGCAGCGGCCCGACTCGACGATGAACATGGTGTCGCCGGGGTCACCCTGGTGGACGATCACCGAGCCCTTGGCGGCCGAAGCCGGGGCGAGGCGTCGGGAGAGGGCGTGGAGG
>VBFV01000124.1 GCA_005881335.1 Chloroflexota bacterium
GCACGTGTAATCGAAAAAGACGTCGAATGTGATGGTTTCAGGTACGGCCACGCAGAAAACTCCAACGCGCCTGGTCCTGACGCGTATTCCAGACAGCTGGGCCTGGATGCGCCCGGACCTGCTGGTCCGGCTCCTGCCGTTCACAGTCGCTTACACGATCGCCTACGCGGCGAGCGGTAGCGCCGGCTGGCTGGGACTGGGGTTCGGCAATCTCGCGGCGCAGCTGGTGTTCGCCGCGGTGGCGGCGCCCGCGATGTTTGCTGCGGCCGCCGCGGTGCAGCTGCTGCTGACGCGCCGCCGCGGCGCTTTATCGGTGCCCTCTGGTCCTGACGACGCCTGGTTTCAGGCGGGGTTCTACGCGGTCAACGGGCCGATCGAGGAAGCGTTCTTCCGGGGCCTGGCCCAGGGCGGGATCAGTATCGCGTTGGGGGCGCCGACTGGTTTTGTGATCGCGACCGCCGTCTACGTGCTGTACCACCGCCTCGGACGCTGGACCTGGCCGGACACCCTGGCCACCGCCCTCGTCGGGGTGCCCCTAGGCCTCGCATTCTGGCTCCTGCCCGGACCACCTTCCCTTTTGGGCGTGTCGCTCGCGCACATCGCGGCGACGTGCGGCTTCCTCGGCCCAGGGCCCTATCTATTGCAGAAGATGCGTCTTGTCTAATTGATCGAACTCGACCGGCGGCAGCGCGTCACGCTCATCTGGGCGGGGCTCGCCGTCGTGCTCGCCGGATTCGAGGGCTCGATCCTGATCCTGGCGCTGCCCGCCATTACCAGGGAGTTCCACGCCAACATTCCGGCTCTGTCGGCGCTCGGTTCGATCCTCGCCATCGGCACGCTCGGCGCGCTTCCCCTCGCGAATCTCGCCGACCGTTACGGCCGGCGGCGGCTGATCGCCGTCGGAGTCGCCGGCTTCTCGCTGGTCAACTTCGCCAGCGGCTTTGTGGGTTCCCTGGCCGGGCTCGCATTCCTGCGGCTGTTCGCGGTCTGCTTCGAAGTTCTCGTGCTCGGCGTGTCCACGGCGCTCATCGTGGAAGAGGCTCCTCCGCGAAGTCGCGGCCAGGCGGTCAGCGTGCTGGCGCTGCTCTCCGGATTCGGGACCGGCATCACCGTGATCGCCTACCCGATTCTCGCCCCCAACTGGCGATTGCTGTTCCTGGTGAGCGGCGTGGGAGTGCTCGCGGCGCCGTTGATCTGGTGGCTGCTGCCCGAGGGTAGGACGTGGCAGGGCGTACGCGTCACCGGGTCGGCCCTGCGCCTGCTCATGCAGCCGCCCTGGCGACGTCGGATCCTGATCCTCTCGGCGATGTTCGCCCTGTTTGCGGTACTGCTCGAGCCTGCGGGCCTGCTCTACACGGTCTACGCCAGCTTCGTGCTGAGATGGACGCCGGCCGAAATCAGCATCCTCATCGTCGTCTCCGGGACCGTGGGCGCGGTCTCTTACCTTGCGGGCGGATATCTCACCGACCGCTTCGGCCGCCGTGCGCCGGCCATCGCCTTGACGGTCGCGACGGCGGGCGCGACCAGCCTCAGCTTCGCCACCGGGACGGTCGGCTTTTTCGTCGGCAACGTGCTCTGGAGCGGCTTTGCCAGCGCGGCGACCCCCGTTTTCGGTGCCTGGTCGGGAGAGCTGTTTCCGACTCGCGCGCGCGCGACGGCGGAAGCGGCGCTCGGGCTGGCAGGGGCGGTGGGCAGCATTGCCGGGCTGCTGGCTGTGGGCGTGCTGTCGCAGACCACCGGACTGGGTGGCGCGATCGAGCTGGGCGGCGTCGCCGCGGTCGCAGGCGCGCTGCTCCTCTTCCTTCTTCCTGAGACCAAGCAGCAGCCGCTACCCGAGTAGCGACTGCTCACTCTCGCTCCCGGATAGTCCGGACGAAGCGATGTGAACTCCGCGAGAGATTCCGGATAGTCCGGACTATCCGAGGTTGAGTAGTCTTCACACGCCATGGAACGGGCGCGTGCTGTGGTGGTCGGCGGCGGCATCACTGGCGCCAGCGTCGCCTATCACCTCGCGAAGGCGGGATGGCGCGACGTCGTGCTGCTCGAGAAGGACGAGCTGACAAGCGGCTCGACCTGCCACGCCGCCGGACTCGTGACGCAGTTCAATCCCTCGCCGACGATGATGCGGTTCCGCCGCTACAGCATCGAGCTGTACCAGGAGCTGGGTGTCTTCGAGACGGTCGGAAGCCTGCGGTTTGCGTCGAGCCAAGACCACATGATGGAGCTGCAGCGCGGCGTCAGCCGCGCCCGCGGCATCGGGTTGGACGCCGAGCTCATCTCCGCCACCGAGGCGGTCCGCTTGATGCCCGCGATCACAACCGAGTCCCTGTACGGCGCCGTGTGGATGCCGGGCGACGGCCACCTCGACCCTCACACGGCGACCCACGCGCTGGCCGCCGCCGCGCGCGAGCTCGGCGCTCGCGTGAACACGAACCAGCGCGTCACCGCCATCTCCATCTCAGGTTCCAATGCAGTCGAGTCGGTCAACACCGACGCCGGCCCGATCGAGACCGAGGTCGTGGTGGTGGCGGGAGGCATCTGGGGTCCTCAGATCGCGGCGATGGCGGGCGCCTTCGTCGTGTCGACGCCCGTCGATCATCAACACGCGGCACTGCTCGCCGTGCGGGGTCACGAGATGCCGCACGATATGCCGTGCTTCCGCGATCCGGACAACCTGATCTACGGCAAGGCAGAAGCCGGTGGCATCGTCCTCGGCGGGTACGAGGCGAACCCGGTTGCGCGCTGGATCGACGGGGTGCCATGGGACCATGCCGGGACCTCCCTGTCGCCAGACCAGGCGCGATTCGAGCCACTTCTCACGGGCGCGGCCCGCCGTTTCCCATTCCTCCATGACGCGGGGATCGTGAAACTGGTCTGCCATCCGGACGCCATGACACCGGACTCCAACCCATTGGTCGGGCCAGTGCCTGGAGTGACCGGCCTGTACATGGCCGCCGGCCTCTCGCTCAACGGTTTCGGCGGCGCGGGCGGTATCGGACGGTGCCTCGCCGAGCTCATCACGGGCGGCGACACCGATCTCGACCTCTATCCCTACCGGCCTTGGCGGTTCGGACCAGTACATCGCGACTTCCGTTACGCGGCCGAGCTCTCGCGTGAGGCCTACAAGTACTACTACTACCTTCGCTATCCGTACGACTCCGACGAGTGGGGTCGCCCGAAGCGGACGAGTGCGCTGCACACGCGGATGCAGGACCTCGGCGCCGTGTTCGGGGTCAAGCACGGATGGGAACGGCCCGACTACTTCCAGCCGGGGAAGCCGTGGCGTCGGGCCGGCGCCGACCAGCGGGGCTTCGGATTCACGCGCCCGCCCTACTTCGACCGGCTCGCCGAAGAGCACCGAGCTTTTCGCGAGCGAGTCGGCATCATCGACATGAGCTCGTTTGGAAAGATCGAGCTCACTGGGCCAGATGCGCTGCCGCATCTGGAGCGGGTTGCGGGCAACCTCATCGATCGACCCGTAGGAAGCGTCGTATACACGCAGCTGCTCGAGAAAAATGGGGGAATCGTCGCGGACGTGACCATCACGCGTCTGTCCCAGGAGCGATTCCAGCTCGTCACGGGCGCGGGTTTCGTGAACAGCGACCTGGGATGGCTGCGACTGCAGGCGAGCGGTGAGTCCCCTCGAGTTGGGATTCGCGAGACATCGGACGAGCTCTCGGTCATCGGACTGTGGGGGCCCGATGCACGAGATGTGATGCAGCGAGTCACCATCGGAGACGTTTCGGACAGCGCTTTTCCCTTCATGACCGCCCAACCCCTTCGCATTGCCAACACGAACCTTCTTGCACAGCGCGTCACCTACGTGGGCGAGCTTGGCTGGGAGCTCTACGTCGATCCTGCTCGGGCCGGACAGGTGTGGGATCGGTTGCTGGATGCCGGACGCGACTTGGGCATCACGCCTGGCGGCTATCGCGTCCTCGACTCCCTTCGCATGGAGAAGGGCTATCGCTACTACGGGACCGACATAGGGCCGCTGGACACCCCGTTCGAAGCTGGGCTTGGCTTCTGTGTGCACCGCGACAAGTGGCCATCCATTCGGCGCGAGGTCTCGCGCCGATTGCGCACCCTTGCGGTCGGCGCTGAAGAGTACGTCCCGATCTATGGCGGGGAGGCGGTGCACGGCGATGGGCGGGTGGTGGGCCGGCTGCGCAGCTGCGCGTACGGCTTCACCGTGCGCAAGAACCTCGCCTACTCGTACCTGCCCGTCGAGCTGAAGCCCGGCGCACAGGTGGACGTGGAGGTTTTCGGTCAGATGGTGCCCGCGGTCGTGACGCAGGACGCGGTCCTTGCCAAACATGAGCTCGAGCAGCGCGCGAGCTGAGGCGGCGGCGGCTCGCGTCTCCCTGTGGAAGGGGCGGCCGGTCACGATCTCGCCCCTCTCCGGAGGTCTCACGAACGAGAACTACCTGGTCGAATCCGGCGACAAGCGCTACGTGATGCGGCTGCCAGGGCAATCGACCGAGCTCCTTTCGATCGACCGCGAGAATGAGGTCCACAACACCAAAGCCGCCGCCTCAACTGGGATCGGCCCGCGCGTGCTGGAGCACGTGCCGGAGCTGGAAGTGATGGTGCTGGAGTTCGTCCCCGGCCCGACGATGTCGGCCAAGACGCTTCAGACCAGGCAGATGGTCGCCCGCATGGCGCATTCGTTTCACCGGCTGCACAACGCACCCCGATTCCTTCGCGATTTCAACATGTTCCGGCTGATCGAGACCTATCTCGGCATCGTCGACCAGCACGGCGCGACGATCCCGGGCGACTATCGCGACTGGCTGCCGACCGTCGACCTGATCGAGCGGTCGGTCAGCGTCGGGGCTCTGCACCTGGCGCCCTGCCACAACGACCTCCTGTGCGAGAACTTCATCGACGACGGGGTCGCCCTGCGCATCGTCGACTACGAGCTGAGCGGCAACAACGACCCGTGCTTCGACCTGGGCAACACCGCGCAGGAGGCGGACTTCGACCAGGACCTTCGCGCGGCTTTGTGTGAGTCCTATTTCGGCAAGGTCGACCCGCGCCAGCTCGCTCGGATGAACCTGTTCGCGCTCATGTCGGACGTCGGCTGGACGCTGTGGGGCGCCATCCAGGCGAAGATCTCGAGGGTCGACTACGACTTCCGCGGCTACTACACGGGAAGGTGGGAGCGGGCGCTCGACGTGCTGCGCTCCGACCGGCTGCAGGACTGGATGGAGGCAGCGACCAAAACCTCCGATTGACGCGGCACCGGGACGGTGCTACGTTCCGCGCCGGTATATCGGTCGCATATCGCTTTGGGGAGCGAGAGGGGAATGATGGCGGTCGCTGAAGCCGTCGCTACGCGATCTCAGAGCGAGGAGGCGTACCAGCGCATCCTCGAACGGATCGTGCGCCTGGAGATGGCGCCGGGATCGGTGGTCAACGAGGCGCGACTGCGGGAAGAGCTCGGGATCGGGCGAACGCCGATCCGCGAAGCCCTGCAGCGACTGGCTCGGGAGAACCTGGTCCGCTCCATCCCCCATCGCGGCACGTTTGTCACCGACGTCAACATCACCGACCTGGCGCGCATCACAGAGGTCCGGGTCGTGCTCGAGGCGCACGCCGCGCGCCTGGCGGCCGAGAAGCTGACGACCGCCGACCGGGAGGCGATCGAGGGGCTGCTCGAGCTGCTCCGGCCCGGCCATGCCACCGACCAGCGCGACCTCATGCACCTCGACCAGCAGATCCACCGGCTGGTCTACCGCAGCGCGCACAACCCCTTCCTCGAGGCAACGCTAGAGCGCTACTTCAACCTCAGCCTCCGCCTGTGGTACCTCGTGCTGGACCGCGAGGTGGGGCTGCTCCAGGCGGTGGACGAGCACGTCGAGCTGCTGCGGGCCATCCTCGCCGGCGACGGGGCCCGCGCCGACGACGTCATGCGCCGGCACGTCACAGGATTCGAGCGCGAGATCCGAAAAGTATTGGTCGAGCGATAGGAGGAAGATGCCAAAAGTATTTTTCGCGACCGACCTGCACGGTTCCGAGGTCTGCTGGAAGAAGTTCCTCAACGCGGCCCGCTTCTACGACGCCGACGTGCTCATCTGCGGCGGAGACATGACCGGCAAAGCGATTGTGCCGATCGTCTCGGAGAACGGCCATTTCAGCGTCACCCTCGGCGGCGAGCATCAGACCGTCGCAGCCGAACAGGTCGGCGAGGTCGAGGCCAACATCCGGCGCAAGGGCTATTACCCGCTGCGCATGAGCCTCGATCGCCTGCACGAGCTCGACGGCGACGCGGGCAAACGCGCCGCGTGTTTTCAGGAAGTGATGCTGGAAGGTGTCGAGCGCTGGATGGGCATGGCGGCCGAGAAGCTGCGTGGCTCTGGCATTCGCTGCTTCGTGTCTCCTGGCAATGACGATGAGATGGAAGTCGACGAGGTGATCAGGCGGGCTGAGCTCGTCGAGCTCGGCGAAGGTCGGGTCGTCGACGTCGACGGCTTCTCGATGATCTCCACCGGTTGGTCCAACCCGACCCCGTGGAACACGCACCGCGAGGAGTCCGAGGAGAAACTCGGTGAGCGCATCGAGAGCATGGCCTCGAAAGTCGCCGATCCCTCGCGCGCCATCTTCAACCTGCACTGCCCGCCGTACAAGTCGGGCCTCGACGAAGCGCCCGCTATCGACGCGGACCTCAAGCTCCTGCATGGCGGCCGCGCGCTGCGCCCGGTGGGCTCGACCGCGGTGCGGGCGGCGATCGAACGGCATCAGCCGTTGCTGTCGCTGCACGGCCACATCCACGAGAGCAAGGGCGCGATCAAGATCGGCAAGACGCTGTCCATCAACCCAGGCAGCGCGTACGAGGAAGGGATGCTCATGGGGGCGATCATCCAGCTCGACCCCAAGAAAGGAATCAAGAGCTACCAGCTGGTCAACGGATGAAGAGTTAGGAGGAAGCAAACATGGCGGACACCACGATGGGGACGGCACCTGGGACGAGACCCGCGCTGTTCCTACGCAACGCGACCGGGCTGGTCAAGGCCTGGTCGACGTTCGACGCGTTCATCTATTCGTTCTGGTCGATCAACCTGATCACGCTCGGCCTGTACGGCATGTCTTACGTCTACTGGGTACCCGACGGGCAGCTGCTTGCCGCCATCGTCATCTTTGGGGTCCTGACGACATTCCTGGTCATCACCTACGCGATGTTGGTGAGTGTCATGCCTCGAACAGGCGGTGACTACGCATGGCAGAGCCGTGTGCTGGGTGGCGGCCTCGGGTTCGTCCTGTCCATCACCGGGTGGTGGTTCACCCTGTTCCTGTGGGCGCCGATCTACGCCAACATCCTGAACGTCCAGTTCTTCCTTCCCCTCGCTTACACGCTCCAATGGTCGGGCGTCGCCAGCTTCTTCACGAGCCAAACCGGGCTCTTCGTCAGCTGCCTGATCGTGCTCGCGTTCGTCAGCGTCGTGGTCACGCTAGGCATGGAGACCTACGCACGGATCCAGAAGATCTGCTTCTGGATCGGGCTCGTCGGACTGGTGGTCGTGTGCGGTCTTTTGCTGTTCGCCAGCCAGAGCGACTTCCAGAACGCCTTCAATCGCGAGGCGGCTTCGCTGTTCGGCGCCAGTGGAAATGCCTACCAATCAACGATCGACCTCGGAACCAAAGCGGGTTACACGCAGCACGACTTCGGCGCCTTCAGTCTTGGGCCGATCTTCCTGCTGATGCCGTTCCTTGCGTTCTACCTGCTCTGGCCCAACTGGGGCGCCACGCTCTACGGCGAAGTCCGCGGGGCCAAGGACATCCGGAAGCCTTTCTGGAGCATGTTCTGGGGCCTGTGGGTGACGATCGGCATGGTGGCCCTGGTGATGATCCTCATCGTGAAGACGATGGGCTGGCAGTTCTACAACGCCGCCAACGCCGCTTACTACAACTACGCGCTCTATGGCGGCGACGCGACGCCGGTCACGACCTGGCCTTACCCGGTGATGTTCGCGGGCTGGTTGGTGAACAACCACCTCTTCCAGGCCCTGCTCATCATCGTCATGGGTCTCTGGTTCTTCGGCTGGGCCGGCACACTCTTCCTCTCGTCGACCCGCGTGATCTTTGCCGCCGCCTTTGACCGCGTTCTCCCTTCGTGGGCCGCCAACATCTCGGCGAAGAGGCGCGTGCCCTACGGCTCCCTTGTTACGACGCTTCACCCATTTCGCGTTACAAGGTCGCCGGCGTGCCGACGATCACCGTGGTCTCGGTCATCACGGCGCTGTTCCTGCTGTTCATGCTCTATGAGTGGTCTTTCAACAGCAGCAACCTCTACGGGACGTCGTTCCAGGCGACCCTGAACTCCGTCTACTACTTCCTCGCCACCTACGTGGCGGCGATCGTCATCTACGTCGTGGCGCGAGTCGTCCGGAACCGGCAGGGAATCGACCTTCGCCGCATCCACCACGAGATTCCGGTTGAATAGGATTGTCACGGCCGCCGGGTTGATCCCCGGCGGCCTCTTTTACTAACCCCATGCTGGAATACACGCTCCGCACCTACCAGAGTCCAACCCGCCTCGTGCAGCGACTGGGCGCCATCCAGGAGCTCGGCAGCGAGGCGAGCCGGCTCGGCATGCGGCGTCCCCTGCTCGTCACCGACGCGGGCGTCAAGGCCGCGGGGCTGCTCGAGGTCGCGCTCGAATCGCTTCGTCGCTCCGACGTCGAGCCGGTGGTGTTCGACAAGGTCCGCGCCAACCCGGGCGTCTCGCTCGTCGACGAGGGCGCTGCAGAGTACCGATCGCAGGGCTGCGACGGCCTCGTCGCCATCGGCGGTGGAAGCTCGATCGACACCGCCAAGGGCATCGGCGTGGTCGCAGCGCACAAGGGCAGCATCGTCGAGTACGAGTGGGGCCACAGCCCAATCGAGTCGCGGATCCCGCCCATGATCGCGGTGCCCACCACCGCCGGCACCGGCAGCGAGGTCACCCTGTGGGCGGTGATCACCGACCCCAAACGGAAGATCAAGTTCAACGTCGGGGGCACTCCGCACATCGCGTCCTGGGTGGCGGTCATCGATCCCGAGCTGACCGTCAAGCTGCCGCCGCCCGTCACCGCGGGCACCGGCATGGATGCCCTGGCCCACGCGGTCGAGTGCTTCACGATGTCCTACCACCAGCCGTTCACCGACGCGGTGGCGCTGCTCGCGATGGAGTACGTCGCCAAGTATCTACGCGTCGCGTTCTCGCAAGCCAACAACCTGGAGGCGCGCTACCACATGAGCGCGGCGGCGATGCTGGCGGGACTCGCGTACGGGACCGATTCGGCCGGGGCCGCGCACGCCATGAGCCAGACCGCGGGAGGCGTCCATGACGCTCCTCATGGCGCGCTGACCGCGCGGCTGCTCGGGCCGGTCATGGAGTACAACCACTCTGGCGAACCCGAGCGCTTCGCGCGCATGGCGGCCGCATTCGGGCTCGACGTGCGCGGCGTGTCAACCTGGCGCGCCGCGGAGATGGCGGTCGAGTACGTCCACGAGCTGACTCGCGACGTCGACATCCCGAGCATGCAGGAGCTTGGCTTCGGGGAAGACGAGATCCCGATGCTGGCCGACAAGGCCTTCGCCGATCCCCAGACGATCGGCAACCCACGGGACGTGGACGCGGCGGCGTATCGGCGAATCTACAAGCAGGCCTTCGACCTTGGAAACAAAAACGGAGCCAGGTAAATGACCATCGACGTAGCCAAGTCCGTGAAGAAGATGTTTGTCGACGGTAAGTGGGTCGAGTCCGAGAGTGGCGAGCTCTTCGAGGCTGACAGCCCGGCCACCGGCGAGATCATCGCCCAGGTTCCAAAGGGCACCCGCGCGGACGCGCAGCGTGCCGTGGAGGCCGCGCACCGGGCGCGGGCGTCGATGGCCGGGCTCAAAGGATTTGAGCGCTCGAAGCGGCTGCATCGGATCGCCGAGGCGATCGAAAAGCGCAGCGATGAGCTGGCGCGGCTGCTCACGCTCGACCAGGGCAAACCGCTCAAGGCCGAGGCGATGGGCGAGGTGGCCGAAGCCGTCGAGTACTTCCGGATCGCGGCCGAGGACCTCAAGCGCCTGGAGGGCCGCGTCCTTCCGTCGGCGAGCCCGACCAAGCTGGTGCTGGCGCGGCACTACCCGCGCGGCGTGTACGGGATCATCACGCCCTGGAACTGGCCGCTGACGATGGCCGCCGAGCTGATCGCGCCTGCGCTCGCCGCCGGCAACTGCGTCGTCTGGACGCCCGCCTCGTCGACCAGCGTGATCTCGGTCGCGCTGATGGAGTGCATGGCCGAGGCGGACTTTCCGGCCGGTGCGCTCAACCTGGTGACCGGACCGGGGGCCGAGGTCGGCGATGAGGTCGCAGGGCATCCGCTGGTCGACGGGGTGGGTTTCGTCGGGTCGACCGAGACCGGCGCCTCGGTCGCCAAGCGCGCGGCGGGCAAGCACGTGATGCTCGAGCTTGGCGGCAACGGTCCGCAGGTCGTGTTCGCGGACGCCGATATCGGCAAAGCTGTCGAGGGGGCCATCGTCGGCTGCTACCTGTGCGCCGGCCAGAGCTGCACCGCGGGTGAGCGCATCCTCGTCGAAGAGCCGGTGCGCGACGAATTCGTGGCGCGCCTGGCCGATGCGGCGCGTGCGCTCCGCCTGGGCGATCCCTTCGCGGACGACACGACGCTCGGACCGCTGAACAACGAAGGCGTGGCGACCAAGATGGACCAGCACATCGCCGATGCGCTGAAGCACGGTGCCAAGCTCGTGCTCGGCGGCGAACGCGCGAAAGGCTTCCCGACGCGTCTCTACTACCACGCGACGATCCTCGACGGGGTGGAGCCGACGATGCGGGTGAGCCGCGAGGAGACGTTCGGCCCGATCGCTCCCATCATCAAGTTCCGCGACGAGAAGCATGCGCTCGAGCTGGCGAACGACTCCCCGTACGGACTGCTCGGCGCGGTGTACACAAAGGACCTGTCGCGCGCCCTTCGATTTGCTGACCAGCTCGAGACCGGCTGGGTGAACATCAACGAGTCGACGAACTACTGGGAGGCACACCTACCCTTCGGCGGCCGGGCCGGCAAGAAGAGTGGGATCGGGCGCGTGGGCGGACGTTTCGCCCTCGAGCAGATGACGGACCTCAAGACGATCGTGATCGAGATCTCGCCCGAGTGACATCCAACGGACCCCTGCCAGAAAAACCACTGGCAGACACGATCGCTGAGGCCGAGCGCGTGGCAAAAGCCGCCAAGGCACAGAAGCTCGGGGTCAAGCTGCTCGGTGGCGCCGGCATCCACCTGCACTCGCCCAGCGCGCACCACGCGCCGCTCAGGAGGAAGTACGGCGACCTCGACTACGTGATCTCGACGAAGGACCGCAAGCGGGCGCTTGCATTTTTTCCATCGCTCGGCTACGAGGCGAACGACCGCTTCAACCTCATGCAGGGCGATCGCCGCCTGTACTTTTTCGACGGGAGCAACGGCAAGCAGGTCGACGTCTTCATCGACGTGATCCGGATGTCGCACGTGATCGACCTCCGTAGCCGGCTCGGCCATGAGGGGCCATGCGCGAGCCCGTCCGACCTTCTCCTGAGCAAGCTTCAGATCTACGAGGTCAACCGCAAGGACATGGTCGACCTGACCGCCCTTCTGCTCGACCACCCGATCCAGAGCCAGGACGATGAGGCGATCGACCCGGCATATATCGCGAAGCTTGCTGCCGAAGACTGGGGGATGTACCGAACGCTGCAGATCAACATCGGCAAGCTGCGTCACACCGTCGACGAGCTCGACGTCGACAGAGAGCTGCTGAACTCCCGCCTGGACGAGCTGTGGGCCGTGGTCGAGGCGACTCCGAAGCCGCTGAAGTGGCGAATGCGCGCGCAGGTCGGCGACCGCATGCGCTGGTACGAGCTGCCCGAAGAAGTCCGGTCGCCGTATCAACCGGAGTGAGCTGGTGAGCCTGCCGGCGCACGCGCGGTGCGTGGTCATCGGCTGCGGCATCGTCGGCAACAGCGTCGCCTATCACCTGACGCGCCTGGGATGGCGCGACGTCGTCCTGCTCGACAAGGGACCGCTGCCGAATCCCGGCGGTTCGACCGGCCACGCCTCGAACTTCATCTACCTGGTCGACCACTCCAAGGAGATGACCGCGCTGACCATGGACAGCGTGCGCCAGTACAAAGAGCTGGGCGTGTTCATCCAGTCCGGGGGCATCGAGGTCGCACGCACCAAGGAGCGGATGCAGGAGCTCACCCGGCGCATGGCTTCCGCTGGTTCATGGGGCATCGAAGGGGTCTCGCTGCTCAATCCAATGCAGGTCAAAGAGCTCGTGCCATACATCGACGAGTCCATGGTCCTGGGCGGTTTCAGCACCGCGGGCGTGGGCGTGGTCGACTCTCTGCGGGCGGGAACGCTGATGCGCGAGAACGGCCAGGCCGCGGGCGCGCTGCACGTGGCGCCTAAGACTGAGGTCACCGGGATCGACGTCGAGCATGGACGGGTGCGTCGCGTGCGGACGACCGACGGCGATATCGAAGCCGAGGCAGTCGTCATCACTTGCGGCGTGTGGAGCCCACGCGTTGCGCGCATGGCCGGAGCGCGTATCCCTCTCACGCCCGCGGTGCACCAGATGATCGACATCGGCCCCGTGCCGCGATTTCGCGGTGCAAAGTCTGACATCGAGCATCCGATCGTCCGCGACATGGACACCAACATGTACGAGCGTCAGGCGGGTGGCGACCTGGAGATCGGCTCCTACGCCCACCGTCCCATCCTTTACGACCCGGAGGACCTGCCGCCGGTGGAGCAGGCCGCGCTTTCGCCGACCGAGTTCCCCTTCACCCAGGCCGACTTCGAAGAGCAGATGCAGCACGCGCTCGAGCTCATGCCTGAGATCGTGGGCGACGAGTCGGTGGGCGTGAAGTACGCCATCAACGGCATCCTGTCGCTGACGCCTGACGGAATGCCGGTGCTCGGCGAGTCGCCGGACGTGAAGGGGCTGTGGTCCGCCGCCGCCGTGTGGGTGAAGGAAGGACCCGGTACCGGCAAGGCTCTCGCCGAATGGATGGTGCATGGGGAGTCGGAGATCGACCTCCACTCCTCCGATATCGCGCGTTTCCACGAACATCAGAAGACGCGCGCGCACGTGCGCGCGAGGGCGGCCGAAGGTTTCAACAAGACCTACGGCATCGTCCACCCGAACGAGCAGTGGGCCTCGAACCGCAACATCCGGCTCGCGCCGTTCCACGCGCGGGAGCGCGAGCTGGGCGCCGTGTTCTTCGAGGCGGCCGGCTGGGAGCGCCCGCAGTGGTACGAGTCGAACGCGCCGCTACTCGAAGAGTTCGGCGACCGCATCACGCGCCGCACATCCGAGTGGGAGTCGCGCTGGTGGTCGCCGCTGATCAACGCCGAGCACCTCGCGATGCGCGAGCGCGCGGGGCTGTTCGACCTGTCGGCCTTCACAGTCTTCGACGTCGTGGGGCCGGGAGCGCTGGCGTCGGTGCAGTGCGCGGCGCTGCGCCAGATGGACGTTCCGGTCGGACGCGTCGTCTACACGCCGGTGCTCAGCCCGAACGGCGGCTTCAAGTCGGACCTCACGATCATGCGGTTGGGCGACGAGCACTTCCGGGTGGTCACCGGTGGCGCGGCGGGCATGGCGGACAAAAAATGGTTCCGCGACCAGATGGTGGCTGGAGCCGAGCTCGCGGACATGACTTCGTCGATGACCACGATCGGCTTGTGGGGCCCGCGCGCACGCGACATCCTCGCCGACACTACGTCGGA
>VBFV01000125.1 GCA_005881335.1 Chloroflexota bacterium
CGGTGCCGGGTTCGTAGTCCACGTGGACCTCTTCGAAGAAGGGGATGAACGAGACGTCCGCGATCGACTCCTCGTGGTCTTTGACCCAGCTGTAGCTCTTGGTCGAACCGTCGTGGTCGTTGAAGGTGACGCACGGCGAGATGATGTCGAGCATCGCCGTTCCTCGATGCGCGATCGCCGCCTTGATCAGCGGCACGACCTGCTTGCCGTCGCCGCTGAACGACCGCGCGACGAAAGAACATCCAAGAGCGAGGGCCACCGCGCACGGGTCGATCGGCTGGAACGTGTTGACGGCGCCCTTCTTCTGCATCGAGCCGAGGTCGGCGGTCGCCGAGAACTGGCCCTTGGTCAGGCCGTAGGTGCCGTTGTCTTCGATGATGTAGGTGCAGTCGACGTTCCGCCGGATCATGTGCATGAACTGACCGAGCCCGATCGACGCCGTGTCACCGTCGCCCGAGACGCCGAGCATGATCAGCTGGCGGTTCGCGAGGTGCGCGCCAGTCGTGAGCGCCGGCATTCGGCCGTGCACACCGTTGAACCCGTGCGCGGTCTCGACGAAATAGGCGGGCGTCTTCGACGAGCACCCGATGCCCGACATCTTGGCCAGCAGGTGAGGCTCAACGCCGAGCTCATACAGCGCCTTGACCATGTGGTTGGTGATCGAGTTGTGGCCGCAACCCGCGCACAAGGTCGTGGCGGCGCCTTTGTAGGCATCTCGCGCGAGTCCGGCGCGGTTCACCGTCGTGCTCATGCGTGCACCACCTCTTTGTCCATCAGGGGTTCGATGATCGCCGAAGCGGGTATCGGCTGCCCGTTGTAGTGGCGGATCGAACGCAAGCGGTCGACCAGACCGGCCGGCAGGGCGAGCCGGATCAGGTCGTACAGCTGGCCGTCGCGATTCTGCTCGACCACGTAAACGCGGTCGTGCCGCCCGACGAATGCCGCCACCTCATCCGACAGAGGCAGCGCCCGCACACGCAGGTAATCGACCGGCTTGCCCTCGGCCGCCAACGTTTCGCGCGCCTCGACGACCGCCGCGTCCGTGGAGCCGAAAGCGATCAGCCCGATCGCTAAGCCAGCCTCGTCGGCCACCGGCGCCGGGAGCGCGTGTCGCGCAGTCTCGAGCTTGCGGGCGAGCCGGTCCATGTTCCGAGCGTAGGCGTCGGCGCTCTCGGTGTACCGCGCCATCTCGTCGTGTCCGGAGCCTCGCGTGAAGTAGCCGGCGGCGGGGTGGTCGGTCCCCGGCAGCGTGCGGTAGGTGACGCCGTCGCCATCGACGTCGCGGTACCGTCCCCACTCGCCGGCCAGCCGCTCCAGGTCGTCTTTCGTCAGCACCTTGCCGCGGTCGAAGTCCTTGTCCGGGTATTTGAACTCGGGTGTCATCCAGAGGTTCATCCCGAGGTCCAGGTCGGAGAGGACGAACACCGGCGTCTGAAAGCGGTCCGCGTAGTCGAAGGCGTCGCGGGCCATCTCGTAGCACTCCTCGACCGATCCCGGCAACAGCACCATGTGTTTCGTGTCGCCATGGGAAAGGGTGTAGACGAACCCGATGTCCGCCTGTGACGTCCGCGTCGGAAGTCCGGTCGACGGCCCGATGCGCTGGATGTCGAAGATCACCACCGGAACTTCGGCGTAGTAGGCGAGCCCCGAAAACTCGGCCATCAGTGAGATGCCGGGCCCGGAGGTCGAAGTCATGGCGCGAGCGCCGGCCCAGCCGGCTCCGATGGCCATGCCCACGGCGGCAAGCTCATCCTCGGCCTGCACGACCGAGATCAGCTTTTCACCCGTCTGCGTGTCGACGCGAAAGCGGTCGCCGTAGGCGATCAGGTACTCGCACAGCGATGAGGAGGGGGTGATCGGGTACCAGGCCACGACGGTCACACCGCCCATCAGCGCGCCGAGCGCGGCGGCCTGGTTGCCCTCGACCAGCACTTTGCCTTCGACGACGCCCGTCATCGGCTCGAGGCGATAGGGGTCCTGCTTGGAAAAGTTGTCCTGCCAGTAGTCGTAGCCAACCTTGATCGCGTCGAGGTTCACGGGCACCGCCTTCGGCTTGGCGAGAAACTGCCGCTTGACGCCGTGCTCGATCGCCTCCCACGGGATGCCCAGCAGGCCGGCGACGACACCGACGTAGATCATGTTGGCCAGCTGCTTGCGCAGGGTGTCGTTCTGGATCTTCGCCTTCGCCAGCTTGGCGAACGGGACCGGGTAGTACGTGATGTCGGTGCGCGCCTCGACGGTCGAGAAGGCCTCCTCGTGCACCACCACGCCTCCCGGCCGCACGGTCTTCAAGTCCTCGCGCCACGTGGCGACGTTGAACGCGACCAGGATGTCGACCTTGTCGGAGCGCGCCATGTGGCCCTCGGGCGTGATCCGCAGCTGGTACCAGGTCGGCAGGCCCTCGATGTTGGAGGGAAACACGTTTTTCGGCGCGACCGGGATCCCCATGCGGAAGATCGCTCTGGTGAGGACCAGGTTCGCGGTCTGGCTGCCTGAACCGTTGACGGTGGCGGCCTGGATGGTGAGGTCGTTGACGATGGGATCGGTCACTTCTGGGGCGAGTTCAGGATTCTACGCGCCTGCAAGGCCTGGCCTGGATTCCTTACTCTCCACGGAGCGTGAAAGTCGCCGTTCCCAAGGAGATCGAGCAGGGAGAGCGCCGCGTCGCCCTCGTCCCGGACACGGCGAAGATGCTGGTCGCCGCCGGCCTGGAAGTCGGCGTCGAGGGGGGTGCCGGCGCGGCTGCCTTCATCCCGGACGACCTGTACGAGAAGGCCGGCGCCACAGTGGCAAGCCGCGGAGGGACGATGCTCCGCGAAGCGGATGCCGTCCTGAAGGTGCAGGCGCCGCGCGAGAGCGAGATCGCGGTCCTGAAGAAGGGCGCCGTGCTCATCAGCTTCCTGCAGCCGGCCACGCAGGGAGACATCGTGAAGTCCCTGGCCCAGCATGGGATCACCGCCTTCAGCCTGGAGCTGCTCCCGCGCATCTCGCGCGCCCAATCGATGGACGCGCTCTCCTCCCAGGCGTCCGCCGCCGGCTACAAGGCGGTGTTGATGGCCGCCGACCGGATCGGCAAGCTCTTTCCGATGATGATGACGGCCGCCGGCACCGTCGCCCCGACGCGCGTCCTGGTGATGGGCGCGGGGGTGGCCGGCCTGCAGGCGATCGCCACCGCGCGGCGGCTTGGTGCCGTCGTCTCCTCGTATGACGTCCGCCCCGCGGTCAAGGAAGAGGTCCAGTCGCTGGGCGCCACGTTCATCGAGCTCCCGCTCGAAGCGCAGGAAGGCCAGGGCGGCTACGCGAAGGAGCAGTCCGAAGAATTCCTGCGCAAGCAGAGGGAGCTGATCGGCGAGTACATCGCAAAGTCCGACGTCGTCATCACCACGGCGGCGGTCCCAGGTCGCAAAGCACCGCTGCTCGTCACCGGCGACATGGTCCGGGGGATGCGACCCGGCTCGGTGATCGTCGACCTCGCCGCAGAGACCGGCGGCAACGTGGAGCTCACCCAGGCCGGCAAGGAGGTCGATGTGGGCGGCGTGACGATCATCGGCACGCGCAACGTCCCGTCCACGATGCCGCTGACGACGAGCCAGCTGTTCGCAAGAAACGTGGCGAACCTCCTCCTGCACCTGGTCAAGAGCGGCACGATTTCGCTCGATTTCGAGGACGAGATCACCAAGGGCGCATGCGTGACGCACGGAGGCGAGATCGTCAACGAACGCGCCAGGCAGATGGTCGGCGCCGCATGACCAACGAGCTCCTGAATGAGCTGACGTTCTTCGTGCTCGCGATCTTCGTCGGCTTCGAGGTCATCTCGAAGGTGCCGACCATTCTCCACACGCCGCTCATGTCGGGCACCAACGCGATCCACGGCATCATCCTGGTCGGCGCCATCCTCATTGCCGCCGGAGCCGACTCGCCGGTGACCGTCGTGCTCGGCCTGGTCGCGGTCATCCTCGCGACGACCAACGTGGTCGGCGGTTTCGTCGTCACCGACCGCATGCTCGAGATGTTCAAAGGCCGGCAACCGGCCAAAAAATGAACCGACAGTCACGGCCCGAGACCGTCGACGGATCTTCGGCGCCCATGCAGCGCATCTGCGTCGTTGCGGCCTCCGCTCCTCGCTCACGCATTGACGAATGCGCTCGCTCCGGTGCTCGCCCGCGCCTAGCATCTGCGCCGCCTGGCCACCGAATCTCTCGCCGAAGGCTCGAGCCGTGACTGTAGTGATCGCTCTCGCATATCTCCTAGCAGCGGCGCTGTTCATCCTCGGCCTGAAGCAGCTGAGCTCGCCCAAGGGCGCGCGCAACGGCAACTTCACCGCCGCCGCGGGCATGGTGATCGCGCTGGGCGCGACCGTCCCACTCCTCCACTTCACGCAGGCCGGTTTGGAGATCACAGCCGTCGGACTCGTGATCGGCACGCTGATCGGAACCGTCGGCGCGCGCATGGTGCGCATGACCGCCATCCCGCAGATGGTCGCCCTGTTCAACGGCGTCGGCGGTGGCGCGGCCGCGCTGGTGGCGGTGGCCGAGCTGCTGAAGTTCGGCGTGCATCCGCCCTTTGCGGAGGTGTTTCCGAGCGTCTTCAGCATCGTCATCGGCTCGGTGTCATTCGCCGGCAGCATGGTCGCGTTCGCCAAGCTCCAGGAGCTGATGACCGGGACGCCGATCACGTATCCCGGACAGCAGATCGTCAACTTGCTGCTGGCGGCAACGATCGTCGGCTTTGCGGTCGCCGTGCTCGCGGTCGCCTCGATTCCGTTTTCCTTCATTGCATTGATGGTGCTGGCCCTGGTCCTCGGCGTGGCCTTCGTCCTTCCGATCGGTGGGGCGGACATGCCGGTTGTCATCTCGCTCCTCAACGCATGCACCGGGCTGGCGGTCGCGGCCAGCGGTTTCACGCTGAACAACTTCGCGCTGATCGTCGCCGGCACGCTCGTGGGGGCGTCCGGTTCGCTGCTGACCAAATTGATGAGCGACGCCATGGGCCGCTCCCTCGGCAATGTCCTTTTCGGAGCGTTCGGCCAGGTGCGCGCCGGCGTCACGGCCGTCGGCTCGGGCGGGCAGGCGCGAAGCGTCAGGTCGGCCTCGGCGGAGGACCTGGGCACGCTGCTCGCCTACTCGCAGCGCGTGATCATCGTCCCCGGCTACGGGCTTGCGGTCGCGCAGGCCCAGCACGCGGCGCGAGAGCTGGCCGACGTGCTCGAGAAGCGCGGGGTCGAGGTCGAGTACGCGATCCATCCCGTCGCCGGTCGGATGCCGGGTCACATGAACGTGCTGCTGGCGGAGGCGAACGTCCCTTATGAGCAGCTGAAGGAGATGGACCAGGTCAACGACGACTTCAAGAACGCTGACGTGGCGTTGATCGTCGGCGCCAACGACGTGGTCAATCCCGCCGCTCGCACCACACCCGGCAGCCCGATCTACGGGATGCCGATCCTGAACGCCGACCAGGCCAAGAACGTCATCTTCATGAAGCGTTCGATGCGTCCCGGGTTCGCCGGGATCGAGAACGAGCTGATGTACGGACCGAACACGGTGATGTTCTTCGGCGACGCGAAAGACTCCCTGACCAAGCTGGTAAGCGCCGTCAAAGCGGCCTAGCTCCATCGAGGTATGGCTGCAGGCGGGATTTATTCCGGCCGTCGCCAGGCGTGGACCACCAGACGCCACCGGATGTTCTTGTGGAAGGAGGGGTCCCGTAGGGGAGGCTTGCCTCCCCTGCGAAATAAGACGAGCCTCCTACCAGAGGCAGGAGGCTCGCGCCGCGAAGAGGGTGTGGTGACCGGAAATGCTATGCCCGAACCCTACAAAGTGTTAGTGAGCCAGCCACAAATAAGCTCCGGCGCCGTTGTAGCTCAGGAATCCCGGACCTTGAGGAGCCGGGCGACCTCCCTGGTGTCGAAGGGATGGGCGATCCGGAGCACGAAATGCTGGAGCCCCGCCTGCAGCCACTCGTCGACCGCCTTCGGGCTCAGGCCGCCGACGTTGGCGGTGCGCTCGATCTCGCGCGGGTCCCGCCCGACCTTGCGGCACCACTCGTCGAGCACGGCGGACTTGCGCGCGTACTCCTCAGCCGAGCCGATCGCGTTCCACATCTGCGCATGCTCGGCGACCAGGCGAAGCATCACCCGCTCGCCCCGGCCGGCGATGAGGATCGGCATCGGGCCCGCCGGACCCGGCCTCAGCTTCTGGATGCGGCTCCGGATGCGGGGCAGCGCTTCCTTGAGCAGCCGCACGCGATCGCGCGTCTCACCAAACTCAAAGCCATATTCGCGGTAGTCGTGTTCGAACCAACCAGCGCCGAGGCCGAACACGAGCCTCCCCCCTGACAGCTGGTCGACCGTCGCCGCGATCGTCGCCAGCAGGTCCGGGTTGCGGTAACCGATGCAGGTGACCATCGGACCGATCTGCGGAGCTCGGGTGTCGATCGCCGCCGCCGCGAGCAACGACCAGCATTCGAAGTGATTGCCGTTCGGGTTGCCATACAACGGGAAGAAGTGATCCCAGAACCAGATGCTGTCGACACCGAGGTCGTCGACACGACGCCATGCATCGCGCAGCTCCTGGATGGTGCACTGCTGAGGATGGATCGTGACGCCAACCTTGAACGGCCGGCTGGAAGACATCGCTGTGAGATTATCGACAGTCCATGGTGGGGGAGTTGGTCCCATCGCCGGTTGACCCCGTCACCGCCGGTGTGGACTTCTGGAGGCGCTATCACGAGTTTCGCCGGGTTCGGCAGGAGGAAACACGCCCCGACGAGCCCGTGCGCAATGACGCCGATGAAGAGGCGCACTTGAAGCGGATCAGCCCGTTCCAGGCGGAGAAATACTTCGAGGTCTCTCGGGGGCGCGAGATGCTTGGTCTGCTGCAGATGTCGTTCGTGGAACCGGCAGCGCCCGCGTACGAATCCAACCAACACCTCTGCGAAGCCGACGTCTTCGTCCGCGGCGCGGACCGCCGGCGCGGCATCGCCTCCTCGTTTCTCCCGGTGATCGTCGAGCTGATGGAAGGTCGTGGTTGCACCACCGTCGGCGGCTGGGTCGAGGAGGACGCGGGGCATGGGTTCATGAAGTGGGTCGGCGCCGAATCGAAGCTGGCCGAGATCGAGAGCCGGTTGATGTTCTCGGAGATCGACTGGCCGGAGCTGGAGCGCTGGGTCGAAGAAGGCGCCAGGCGATCGCCCGACACAAAGCTCGAGACCATCATTGGGCCGGTTCCGGAAGACGAGTGGGAGGCGTTCGGCTCACAGCTGTCGGTCATGCTCAACACGATCCCTTTCGAAGCCCTCGACCACGGCAAGATCGTCGTGACCCCGGAAACGATGCGTGACTTCTACAACCGCCTCGAGGTCAACCGTGAGGTGCAGCACACGGTGCTGACGCGCGAGCCCGACGGGACGATCTCCGGCATCACAGACGTCACCTGGGCGCCTCACCGGTCGGAGTTCATCGAGCAGCGATTCACCGGCGTCCGGCCCGACGCGCGTGGCCGCGGGCTGGGTAAGTGGATCAAGGCCGCGATGCTGCTTCACCTACGCGAGCTGTATCCGGACACCAGGTGGATCGGCACCGGCAATGCGGGGTCGAACGCGCCGATGCTGAAGATCAACCGGGCGCTCGGCTTCAAGCCTTACCGCACCGGCACCGCCTACCAGATCACTCGTGACCGGCTCGCCGCGAGATTGGCTGCCGGCAAGGTCTTCCTGCCTCTCTGCACGCTGCGCACCAGCAGGATGACCCCGACGCGGATCAGCAAGGCGGGCAGCGCCGCTTTGCCCACAGGGCCGAAGTAGTCCCGGCCGCTGATGCCGAGGATGGATTCGAACAGTACGAAGCCGATCAGGAAGATCATCAGGCCGATGAAGATCAGGGTGCGGCCGGTCCGCAGCGCGTGCTGGTCGCGATCGCGCAGCGCCTGCATGTACATGCCGAGGCCGACTCCGAAGGGATGATGATGAAGAGCGGCCATCCGCTCTCGGTCAGATCGACGCCCGACAGGACGATCAGCAGCGCGAACAGACCGAGCACCACCAGCACGATGCCGAGCGCGGTGCTCGATCCACCGCGGCGGGCGGGGGCTGGATGCGCGACCGCGTTGACGAACGGCGGCGGCGGCGGTGTGCTGTGCGATTCGGTTGGAGCCGGGGGCTCAGGTTCCGGGGGAGTCAGCGTGGTGCTGGCCTCCGGCGGTTCGGGCTCGGTCGGTTCGGCCGGCGCGAACTCATCGATGGGTTCGCTGACGAACTCAGGCGCCTGA
>VBFV01000126.1 GCA_005881335.1 Chloroflexota bacterium
CATCCCCAACGGCGAGAGGGGCTACGAGCCGTCGGACACGCAGAAGTTCGACTGCACCGCGGCCAAAGCAAGCCTCGCCAAGGCCAAGAGCGCGGGCGTGACTGACGCCCAGCTGGCCACCCTCCACTACATGTACTCGGCGAGCTCGGCCCGCAAGGTGACCGCCGAGTTCTTCCAGCAGCAGTGGCAGACATGCCTCGGCATCAACGTCACCGTCGACGCTGTGGAGAGCAAGACCTACGCACGCAACCTGCGCACCCACAACTACTCCATCGGTGGAGTTTCGGGCTGGCAGGCGGACTACCCTGACGGCCAGGACTGGTTCGACATCTTCGTGACCGGCAGCGGCAACCAGTTCAGCGGCTGGAGCAACAAGCAGTACGACGACCTGGTCCAGAAGGGCGACAACGCCCCGAAGCAGGCGGACCGCGACACTGCCTACAGCGCGGCGCAGAAGCTCCTCGAGCAGGAAGCGCCCGTGATGTTCCTCTACCAGGACGAGAAGTTCCTCCTGATCGCCTCCAAGGTCAAGGGTTACACCAAGACCGCACTCGACGACGACTGGATCGGCGATGTGGCGACGCCGACCTCGATGTACATTGCCGCCTAAGGAACCCAGGGAAGAGATTTGTCAGTAACAGCGGGCGCCCCTTTTCGGAGGGGCGCCCCGTCCTTTCTGTCGTGGATCCCCACGGGTCGGGGCACCACGCTCACGATCTTCATCGTCAAGCGGCTTCTCTGGATGATCCCGGTCCTCTTTTTCGTCATCGTCATCACCTTCGTCCTCATGCACCTGGCACCGGGCAGCCCATGGGACCGTGAGGGTCGCCAGCTGTCGCCCCAGGTGGTCGAGAACCTGAACATCAAGTACGGGTTGGACAAGCCGCTCTGGCAGCAGTTCCTCATCTACGTCTGGGGAGTGATCCACTTCGATTTCGGCGACTCGCTTCGCCAACCAGGGCAACACGTCTCGGATCTGATTCTGGTCAGCTGGCCCTACACGTTTACCCTCGGCGCGGTCACGTTCATCCTGCTGGTGCCGATCGGCATCGGCCTTGGCGTGATCGCCGCGCTGCGCCAGAACTCGCTGGTCGACTACACCGCGCTGGGGCTGGCCACCGCCGCAGCATCGACGCCGAACTTCGTGGTCGGCATCTTCCTGATCATCATCTTCGCCCTGGGGATGAACAAGCTGACCGGGGGCACGTTCTACTTTCCGACCGGCGGGATGCCTTCCCCGTTCAACCCTTTCCAGGTGGAGCTGATCATGCCGGTCATCACGCTGGGTGCCCTGCCGACGGCGTACATCGCGCGCCTAACCCGATCGAGCACGCTCGACACGCTCCGCCAGGACTTCGTCCGTACCGCGTGGGCCAAGGGCTTGAAGGCGCGACTGGTCGTGATTCGCCACGTGCTGAAGAATTCTTTGATACCCGTGGTGACCGCGCTCGGGCCGACCTTTGCTTTCTTGATCACGGGCTCGTTCATAACCGAGACGCTGTTCTCGATCCCGGGCATTGGACGGACCTTCGTCAGCTCGATCGCCGCCCGCGACTACACGGTCATCCTGGGCACCACGATTCTTTTCGCGCTGTTGATCGCGCTCGTCAACCTGGTGGTGGACGTGCTGTACGTGTTCATCGACCCGCGGGTGAGGTTGACGGAGTGATGACGTGGACCGAAAGATGAGATTGACCGACTGATGGCGACCGCGATCGGCCTCGCCCACCAGGTCGATTGGGACGTTCCTGAGCAGACCGGGCTCTGGAAGGACGCCTGGGTCCGCTTCCGGCGGAACCGGCTTGCCGTCGCCGGGCTCGTCGTAATCGTTGTGATGATCGTTCTGGCCCTCGGAGCGAGGCTCCCGGCCACGCCCGGAGGCCTGTGGAAGATTCTTCACCTCACGAACGAACCCTTCCTGCAGGACGTCACGAACTCATATGCCACACCTTCGCTGCAGCATCCGCTGGGGACGGACATCCTCGGCCGCGACCAGCTCTCGCGCATCCTTTACGGCGCTTCCATCTCGCTGACCATCGGGATCGTCGTCCAGTTCTTGATCCTGGGCATTGGGGGCAGCATAGGGATGGCCGCGGGCTACTTCGGAGGCTGGATCGACAACCTCCTGATGCGATTCACGGACATCATGTACGCGTTTCCGGACCTGTTGTTGGTCCTGGTCTTCGTGGCCGCTTTCGGGCCGAGTTTCTGGAGCATCTTCATCGCCCTCGGCCTTGTGTATTGGGTCGGGCTGGCGCGACTGGTCCGCGGGCAGGTCCTGTCGATCAAGGAGAAGGAGTACGTCGAGGCGGCGATCATGACCGGGACGTCTCCTTTGAAGCTGATCGTCAAGCACCTGGTGCCCAACTCGCTCGGCCCGGTGATCGTGACCCTGACGTTCGGGATCCCGGCTGCGATCTTCACCGAGGCTGCCCTCAGCTTCCTGGGCATCGGCATCCGGCCCCCGGAGCCGAGCTGGGGGGTCATGATCGAGGACGGATACGCCGGAATCTTCGCCGACCCGCGGCAGGTGATCTTCCCAGGCATAGCGGTAGCGCTCACGATGCTCTCGTTCACGTTTGTGGGCGACGGCCTCCGAGATGCGCTTGACCCGCGAATGCGCCGCTAGCTTTCAGTAGGTTCGGTAGCCGAATTGGGCCAGACACTGCTGCAGATCGAAGACCTGCACACGCAGTTCTTCACATCGCGCGGCGTGGTGCGCGCCGTCGACGGCGTTTCGCTGCACATCGATGCGGGGGAGACCCTCGGCGTGGTCGGCGAGTCCGGATGCGGCAAGACGATCACGGCGTTGTCGGTGCTGAGGCTCGTGCCCGAACCTGGAAAGATCACCTCAGGCCGGATCCTGTTCCGCGGCCGCGACGTCACCAAGATGGACGACGAAGAGATCCGCGACTTTCGGGGCAGCGACGTCGCGATGATCTTCCAGGACCCGATGACGTCCTTGAATCCGGTCACGAAGGTCGGATTTCAGATCGAAGAGGCCATGACGGCGCACAACCGCTTTTCCGCTTCGCTGGCCAAGACGCGCGTGGTCGAGCTTTTGAAGCGTGTGCGCGTGCCGGCGGCGCCGTGCAGGCCCAGATCATCCAGCTGATGAAGCAGCTGAACCGGGAGCTGGGCACCGCGATGATGCTGATCACGCACAACATGGCGCTGGTCGCGTCGCTGTGCCAGCGCGTGGTCGTGATGTATGCGGGACGGATCGTCGAGGAGGGACCGGTCGAGCAGATCTTTCGCAGTCCGCAGCATCCCTATACGTGGTCTCTGCTGCGGTCGGTGCCGCGTGTCGACGAGGCGCGCAAGGACCGGCTGGTGTCGATTCGAGGCCTGCCGCCTGACCTGACCAACCCGCCGCCGGGCTGCAAGTTCCACCCGCGGTGTCCGTTCGTCATCGACCGCTGTCGCGTGGAGGAACCCTCTCTTGGCGAGGTTGCGCTGAATCAGGTTGCGCGCTGCTGGGTGCTGATGCGGAACGTGAAGGAGGACGACGTCGCGGCGGCCAAAGCGAGCGCCCTGTCGATCGAGGCGGCGCAGAAGCTTAAGGCGGACGCTGAGGCGGCGGCTGCGGAGGTCGACAGCGTTGCAGGCAGCTGAAAGAGCGCCCGCTTCTTCCGTGACGGCCGACCCGATATTGCTTCGCGTTGCGGGCGCTTTCAAACACTTTCCGATCTCCGGTTTCGGCGGCGGGGCCGTGCGGGCAGTGGACGGGGTCGACCTCGAGATCCGGCGCGGCGAGACGCTGGGCCTCGTCGGCGAGTCAGGCTGTGGGAAGTCGACCCTCGCCCGGCTGATCACCGCGCTGCTGCCGGCGACGGCGGGCAAGATCGTGTTCGACGGCCAGGACATCACCCGGCTGCGCGGCTGGCGCCTGCGGCGCGTGCGCCGGAAGATGCAGATGATCTTCCAGGACCCGTTCGCTTCTTTGGATCCGCGCATGACGGTGGGCGACATCCTGCAGGAGCCGCTGGACAACTTCGCGATCGGTTCCATGCGGGACCGGCGGCGACGGGTGCAGGAGCTGCTCCGGCTGGTGGGCCTGAACCCCAACTTCACGAACCGGTATCCGCACGAGTTCTCTGGCGGGCAGCGGCAGCGAATCGGGATCGCTCGGGCGCTGGCGGTGAACCCGTCGTTCATCGTTTGCGATGAGGCGGTCTCCGCGCTGGACGTCTCGATCCAGGCGCAGATCATCAACCTGCTGCAAGATCTTCAAAAAGAGTTCCAGCTGACGTACCTGTTCATCGCGCACGACCTGGCGGTCGTGAGGCACCTGTCGGACCGCATCGCGGTGATGTACCTGGGCAAGGTGGTGGAGACGGCTGGACGGAACGATATCTACGAGCGGCCGCAGCATCCTTACACCAAGGCGCTGCTGTCGTCGATCCCCGTGCCCGACCCCGCCGTCGAGCGCGAGAGGGCGCCGATCTCGTTGAAGGGCGAGATCCCTTCGCCGGTCAATCCGCCGTCGGGATGCCGTTTCCACCCGCGCTGCCCCATTGCGCGGGCGCCGGGGATCTGCTCGGAGCAGGAGCCGCCGCTGGAGGCGCATGGGGCGCGGGACCAGGTCGCGGCGTGCCACTTCGCCGGCCAGGCGTAGGGCGTTGGTATTCGGGGGCCCTCCCTTCTTCTTGCCGGGCCCTCCCCCGCCGGCCGAACCTCGCTTGAGCTTGGCGATTTCGAAAAACTGGGTCAACCCCGCCTGTTAAGAGCCGGCTTTCACCTCCAGGACCCGGTAACCCTTTTTCGATTTCAAGCGAGCCACGAGAAAGCCCTGCTCGCCCAGCCACTTTGCGAGCGAGTCGGCGCCCAGGTTTCGCTGCACGACCAGGTACGCTGCGCCGCCGGGTTTCAGGCGCGGCAGCCACCCCAGCAGGAGCTCGTGCAGCGGCCGCTTGCCGACCCGCACAGGGGGGTTGGAGTAGATAGCGTCGAAACGGACATCGTCCGGCACCTCGTCCGGCTTGCAGGCCGTGATTCTCGGCGCGTCAGCCGCGGCAGCGTTCAGCCGAGTCAGCTCGAGGGCCCGTTCGTTGACGTCCACCGCCCAGACGCGGGCCTCCGGCGCGCGTCGGGCCAGGACGATGGCGATCGGCCCATATCCGCACCCGAGGTCGAGCAGCTCGCCCTGCGGGGGCGGGGGAGTGGCCTCCCGGAGCAGAACCATCGTGCCGAGGTCGACTCCTTTCGACCCGAAAACTCCCCGGTCGGCCTGTAGTTCCAGATCGAGCGCGGCCAGCCGCAGCCGCACGATCCGGGGGTGCGACGGAACGGCCGGCTGAGCTTCGAAGTAATGGGATTTGGGTATACTCATCGCTTGTCGCCCAATCGGCTATCGCCGCGCGGGAATCAAACCGCCATTCGGAGAACCGTTTGCCAACCATCCAGCAGTTGGTCCGCCTTGGGCGCAGGGCGGCCAGAGCGAAGTCTAAGGCGCCCGCTCTCAAGGGCTCACCGCAGAGGCGGGGAGTCTGCGTGCGCGTCTACACCCAGACCCCCAAGAAGCCGAACTCGGCCCTCCGCAAGGTCGCGCGCGTCCGGCTGACCACCGGCATCGAGGTCACCGCCTACATCCCGGGCATCGGCCACAACCTCCAGGAGCACTCGGTCGTGCTCATCCGGGGAGGCCGCGTCAAAGACCTGCCGGGCGTCCGCTACCACATCATCCGCGGCACGCTCGACACGGCCGGGACCAAGAACCGCAAGAAGGCTCGGTCGAAGTACGGAGCGAAGCGGGAAAAGGGCAAGGCGGCAGCCTGATGCCTCGCCGCAACCGTCCCGTCAAGCGTGTCGTCGCGCCCGACCCGGTGTACCAGTCGGAGGCGATCGCCAAGTTCGTGAACGTCGTCATGAGCCGCGGCAAGCGGTCCACGGCCGAGAAGGTCGTCTATGACGCGCTGGCCCGCGCCTCCAAGCAGGCAAAGAAGGAGCCGCTGGAGGTTTTCGACTCGGCCCTGCGCAACGCGACGCCACTGCTCGAGGTCAAGCCTCGGCGGGTCGGCGGCGCCACCTACCAGGTCCCGGTCGAGATCCGCCCCGAGCGCCGGCTTGCGCTCGCCCGCCGCTGGCTGGTTCGTTTCGCGAGGCAGCGAGGCGGGAAGAGTATGTCCGAGAAGCTCGCCTACGAGATTCTTGATGCTGCGCAGAACACCGGCGGCGCGGTGAAGCGCAAAGAGGAGACCCACCGGATGGCCGAAAGCAACAAAGCTTTCTCGCACTTCCGGTACTAAGAGACATGAACTTGGCACTGAAAATGCAGGAACGTCCCGTCGCCATCGACAAGGTCCGAAACATCGGGATCATGGCGCATATCGACGCGGGCAAAACGACGACGACCGAGCGGATCCTTTTCTACGCGGGACGCATCCACAAGATGGGCGAGGTCCACGAGGGAGCCGCGACCATGGACTGGATGGTCCAGGAGAAGGAGCGCGGGATCACGATCACGTCGGCCGCGACGACGGCCAACTGGCGCGACCACGCGATCAACATCATAGACACACCCGGGCACGTGGACTTCACGGTCGAGGTCGAGCGGAGCCTCCGTGTGCTCGACGGCGCCGTCGCGGTTTTTGACGCGGTCGCGGGCGTCGAGCCCCAGTCCGAAACGGTCTGGCGCCAGGCCGACCGCTACGGCGTACCTCGCATCGCCTTCATCAACAAGATGGACCGCATCGGGGCGGACTTCTACGGTTCGTTGAACTCGATCCGTACGCGCCTGGGCGCCCGGGCGATCCCGATCCAGCTGCCCATCGGCTCCGAGGCGAACTTCCAGGGCTACATCGACCTGCTGAGCAAAGAGGCGATTGTCTACACCGACGACCTCGGCACCAAGAGCACCGAGTCGCTGGACATCCCGGCCGGCATGCAGGACCTCGTCAGCCAGTACAGGCACGACCTGATCGAGGCCGTCGCCGACTTCGATGACGGGATCATGCACAAGTACCTCGAAGAGCAGGACATCGCCGAGGACGAGATCAAGGCGGGATTGCGCCGCGGCACGGTCGCGGGCGTGCTCGTCCCCGTGCTTTGCGGCGCTGCGCTGCGCAACCGCGGCGTACAGCCGATCCTCGATGCGGTCGTCGATTACCTGCCGTCGCCGGCGGACGTGCCGGCGGTCGAGGGCAAGGACCCGAAGACCGGCGCTTTGGAGGTGCGCGAGCACGATGACAACGAGCCGTTCTCGGCGCTGGCCTTCAAGATCCAGATGGACCCGCAAGGCGTCGGCAAGCTGACGTTCTTCCGCGTCTACTCAGGGCGCCTGAAGGCGGGCTCGTCGGTGATGAACGCGTCGACCGGCAAGCGCGAGCGGATCGGCCGCATCCTGCGCATGCACGCCATCCGGCGCGAGGACGTCGACGAGGTCTTCACGGGCGACATCGCGGCCGCAGTCGGGTTGAAGGTGACCACGACCGGCGACACCCTTTGTGACGAGGCGCACCCGATCCTGCTCGAGTCGATCACCTTCCCCGAGCCGGTGATCTCGGTCGCCATCGAACCGAAGACGAAGGTCGACCAGGAGAAGCTCGGCATGGCGCTGCAGCGGCTGTCGGAGGAGGACCCGACCTTCAAGGTGCACACCGACGACGAAACGGGCCAGACGATCATCGAAGGCATGGGCGAGCTCCACCTCGAGATCATCATCGACCGTCTGCTTCGCGAGTTCCGTGTCGACGCCAACCAGGGCAAGCCCCAGGTCGCCTACAAGGAGGCCATCAAGCGCGAGGCCAAGGGTGTCGGACGCTTTGTCCGCCAGACAGGCGGCAAGGGCCAGTACGGCCACGCCGAGGTCGTGGTCCGTCCGGGCGAGCGCGGGAGCGGTTTCATCTTCGAGGACAAGGTCACGCAGGGTCGCATTCCGAGGGAGTACATCCCCGCGGTCGAGAAGGGCATCCGCGAAGCGATCCAGACGGGCGTCGCGGCCGGCTACCCGGTGGTCGACATCACCGTCACGCTGGTCGACGGTTCGTACCATCCCGTCGACTCGAGCGAGATGGCGTTCCAGGTCGCCGGTTCGATGGCGGTCAAGGACGGTATGCACAAGGCGCAGCCTTACTTGCTCGAGCCGATCATGAAGGTCGATGTCGTGATGCCCGAGGAATACCTCGGCGACGTCATGGGCGACCTCGCGTCGCGTCGCGGTCATATCCTCGGCATGGAAGGCCGCGGCACGTCGCAGAACGTGAAGGCCAACGTGCCCCTGGCCGAGATGTTCGGCTACGCCACCGAGCTTCGCTCGATGACGTCGGGGCGCGCGACCTACTCGATGGAATTCAGTCACTACGCAGAGATGCCCGGAAACCTGGCGGAGGCTGTGGGCCGCCGCGAAAAGGCGCGGAGTTAGTTAGGAGGAGACAGTGGCGAAGAAGAAGTTTGAGCGGACCAAGCCCCACCTGAACGTCGGGACCATCGGTCATATCGACCATGGCAAGACGACGTTGACGGCTGCCATCACCAAGGTGCTATCGGAGAAGGGCTTGGCCGAGTTCACACCCTTTGACCGGATCGACAAGGCACCGGAGGAGAAGGCGCGGGGCATCACGATCTCAATCACGCACGTCGAATACGAGACCGAGAAGCGCCACTACGCGCACGTGGACTGCCCGGGCCACCAGGACTACATCAAGAACATGATCACCGGCGCCGCCCAGATGGACGGCGCGATCCTGGTCGTGGCCGCCAACGACGGCGCGATGCCGCAGACCCGCGAGCACATCATCCTGGCCCGCCAGGTCAACGTGCCTTTCCTCGTGGTCGCGCTCAACAAGTGCGACATGGTCGATGACAAGGAGTTCATCGAGCTGGTCGAGCTCGACCTGCGCGAGCTGCTCAACAAGTACGAGTACCCGGGGGACGATATCCCGATCGTTCGCATCTCGGCCCTCAAGGCCCTCGAGGGCGACCCCGAGTGGTCGCCGAAGATCCTCGAGTTGATGAACGCCGTCGACACCTATATCCCGGAGCCGGAGCGGCCGGTCGACAAGCCGTTCCTGATGCCGATCGAGGACGTGTTCACGATCGAAGGTCGTGGCACCGTGACCACCGGTCGTGTCGAGCGCGGCAAGCTCAAGAAGAACGAGGAAATCGAGATCGTGGGCATCCACCCGACCACGAAGACCGTCGTGACCGGCATCGAGATGTTCCACAAGGACATGGACGAGTGCCAGGCCGGCGACAACGTCGGAACGTTGCTCCGTGGCGTGAAGCGCGAAGACGTCGTGCGTGGCCAGGTGCTGTCGAAGCCGGGCTCCATCACCCCGCACACGCAGTTCAAGGCCCAGGTTTACGTGTTGACCAAGGAAGAGGGCGGCCGGCACACGCCGTTCCTCACCGGCTACCGCCCGCAGTTCTACATGCGGACCACCGACGTGACGGGTGAGGTCAAGCTGCCCGAGGGCGTCGAGATGGTGATGCCGGGCGACAACGTCGTGATGGATATCACCCTGGGTGAGCCGATCGGCATCGAGCCGGCACTTCGGTTCGCCATTCGCGAAGGCGGCAAGACGGTAGGAGCCGGCGTCGTGACCGAGGTCGTCAAGTAACCCATACATAAATAAGGAGAAGGGCAAGGCAGTTGGCGCAGAAGATTCGGATCCGGCTCAAGGCCTATGACCACCGGGTGCTGGACCAGGCGGCGGACAAGATCGTGGACACCGCCCGCCGTACGAACGCGCGCACTGCCGGCCCCATCCCGCTTCCCACCGAGATCTCCAAGCTCACCGTGATCCGCAGCCCCTTCATCGACAAGGACTCGCGTGAGCAGTTCGAGATGCGCACCCACAAGCGCATCGTCGACATCCTGGATCCCAACCCGCGCGTGGTGGACGCCCTCATGCGGCTGTCCCTGCCCGCCGGCGTGAGCATCGAGATCAAGAGCTGATGAAGGGTCTGCTGGCCAAGAAGCTGGGCATGACCCAGCTTTTCAACCCCGACGGCACGATGACCGCGGTCACTGTGCTCGAGGCCGGCCCGTGTCGGGTCCTTGGCCTGCGCACCGCGGAGAAGGACGGTTACAACGCCGTCCGGATCGCCTTCGCGCCGGCGAAGGAGGGCAGGCTCAACGGCCCCCAGCTCGGAGAGTTCAAGAAGGCCAACCTCGATCCCCATCGGCACGTGGTCGAGATCCGCAACTACGACGGCCTGGAGCAAGGACAGGAGCTGAAAGCCGAGATCTTTGCGCCCGGCGAGCTCGTCGACGTGACGAGCACGAGCAAGGGCAAGGGATTCCAGGGGCTGATCAAGAGGCACAAGTTCAGCCGCGGCCCCGAGTCGCATGGCTCGATGAACGTCCGCCAGCCGGGCGCCATCGGCGCCACTGACGCCGCGCGCGTCTTCAAGGGCGTGCGCATGTCGGGCCAGATGGGCAACGTGCGAACCACTGCTCGCGCGTACAGGGTTGTGCGCGTGGACGCCGAGAGGAACCTTTTGCTGGTCAAGGGCGGCGTGCCGGGCGCTAAAGGCGCTCTCGTGCTCGTCCGGCAGTCGACCAAGAAGGTCAAGCCGAAGGGTCCGGCGGGTAAGCCGAACCCGAGGAAGGTCTGATGACTGTTCAGGCCCCCTACTTCGACGCGCTCGGCGAGCGCAACGGCGAGGTCGACCTGCCCGAGGCCATCTTTGCCGAGGAGCCGAACATGCCGGTCATGCACCAGGCCTACCTACGCCAGCTGGCGAACGCCCGCCAGGGCACGGCCAGCACCAAGACGCGAAAGGACGTCCGCGGCGGCGGCGCCAAGCCGTACCGCCAGAAGGGCACCGGCAGGGCGCGTCACGGCTCGATTCGAGAGCCGAGCATGAAGGGCGGCGGGAAGGTGTTTGGCCCCAAGCCCCGCGATTTCTCGCAGCGAATGCCCAAGCAGAT
>VBFV01000127.1 GCA_005881335.1 Chloroflexota bacterium
TGGGTAGGGGTTGGATTCGATGGGTGCGACGGCGATGCACTCACCTGTCCGTCGCTCGAGCCGCATCCCACCATCAGCACGGCCACCAGCACAGCGCTTGTTCGGCAACACCACACCATTCGGTTAACTCAACCATGGGCGCCGAAGATCCGTCGAGGGCTTTTCGGGCGGTGCCTCTAGTTTTCCGACTCCCAGCGTGGGCGCTGCTCGCCGACGACGGTGTCGACGGCATCTATGAACTCCTGGATGTCCGGTTCGGCCATCGGCGTCGACAGCGCCCCCATCGCTCGCGGCGCCATCAGCACTCGATGGTTGACCAGTCCGAGAAAGAGATCGCGCGCCCTCTTCTTGTTGGCCGCCGCCACCGCCCTGTAATCGACGACCGGCTTGTCGGTGAAGTGGAGCGCGAGCAGCGACCCCGCGCCGTTCACCTGCACCGCGACGCCATGCGAGGCGAACACCTCGGTCAGCTGCTCGCACACGCGCGCGCCTTTCCGGTTGAGGTCCTCATACACGTCCGGCGTCAGCTCCGTCATCGTCGCCAGGCCCGCGGCCATGCCGAGCGGGTTGCCGTTGTACGTCCCGCCCTGCGCGATGTTCGGCTCCCGGCGCGGGTCCAGCAGCTCCATCACGTCCGCGCGCCCGCCGAAGGCGGCGACCGGCAGGCCGCCCCCGATGATCTTGCCCAGGGTCGTGAGGTCGGGGGTCACGCCGTACAGCTGCTGCGCCCCGCCTGGGGCGACGCGGAAGGAGATCACCTCGTCGAAGATCAGGAGGATGCCGAGCTCCGCGGTCACCTGCCGGAGCCTTTGGAGGAACTCGAGAGTGGCCGGGATCACGCCGCCCGCGCCGATGATCGGCTCCAGGATCACCGCGGCGAGCTCGCCGCCGTGGCGGCGGATGATCGCCTCCGCGGCATCCGGGTGGTTGAACGGAAGGACCACCGTCTGCTCCAAAACCCAGTCCGGAGTGCCCATCGAATCAGGTCGTGGGATCGGCGCCTCCGGAGGGCCGGCCTCCGACACGAGCGGGTGAGTGCTCACCTCGGCGTAGTCGTGCGTGCCGTGGTATCCGCCTTCCATGCGCGCGATCTTCGGCCGGCCCGTAAACGCGCGGGCGAGCCGCATCGCAAACATCGTGGCCTCGGTCCCGGAGTTGCAAAACCGCACCGCGTCGAGGCTCGGCACGCGCTCGCACAGCAGTGTCGCGAGCTCGACCTCGATCGGGTTGGCCGCGGCGAAGCCGGTCCCGCGCGCCGCCTGCCGGCGGATCGCCTCGACAACTTTCGGATGCGCGTGGCCGAGGATCATCGCGGTGTAGTTGCCGAGAAAATCGATGCGTTCGGTGCCGTCCGCGTCCCAAACGCGGCATCCTTCGCCGCGGTCGATGTAGAGGGGATAAGGGTCGAAGTACGTGGTCGTGCGAGTCGTGCCGCCAGGCATGACCGCGACCGCCCTCTCGTGGATCGCGCGCGAGGCGCGCGTGGTCTCGCGGTAAGCGACTTCGGGGTCGTCAGTCACGGGATGCGACCCTCGTGCCACGCAGGTCGATCGGGATGCGCCGCGTCGCCGATTCGACCGCCGCGGTCATGAACGCCACGGTGCCGAGGTTGTCGCGACCTGAGCACTCGGGGTCGCGCCCTTCGCGGATCGCCAGGGCAAACTCGGTCAGCGTGCCCCAGCGGTCGACGCGCATGTTCGGCATGCGAACGGATCTTGCTCGTCCATTCAGCGGCCGCACCACGACCTTGTCGTTGAGCGCGCCGTTGTCATCCCGGGCCGTCCAGGTGATCTCGCCACGCTCGAACTCCATGCGCCAGGCGCCGGCCCACGGGGTGATCGGAGCTGCGCTGACCCAACTGGCCCGGTAGCTGACGACGATCTCGCCGAAGTCGATCGAGGCGACCGCGGCCGCCGGCCCCGCGAATGGGCTCCACCTCGGATTCCAGGACTCGCAGTAGATCCGGTCGGGTTCGCGCTTGAGGAGCATCCGCAGCAGGTCGAAGTGGTGGATCGACATGTCGACGAGCAGCGGCTGCTCGTCGGTGTGATGACGTGCCCGGCCGTTGGCGCGGCCGGCCGAGTAGCGGCGAAAGTCGATCGACACGGCGGACAGATCGCCGAGCGGCGCCTCTTCGAGCAGTCGAGCGACTGTACGCACGGCGGGGAAGAAGCGGTAGTTCTGGCTGACCATCAAGACCACGCCTTTTGCCGCTGCGGCCCTCACCAGCCCTTCGGCCGTCGCGACGTCGGCGGCGAATGGCTTCTCGACGAGGACGTGAATCCCGGCATCGACCGCAGCCTGGGTCAGGGGCGCATGACCGGCCAGGGTCGTGGTGATGAGCACAGCCTCGGGACCGGTCGCCGCGACCGCCTCCTGCAGCGATGCGTAGCAGAGACCGGTGGCGCCGGGAATCTCTTCACGAAGCAAGGCCAGCGACTGCGGGTCGGAGTCGACGTAGCCCACGACCTCGACTTCGGGAACCTCGGGAACCACTCGCCATGCCCAATCGCGTCCCCAGCCGCCCAACCCGACTTGCAGCAACCGAATCGGCCTCACGGTTTCGGCAAGAATAAGACAGGTCGTGAAGCCAATCACCGAGATCGGCGCTGCGGTCGTCGGCACCGGGTTCATCGGGGTCGTCCACGTCGAAGCGCTGAGGCGTCTGGGGGTCCAGGTCCTCGGTGTGGTCGGATCGAGCCGCGAGCGTGCGGCGTCGAGGGCGCGGGACTCCGGTCTACCGCCGGCCTATGAGAGCTTCCAGGCGATGCTCGACGACCCCCGCGTCGACGTCGTGCACATCACTTCGCCCAACCATCTGCACCACGAACATGCAGCGGCCGCGCTGGGGGCCGGCAAGCACGTCGTGTGCGAGAAGCCGCTCGCGATGACCTCGGCGCAATCGGCCGAGCTGCTCGAGGTGGCCGAACGGAGCGGGCGCGTCCACGCCGTGAACTTCAACCTGCGCTTCTACGCCACCAACCAACATGTGCACGGGATGATCGCGAATCACGAGCTGGGCGAGGTGCGGCTGGTTTCGGGCCACTACCTGCAGGACTGGCTGCTGCTCGACACGGACTGGAACTGGCGCCTCGAACCCCAGCTGGGCGGTGAGCTCCGAGCGGTCGCCGACATCGGGTCGCACTGGATGGACTTGACCTCGTTTCTCGTCGGCAGGCGGATCACGGGGGTGATGGCCGACCTGACGACGTTCATCAAGAACCGGCATCAGCCAACCGGCCCGGTCGAGACGTTCGCCACCGCGAGCGACGCCAAGACCGTCGCGCGCGAGATCCACACCGAGGACGTCGCGACGATCTTGCTCCGCTACGAGGGCGGAGCGCGCGGCGCCGTCACCATCTCCCAGCTCAGCCCGGGCCGCAAGAACTCGCTCGTGTTCCAGATCGACGGCTCGAGCTCAGCCGCGTCCTGGAACTCCGAGAATCCGGACGAGCTGTGGATCGGGCATCGCGGCCGGCCCAACGAGCTCCTCCTACGCGACCCGGCGATCCTGAACGAGGAGGGCCGCAGGACGGCCAGCCTCCCCGGCGGCCACGTCGAGGGTTTCGCCGACAGCTTCAGAGCCCTGTACGCCGAGGTCTATCGGGCGGTCGGGGACGGCCGGCCGGCGACCGGCTATCCCACGTTCGCGGACGGCCATGATTCGATGCTCGTCTGCGAAGCTGTGGCGCGCAGCTCAAAGAAAGGGAGCTGGGTCGAGGTGGGCCGATGAAACTCGGACTGCTCACCTCGGCGTTCCCTGGGCTGACGCTCGAGCAGGTCGCAGAGTGGGCGCATGCCAATGGCTTCGAGGCTCTCGAGATCGCGTGCTGGCCCTCCGCGGGTGGCGAGCGCAGGCGCTACGCCGGCGTGGCGCATATCGACGTCGACCACTTCGAGCCGAAGCGAGTCCGCGACGTGCTGCGTCGTTACAACCTCGAGATCTCCTCTCTTGCGTACTACCCCAACAACCTCGATCCCGACCGCGCCACGCGGGACGCGGCGAACGACCATCTCCGCCGCGTGATCGAAGCCGCCGAACGCCTGGAGGTCGGCATCGTCGGCACCTTCGTCGGCCGCGACCAAAGTCGGTCGATCGCCGACAACCTGGAGGACTTCAAGCAGGTGTGGCCGCCGATCATCAAGTTCGCCGCCCAGCACAACGTGAAGGTCGCGATCGAGAACTGCCCGATGATCTTCTCCGGCGACGAATGGCCCGGCGGCCGCAACCTTGCCTACTCGCCGGCGATCTGGCGCCAGATGTTCGAGATCATCCCCGACGAGAACTTCGGCCTGAACTTCGACCCGTCGCACCTCGTCTGGCAGTTCATCGACCACACACGCGCGCTACGCGATTTCGCGCCGCGCATCTTCCACGTCCACGCCAAGGACATGGAGATCGATCGCGACGGCCTCTACATGCACGGCGTCATGTCAGCCGGAGTCGGCTGGCAGGTGCCGCGCCTACCGGGCCTGGGCGAGGTCAGGTGGGACCGTTTCATCAGCACGCTCTACGCGATCGGCTACGACTGGGTCGTTTCCATTGAGCACGAGGACCGCAAGTTCGAGGGCACGCCGGAGCTTGTGGAGCGCGGCTTTCTCATCGCCCGCAACGCGCTCCGGCCGCTGATCGTCTAGGTCTAGTCCGGTCCGCGCGGCAATCCGAACGTAACGGTCGGCGCGATGGTCATGATCTGACGGTCTTCGGTTTTGATCAGCTGCCATCCGCCCTCGTGCACCATCCGATGGTGCCGGCGACACAGAAGGACGAGGTTGTCGAGGTCGGTCGGCCCGCCTTCGATCCAGCTCCAGAGATGATGCCCATCGCACCTTGAAGCCGACCGCTCGCAACCCGGCCACTTGCAGTGGCCGTCGCGAGTCTTGAGCGCTCGCTTGAGCGGCGCCGACACGATGCGCTTGGCTCGCCCGACGTCCATCACCAGCGACTCCTGGCTGAGCAGGATGCGGGTCACGCTGCAGTCGCATGCCATGCGCTGCACGGCGACCGCGGACACTGGGAGCGAGAACTCCATCTCTCCAGCCGCCGCTCCGGCCAGGCCTTTGAGAGTCTCGATCGTGGCAGTGACCTGGATGTTTGCCGGCTTGCCGGCCGAGGCCATCTCGACCAATGCATCGGCATAGCGCTGGGGCATGCGGCGGTCGTCGTGCTCGCCGCTCTTGCGAGCCAGCGGCTCCAGCGCCGCCCGCACCGCCGCTCCGCCGACCGGGTCGAGGACTCCATTGATCAGGAGATGGCCCGACTCGACGGTGGTCAGGGTGAGGTGGTGGTTGGTCTCCAAGTCGTTTTGTTCCTGGGCGTACTTCTTGGCGTCCATCGAGTGGCGGTAGTGGAGGCATTTGAAGTAGAACTGGCCCGGCGAATGCTCTTTGGCCAGCGGCAAGAGCTTGGTCTCGTCGAACGCCTTGCCCACGGCCTCGGCCGTGTGCGCCATCACCGCCAGGTGGGCGAAGCTGATCTCATCCTTGAGCACGGCCTGGACGCTTTGGCCGAGTTGGGCCATATGGGCGCCCACCGCCAGGTAGTTGCCGGCGACGTGGCCCGGGACTTTGCAGTTGATCCGGATCCAGTCGTAGGCGCTGTTGAAGCCTTCCAGGTCCCACTGGCCGCTCGCCTGGAACTCCGCCGCGAGGCGCGATTGCTCGAGCTGCAACATATCGATGCGCGCCTGGTGGTGAACCATCTGGTCACCGACCGGGAGCTCGGACGAGCCGATGTGCAGCACGCCATCATCGTATCGAACATAGGTACGAAGAGCAAGTTAATTTACGCTCAAAATAATTCAGATTTGCCATAGTTACAGGTCGCCTCGCCTTACACCGCTTCGCTCTTCACAGCTCTTCCTGAAAGCGGGTACGATTGCGGTCGCGCTCGCGGGGTGGGGTCGGAGTAAAGCGCGGGAGGAACACGTGAGCACAACCGCCGCAAGACCGGCCGGCATCACCGACCACGAATCCGAACAGGTCGAACGCGCCAACGCGTCTGGCCGAACGCCCGTCGTTTTCATCCACGGCCTCTGGCTGCTCCCGAGCAGCTGGGACCGCTGGGCCACATTGTTCGAGGACGCCGGCTTCACGGCCGTGAAGCCCGGATGGCCCGACGACCCGGAAACCGTCTCCGAGGCGAAAGCACATCCCGAGGTTTTCGCGGGCAAGAAGGTGGGCCAGGTCGCGGACCATATCGATGCGGTCATCCACGGCCTGAACAAGAAGCCGGCCGTGATCGGCCACTCGTTCGGTGGGCTGCTGACGCAGATCGTCGCGGGCCGAGGTCACGCAATCGCGTCGGTCGCGATCGACCCGGCGCCCTTCCGCGGCGTGCTCCCGCTGCCCATCTCCGCGCTCAAAGCCGCGTCGCCGGTGCTGCAAAACCCGGCGAACTGGAATCGCGCGATCCCGCTCACGTATGAACAGTTCCGCTACGCGTTCGCCAACGCGGTCAGTGAGGCGGAGGCCAAGGAGCTGTACGAGTCGTTCGCGGTCCCTGCATCCGGCGCGCCGCTGTTCCAGGCCGCGGCCGCGAACGTGAACCCATGGACCGAGGTCAAGGTCAACACCGTGAACCCCGACCGGGGACCGCTGCTCATCCTCTCCGGCGAGAAGGACAACACGGTTCCGTGGGCGATCGCGAACGCGTCCTACAAGCGTCAGAAGCGAAATCCGGGCGTGACCGAGATCAAGGAGATGCCGAACCGCGGCCACGCGCTCGTCATCGACAACGGCTGGAAAGAGGTCGCAGAGACAGCGCTCACCTTCGTCAAGCGCTTCATCTGAGCTCAGGCCCGACCGGCTCGACGCTCAGCCATCTCGAAGGTGGACTGTCGGGCCGGTCGTACGACCCTGATGAGCTGCGCAGCCTCGATCCGCTCGACCAGCGGCCGCTCCTCGCCCGCTATGACCTGGAGCTCGCGGCCCGGACACTGAACCGCACCGCGATCGCGTCGCGCACGTACGGCGGCCCGTGGCGCTGGCGGGAGGTGCTGCCGGTGCGGCGATGGGAATCCGTGCTCCACCTCGGCGAAGGAAGCACGCCTCTGCACGCAGCGCCGCGAACCGCGTCATGGCTCGGCCTGTCGAAGCTCCTCGTCAAGCGCGAGAGCCTCAACCCGACCGGGTCCTTCAAGGCGCGTGGAATGGCTGTCGCCGTGAGCCGCGCAATGGAGCTGGGCGCGAAACACGTCGTCGTGCCTTCTGCCGGCAACGCCGGTGGCGCGCTCGCGGCATACGCAGCCGCGGCGGGCGTCCGCGCCACCGTGGTCATGCCCGCCGACGCGCCGGAGGCCAACCAGGTCGAGGTGCTCATCGCCGGCGCCGACCTGCTGCTGCTCGACGGCTTGATCTCCGACTGCGGCCGCCTGGGGCGTCTGATCAGTGAGGAGACTGGCGCCTTCGACCTCAGCACTCTCAAAGAGCCGTATCGCATCGAGGGCAAAAAGACCATGGGCTTCGAGCTGGCCGAGCAGCTGGAATGGAGACTGCCCGACGCGATCGTCTACCCGACTGGCGGTGGCACTGGCCTCATCGGCATGTGGAAGGCTTTCGACGAGCTGCAGGCGATGGGTTTGGTCGGCGAGCAGCGACCGCGCATGTTCGCCGTCCAGGCGGAAGGCTGCGCGCCAATCGTGCGAGCGTTCCGGGAAGGCTCGCAGTTCGCGACCGAGTGGGAGGACGCGAAGACCTCCGCCGCCGGCCTGCGAGTACCCGCCGCGGTCGGCGATTTCCTGATCCTGGACAGCCTGCGTAAGTCGGGCGGCGGCGCGGTCGCGGTGCCGGAGGTGGAGATTCTCGCAACGCAGAAGCGCCTGGGCTCGCTCGGCCTCGGTTACCCAAGCCTGGAAACCGCGGCTGCCACGGCAGGCCTGAAGGCGCTCGTCGATGCGGGTCTGATCGGGTCGAGCGAATCGTGCGTCATGTTCGACACCGGCGCGGGATCACCGGTTCGAGGCCGCGTCGCGTCGCCGTCGCGATGATCTCTTTCGGCGGGTGAACGAACACGTGTAACTCGCGGCGCAGCAGCCACAGCACGAAGTTGCCGAGGCCCAGTGCGACGCGCATCCACCACGCTCCCGTGGGATAGCTCATGACGAGCATCTGCCGCGCGTGGTCCGCGGCGGCGCCGGCCAGGCGCGGCATGTCCGGATAGCAGCAGATGACGCGGTTCATGATCACGACGTCGGCGCCGTCGACCTG
>VBFV01000128.1 GCA_005881335.1 Chloroflexota bacterium
GAGCGCATTTACCGCGCGTTTGTCGATATCGTCGCTCGCGCTCGCAAGTTGACGCCCGATGAGGTGGATCCGATCGCCCAGGGCAAGGTATGGACCGGGCGCCAGGCGCTGGAACGCAAGCTGGTCGACGAGATGGGCGGCCTCGACGCAGGGGTGAGCAAGGCACGCGCCCTGGCCGGACTCAAGGACGACGCACCGCTGCGCGAGGTGCGCGGCCCCAAACGAATGGTCCCACCGCTAGCCAGTGCGGCGGCGGCCGCGGGATGGTTCGGCTACATGCTCGAGGGCCTGACGTTGCTGAACCGAGCCCCGGCGCTCGCGGTAATGGAGTACCTACCTGGGGAGCTGACCTAACCGGATCCGACCTGGCCGGATATCAGCGCAGAATTTGCACCCGTCTGTCCGCAGCGCGCCAGCGCGCATCCGCGGTCAGGATCGTGCTTGCGCCGACGGTCCGCCCCACCGCGATCACGAGCGCGTCGGGCAGCCTGATCGATTTGTGAGCGGCCCGCACCGCGGCGGCGATTTTGGCCACGTTGCGGTCGATCGGCGGAACCAGATCGACTATCGAGTCAACGAACGCCTCGGTGCGCGCCGTCGCCTTGGGTCCAAGCCGGCTGGCGCCGACGAGGACTTCGGCAAACGCGCTCGCCGGCAGCAAGATTGCGCGTCCTTTAGCGCGTGCGGTCCTCAGTGAGCGGACTGCCGAGGAGTGGTGCGTATCCCGTGCATCGAGAACGCCAAGCACCACGCTCGCGTCGACGACTACCGGGCCCACTCGTCTCGCAACTTGTCGAGCTGCGTTGCAGCGGAAAGTCCGGGGACGGCTCCCACGAATTCCTCCAACGGATCGCTGGATCGCTGGAGAAGGATGCGGCCATCACCGTTGGCCTGAACACGCAGCTCATCGCCTTGGGACACACGAGCCGCCTTTAGCGCCGCGACGGGCAGGGTTATCTGGTTCTTGCTGGAGACTCGAGTAGTCCCACGAGCTCGCTTTACTTTTTGGCTCATAAGTAAAGGTTAGCAGGGCACAAGTCAGCGACCAAGGTCCTTTACAGGGGTATTTAGGATCGACCTCTTAACAACCTGGGTTGACGCGCTTGTGTCGCGAAAGTAAGTTCAGAAGAGGTATGGCCGGCTCGGGGGAGGGGAGCCAAACGAAAGGGAGGGCCCGCCAGGGGTCTGGGCTGCGACGAGCCAACTGATTCCGCACGTTTGGCGTCCGCGAGGCGACTCGCGGGCACGAATTCCGCCCCAGTGGCGTCAGCGAGGCGCCAAGGAGCCGGGCCATCACGAGTCCAGCGGAGGGAACCTCCACGGCTGCCGCTCGCGCACCACTTCATAAACCGCCTCGACGATGCTCTCCCGGTTCGGTTTCGAGAAGTAGTCCCCGTCCGGCCCGTACGCCGGCCGGTTCGGCGACGCCGCCAGCGTCCGCGGCGCCGCGTCCAGGTGCCACCACCCCTGCTGCGCCTCGAGGATCTGCTGCATCATGAACGCCGACGCCCCGCCCGGGACGTCCTCATCGACACAGATCAAAGCTCGCGTCTTCTCCAGCGAGCGCACCAGCATGTGATCGATGTCGAACGGGTTCAGCGTCTGCACGTCGATGACCTCGCACGAAACGCCAAGTCCCTCCAGCGTGGAAGCAGCATCCAGAGCGATCGCGCAGCACGCGCCGTAGGTCACCAGAGTCGCGTCGGTGCCTGTGCGCAAGACCTCCGGCACACCCAGAGGGACCGTGAACGACCCGACGTTGTCCGGCACCCGCTCCTTCAACCGGTACCCGTTGAGGACCTCGATCACTATCCCCGGGTTGTCGCCCTGGAACAGCGTGTTGTAGAACCCCGCGGCCTGAGTCATGTTGCGAGGCACCGCGATGTACACCCCGCGCAGCGCATTCAAAAGCACAGACATCGGCGACCCCGAATGCCAGATCCCGACCAGGCGATGGCCCTTGGTCCGGATCACGACCGGGGCCTTCTGCCCACCCACAGTTCTCCAGTGCAGCGTGGCCAGGTCGTCCGAGGCGACCTCCAGCGCGTAGAGGAAATAGTCCAGGTACTGGATATCGCAGATCGGCCGCAGCCCCCGCATCGCCGAACCGATGGCCTGGCCCAGGATCGTCGCCTCCCGGATGCCCGTGTCGGTCAGCCGCAGCTCGCCGTACTTGGCCTGCAGCCCTTCGAACACCAGATTCACGTCACCCAGCCGGCCGACGTCCTCGCCGACGACGAAGATCCGCGGGTCGCGCGCGAAGTTGGCGTCGAAGTTGCGGAGCAAAACCATCCTGCCGTCGACCACAGGCGACTTCTCGGAATACAGAGGCGGCACGACAGGCACCTGCAAAGGAGACGAGGACGACCGGCTGTACACGAACGAGTTGTAGCGGTCGTCGTTTTCGCGCCGATAGGCGTCGACGAACGAAGCCAGCTCAGCGCGCGCAGGCGAATCGATGCCACGCGTCTGGTGCAGCGCGCGCGAGGCGCTCGACATCACGAGCGCGCGCGTCACCTTGTGCGCTTCGTCGAGCGAGTTGGTGATCTCCGCGACCTCCGGCATGTCGATCCGCCGCAGGATCGCCACCGCCCGGTCGCGCTCGGCGCGGACGGGGGTCTGGAACGCTTCCCAACCCAGGTCGCGCGCGGCCTCCACCGCTTCCTTGTCCGCCGCCTCCCAACCCTCGATCTGGGATTCGCTCGCCACGCCGGCCTCGATGATCCAGTCCCGCATGCGCGCGACGCAGTCGTACTCGCTTTCGAATCGCAGCCTTTCCTTCGTCTTGTATCGCTCGTGGCTGCCGCTCGTCGAGTGACCTTGCGGTTGCGTCATCTCGGTGACGTGGATCAGGGCCGGCTTGTGCTCGCGCCGCACCTTGTCGATCGCATTCGCGTACGTCTCGATCAGCGCCGGGTAATCCCAGCCGCGGACGACGTAGATGTCGATCCCCGGCCTGTCGTCTGGCGTGAAACCGCGCAGCACGTCGGAGATCGACGCCTTCGTCGTCTCCGCAGTGATCGGAACGGAAATTCCGTACCCGTCGTCCCACACCGACATCGCGAGAGGCACCTGCAGCACACCACAAGCGTTGATCGACTCCCAAAAGAGTCCCTCACTGGTCGCGGCGTCGCCGATGGTGCCGAAGGCGACCTCGTTGCCGTTGACCGAAAAGCCGTCCTGGACGCCCTTCAGCTGCGGGTTGAGGCGGTAGAGCTTGGACGCGTAGGCGAGGCCGACCAGCCTGGGCATCCAGCCGGCGACGTTCGAAACGTCGGCGCTCGAGTTGGGGATGTCGACCGTGCGGACAAACGCGCCGTCGTCGTCGAGGAACCGCGTCGCGAAGTGGTTGCCCATCTGGCGTCCGCCGGACGCGGGCTCCGACTCCAGCTGGGCGTTGCCGTAGAGCTGGGCGAAGAACTCGCGCACGTTGGACATCCGGGTCGCCCACATGAACGTCTGGTCGCGGTAGTAGCCGGCGCGCCAGTCGCCGGCCCGAAACGCCTTCGCCATGGCGATCTGCGCGACCTCTTTGCCGTCACCGAAGATGCCGAAGGTCGCGTTGCCGCGCAAGACCTCGGCTCGGCCGATGATGCTCGCGCGGCGGCTGCTGAACGCGAGCCGGTAGTCGGCGACGATGGCTTCGGCGGTCAGGGAGTACTTGGGGTTGCGAACGGCTCTCGCCAGCTGAGACAAACCTCCCCTACGCGTCCATAGTTGCCGCTGCAAGCGGCGAAACCTACGTTATCAGAGGTGGCCCGGCCCTAGACCCTAGGCTGAGCTGGCGTGCTCCCGCTGCTGCTCGCGGCGGAGGAGCCCTGGGCGGCTCGCCTGGAGGGCCTCCTTCATGTGCACGTAGGCCTTCGCCAGCTCCCCGCGCCGCTCGAGGATCTCGGCGTAGATGCCGTGGCAGTGCAACAGCCTCTCGCGCAGACCCAGCGCCTCGAAGCCGCGGATGGCGTCCTCGAACGCGCGGTCGACCTCGTCGTGCTCGCCCCGACGGTCCGCGATCCGGCCCAGCCAGACGTGCGCCTCGGCGATGGTGGCGCCCTCTTCGTGCCGCTCCGCGAGCTCCAGCGCCTCGCGCGCCATGCCATACGCCTGGTCGACCTTGCCCTCCTGCATGGTGAGCTCGCAAAGGCTCAACAGCACCTCGCTGCGGCCGAACTCCAGGTCGCCTCCCGCCGACAGCTCGAGCGACCGGTCCAGGTGGATGCGCGCGCCGTCCAGGTCACCCCGCGCCATCAAAACCAGGGCGAGGCTGTTCTCCGACCGGGCCAGGGCGACCCGATCGCGCAGAACCTCGAGCACCACCACCGACCTCGTCGCGTAGCGGACGGCCGCCTCGGCCTCGCCGACCTCGTGATACGCGGTGGCGAGATCGCCGTACATGCGCGCGACGCGGCGCAGGTCGAACATCGCCGCTCCGACCTCGATCGATTCCTCGAACGCGCCGATCGCCCTGTCCCATTCGTGGTTGGCGACATACGTGCCGGCGAGAATCCCCAAAAGGCGGGCCAGCGTCGGCGCCGGGACCGGTTTCAGGCCGCGGCAGACCGACACCGCCAGCTCGGCCAGCTGCAAAGAATCTTTGGAGTGCGTCATGTTGGCGAGCGCCCAGCGGGATCGCCTCGTGGTTCCGCCCATCGGCCACCATCGCCTCCAGGGCGATGAGGCTCGCCTGGCCTTCGTCGGCAGCACCCGCCGGCGCGGCGAGGAAATATTCGACGGGCTTCCCGGTCCGCCGCGCGATGTGTTCGAGCGTGGGCAGCGACGGCCTCGTGCGCCCGGTCTCGATCAGGTAGATGGCCGGGGCCGTGACTCGCCCCTTACCCAGTTGGGCGAGGCTCAAGCTCGCCTCGACCCGAGCCTGCTTGACCGACCCCGGCCGCACGTTCACGCCAGGAAGTCGGCGTCTCTTCGGTTGCGCGTCAGTCGCAACTGGTGCGTCTGCCCGCCCGCTGGCCACGGCAGGTCACTTTATCCGAAAACCTTCAGCGCCGCGGGCATCAATTCTTGAAATATTCGTTTCAGAGATCGAGGCCAACCGTGGAAGCCAAACCGTTTACATACTTAACGTTGTTAACCTAAGATTGCGCAAGCAGGTCGCGGTCAGAGTGCTTCCCGCCGCGACCTGTTTTACCTCCCCACCCTGTGGGGAGGTCGCCCCGGTCGCGCAGCGACCTGGGCGGGAGGGGGCGAACCCCTGGCTAAGCCGCCGGATAAGTTCCGAACAGCTTGATCTCCGCGCTCGCCTCCTCCAGGTCGCTCAGCGCCGCCTCCGCCGCGGCTGGCGACGACGCCTCCCCGTTGATCGAGAAGTCGACGTAGAACCGGTACTCGAACGGCCGCCCCATCATCGGCCGGCTGTCCAGCCGCGTGAGGTTGACCCCGCGCCGCGCGAAGCAGTCCAGCGCGTGCGCCAGGCTGCCCGGCCGGTGCGCCGTGACGAACGCGATCGACCCCTTCCACCCAGAACTGCTGTCGCGCGGGCGCGACGGCGCGCCCTTCTCGACCACGACGAACCGGGTGCGGTTTTCGGAGTCGTCCTGGATCGACTCCGCCAACACATACAGCCCGTACCGCGCAGCCGCCGCCTTCGAGGCGATCGCCGCCGTCCCCGGCTGCCGCTGCTCCGCGACCGCGCGAGCGGCGCCGGCCGTGTCGTGAAACGCGACGGAACGGATCTGCCGCGAGTGCAGGTACCGGTCGCACTGCGCGAGCGCCTGCGGATGCGACAGCGCGCGCTCCACCGGACCCGGCCATCCGAGCAGGCAGTGCCGCACCGGCTGCACGTGCTCGCGCACGACGCGCAATCCCGGCAGCTCCCACAAGAGGTCGGACACCTCCTGCACGATTCCCGCGCTGCTGTTCTCGACCGGCAGCACCGCCGCATCAACGGCGCCCATCGCCAAAGCGTCGAACGTCAGCCGGAACGTCGCGAACCCGACCCCCTGGGCGTCCGGAAAGACCGCCGTTACGGCCTCGTCCGAGTACGCGCCAGGCTCGCCCTGGTAGGCGACCTTCACCCCCGAAAACTCATCCGAAAATGAGATGCCGGAGCGTGTCTGCGACGTGGTTGTGATCGTTCAGCTGATCCGTGACCGGCGGATGGCCATTGCCCTCATGCCCGTTCGTCTCCGAAGACATAGCCGCGATCTTCCGCAGGTCCTCGTCCGTCACCTCTTTCTTGGTGTCCGCGAGCTGCAGGAACCTCTGCCACGCGGCGTCATCCGAGCCTTCGCCCAAAGTGATCCCGAGCCGGCCCAGGCGGTGGTGGAACGCGTGGCGGCCTGACCGCGCGGTCAGCACGATGCGCGAGTCGGAGAGACCCACGTCCTCGGGCTTCATGATCTCGTAGTTCAGGCGGTCCTTCAGGACCCCGTCCTGGTGGATGCCCGAAGCGTGCGCGAATGCGTTGGCTCCGACCACAGCCTTGTTGGGCTGCACCGGCGTCCCGGTGAGCTCCGAGACCAGACGCGACGTGCGCGTGATCTCCTTCGTGTTGACGCCACACTCGAGGCCGAGCTTCGCCTGCCGCACGTTGAGCAGCATCACGATCTCCTCCAGCGACGTGTTGCCCGCCCGTTCGCCGATGCCGTTGATCGTGCATTCGACGCGCCGCGCGCCGGCCGAGATCGCGGCCAGCGTGTTGGCGACCGCGAGCCCGAGGTCGTTGTGGCAGTGCACTGAGAACAGCGCCCCCTCGCTGCCGCGCGCGTCGGTGATGACGCGGCGCACGAGCTCGCCGAATTCGTAGGGCAGGCAGTAGCCCGTGGTGTCGGGGATGTTGATGACGTTCGCGCCCGCCGCGATCATCGTCTCGACCGTCTCGACCAGGTAGTCGGGGTCGGCGCGGCCCGCGTCCTCCGGCGAGTACTCGACGTTGTCGCAGAGCGACCGCGCGTAGGCAACCATCTCAGCGCCGCGCTTCAAAACCTGCTCTCGGGTCATGCCGAGCTTGCGGTCGATGTGCACGTCGGAGACCGACAGCACGATGTGGATCTGCGGCGTCTGAGCTTCTTTGATGGCTCCCCATACCGCGTCGATGTCCTCGCGCACGGCCCGCGCCAGCGCGGTGACGGTGGCGCCGCGGATCTCGCGCGCGATGCGCCGGCACGCTTCGAAATCGCCGGGGGAGGAGATCGGGAAACCCGCCTCGATCACGTCGACGCCGAGCTTCTCGAGCTGGCGCGCGATGCGCAGCTTGGAGTTGGCGTCGAGGTGGAAGCCTGGCGACTGTTCGCCGTCGCGCAGCGTGGTGTCGAAGATGAATACTCGGTCCGGGTTCGTGTCTTTCATTTCTCTACAGGCTCCAACCACGTCATCATCGAGCGCAGCTCGCGCCCGACCTGCTCGATCTGGTGATCCGCGTCTTTCTTGCGCATGGCCATGAACTGCTCACGGCCGTTTGAGTTCTCGTCGAGCCAGCGCTCGGCGAACGAGCCGTCCTGGATCTCCGCCAAGACTTGCCGCATCGACTGCCGCACGTGGTCGTCGATCACGCGCGGGCCGGAGACGTAATCGCCGAACTCGGCCGTGTCGGAGACCGAGTAGCGCATGAAGCCGAGCCCGCCCCGATACATGAGGTCGACGATGAGCTTCAGCTCGTGCAGCACCTCGAAGTAAGCGAGCTCGGGCTGGTAACCCGCCTCGACCAGCGTCTCGAAGCCGGTCTTGACCAGCGAGGTCACGCCCCCGCACAGCACCGCCTGCTCGCCGAACAGGTCTGTCTCCGTCTCTTCCTTGAACGTGGTCTCGAGGACGCCGGCGCGACCCGCGCCGAGCGAGCGCGCATACGCGAGCGCGCGCTGCCACGCGTGTCCGGTGGCGTCCTGGTGAACAGCGATCAGGGCGGGCACGCCCTGCCCGGCAACGTAGGTGCTGCGCACGAGGTGGCCCGGCCCCTTGGGCGCGATCATCGCGACGTCGATGTCCTGGTTGGGCTTGATCTGCGCGAAGTGGATGGCGAAGCCGTGCGCGAACATCAGCATCGACCGCGGCTGCAGATGCGCCTCGATCGATTCGCGAAACAGCTTGCCCTGGCCTGCGTCCGGCGTCAGCACCATCACCACCGACGCTTCCGAAACGGCCTCGGGCACGGGGACCGCGCGCAGGCCGTCCGCCTCCACGCGCTCGATCGATTTGCTCCCGGGATACAGACCAACGCGGACGTCCTCGCCGCTGTCGTGCAGGTTCAGCGCGTGCGCGCGACCCTGCGAGCCGTAACCGATCACCGCCACCGGCTCGCCGAGCGTCGGCGGGCAGTCGACTTCGTAATGGATCTTCATTCGCTCTTCCTCATCACCACCGGGCCGGAGCGGACCACGTCGACGATCCCGTGCCGGGCCAGCTCGTTGACGAAATCGGCCACCTGGTCGGCATCGCCGGAAAACTCGACAGTCGTGCCATCGGACCCTGTGGACAGGACCTTCGCGCCTCGCTTCAGCAGCGCGTCGAGCTCGGAAGCCGCGACTGTGGCGACGACCAGCTCGCGGTTGTGCACGTCGTCGCCCGTCAGGTCCTCGACCTCGACGACCTCGACCAGCCGCTCGAGCTGCTTGCGCACCTGGTCCGCTTCGGCGTGGCCGTGGTCGATCTGCAGGGTGATGCGCGAGTGTCCCGGCTGGCGGCTCGGGCCGACCGAGATCCCGCGCACGTGGAAACCGCGGCGTCGGATGACGCCGGAGACCTTGGTCAGCGTGTTCTGCCCATCCACGACGAGGAGCGAAAGGACGCGAACCCGATTCACCTCCCCACCATGTGGGGAGGTCGGCCGCGCAGCGGCCGGGTGGGGGCTGACGACAGCAGAAGTGCGCTTGATCTCAAGCATATTCAGGGGCCTCCCGGAACTCGTTGAGGCCCTTGCCGAGCGGAACGATCGGATAGACATTGGCCTCGGGGTCGATGCGGAAGTCGATCAGGAATGGGCCCTTCGTCCGCTCCGCCGCGTCGAACGAGGGCGCGATGTCCTCGAACTTCTCGACGCGCAGCGCGGGCAGCCCGTAAGCCTCGCAGAGCTTGACGAAGTCCGGCATGTGCGTGAGGTCGACCTGCGAGCGGACGCCGCCATAGAAGTCGTCCTGGAACTGGCGGACCATGCCGAGCGAGCGGTTGTTGAGCAGCACGATCTTGACGTCGAGCTGGTGCTCGACTGCGACCGACAGCTCCTGCGCGGTCATGACGAAGCCGCCCTCGCCGGCCACGCACCACACGGGAAGGTCGGGCCGGCCGAACTTCGCGCCCAACGCCGCCGGCAGCGCGAAGCCCATCGTGCCCGAGCCGCCGGAGTTGATGAACAGGCCGGGCCGGTCGTAGTTCCACCACAGCGCGGCCCAGATCTGGTTCTGGCCGACGTCGGCCACGACGATGGCCTCGCTGCGAGCCCGCTTGTACATGTCGATCAAGACGTCCTGCGGCTGCAGCTGCCCGTTCGACTGCTTGTAGCGAAGCGGGTGCTCCTCGCGCCACTTGTCGATCTGCCCCAGCCACTTGGCCCGGCCCGCATCGACCTTCGTCACCTGCGGCACCATCGCCTCGAGCGCCAGCCGCGCGTCGGCGACCAGCTCGATGTGTGGCCGCACGTTCTTGCCCATCTCGGATTCGTCGATGTCGACGTGGATGAACGTCTTGACGTTGGGGGCGAACTCGGAGAGCTTGGCGGTGACGCGGTCGTCGACCCGCATCCCGACCATCATCAAGACGTCCGCGTTCTGGACCGCCTTCAGGCACCAGCCCGTGCCCATGAAACCCGTCATGTGCAGAGACAGCGGGTGCTTGACCGGGAACGCGCCGATGCCGAGCAGCGTCGTCCCGACGGGCGCCGCGGCGGCCTCGGCCAGCTGCATGAGCTCGCGCTCGGCGTGGCTCAGCAGGACGCCGTGTCCGGCGAGGATCACCGGTCGCTCGGCGCCGGCCAGCGCCTGGGCGGCCTGACGCGCCCCATCCAGGTTGACGTGGCCGTTCAGCTTGTAGCCCGGGATCTCCAGGTACTCCGTGTTGACCCGCTCCGCGTCGGCCTGCTGCACGTCCTTGCAGATGTCGATCAGCACGGGGCCGGGGCGGCCGGTGGTGGCGATGTGGAACGCCTCGTGGATGACGCGGGGCAGCTGGTCGATCTTCGTCACCAGGTAGCTGTGCTTGGTCACCGAGCTCGTGGCTCCGATGACGTCGGACTCCTGGAAGGCGTCGCGACCCACCTGCGTGCTGACGACCTGGCCGGTGATGGCGATCATCGGCACCGAGTCCATGTACGCGGTGCAGAGCCCGGTGACCAGGTTCAGCGCGCCCGGGCCCGAGGTGGCGAACACGACGCCCGGCTTGCCGCAGGCGCGCGCGTAGCCGTCGGCCATGTGCGCGGCGCCCTGCTCGTGCCGGACCAGGATGTGCTTGAGCTTGGGATGCTCGTGCAGGTGCTGGTAGATCGGCAGGTTGGCGCCGCCGGGGTAGCCGAAGATGTACTCGACACCTTCGCGCTCGAGCGCCTCCAGGATCATGTCGGCTCCGGTCAAGTTGTCAGCGGGCTCCTTTTTGCTTCAAAAAATGAGGAAGCCCCCGCCTTTCGGTCGGGGGCTTTTGCGATCTATCTGGCGGTTCTGGCTAGTTCGCGCGTGCCCCCGTTCGGATGCCAATCAGGCCCAGGAGTCCAAGGAGCAGTACGAGCAGGCCGGCAGGTCTAGCCATTGAGGTTGTGAATGTTAACGAGCCAACCGAGGGTTGGGGTTGTGCCCAGGCCACAAATTTCCGGCCCGGGTCGTGCGTAAAGTTGTCGTTCCCATGGCCAAGACCCTCGCCCAGAAGCTGTGGGACGCCCACGTGGTGAGTTCCACAGAGGGGGAACCGGACCTCCTGTTCGTCGATTTGCACCTCGTCCACGAGGTCACATCCCCCCAGGCTTTCGAAGGCTTGCGGCTGGCGGGCCGCAAAGTGCGCCGTCCCGACCTGTCGGTGGCGACCATGGACCACAACGTCCCCACCCGCGGAGGCGTCCGCGCCGCCGACGAGCTCTCGCGGAAGCAGATGGAGGTGCTGGCCGAGAACTGCCGGAGCGAAGGCATCCCCCTGCACCAGATCGGCAGCCGCCGCCAGGGCATCGTCCACGTGATCGGGCCCGAGCTGGGCCTCACCCAGCCCGGCATGCTGATCGTCTGCGGCGACTCGCACACCTCGACCCACGGCGCGTTCGGCGCGCTCGCGTTCGGGATCGGGACCTCC
>VBFV01000129.1 GCA_005881335.1 Chloroflexota bacterium
GTGTTATGCGCACCGCCAGCGTTAACCCTGAGCCAGGATCAAACTCTCCGTCCAAAACGGAGGACCCAGAGCGTTCGCCCTGAGTCTTCTCAGACTCTCAGAGTCTTTCCCACTCTTCAGTTGTCAAGGTGCTGGCTCCTTCGAGCCGGACAGTTTGTTTGCCCTCGTTTAGGGCGCACGAAACCTGTTCGGAGGAGGAACCTGCGAATGATACCCGCGTTCAGGTCGAGATTGCAAGGCAGCCTGTAAAGGAGGTCTAGAAGGCGCGACGCCCGGCCATGGCCTTGGCCAGGGTCAGCTCGTCCGCGTATTCGAGGTCGCCCCCCACCGGCAGGCCGTGGGCCGGCCGGGTCACCGTGGCGCCGAGCGGCATCAGCGCCCGCTGCAGGTACAGCGCCGTGGCCTCCCCTTCGATGTCCGCGTCGGTGGCGACGATGACCTCGGCGATCGCCTCGTCCCTGACCCGGTCGAGCAGCTGCTGGACGTGGATCTGCTCAGGCCCGATGCCGTCGATCGGCGAGATCACCCCATGGAGCACGAAGTACAGGCCGCTGAACTCCGACGTGCGCTCGATCGCCAGGACGTCGAACGCCGACTCGACCACGCACAGCACCGACGGGTCGCGCCGCGGCGACGCGCAGATCGCGCAGAGCGGACCTTCCGCGATGTTGTAGCAGCGCTCGCAGTAACCGATCCGCGCCTTCACGTCTTCGATCGCCTGGGCCAGCGAATCCGCTCGCACCCGATCCACCCGCAGGAGATGGAAAGCCAGGCGCTGCGCGGTCTTCGGGCCGATGCCGGGGAGTCGGGAGAGCTCCTGGATCAGCCGCTCCAGCGGTTCAGGAAGTTGTGGCATGCAGACTCAGACCAGGCCGGGCGGAAGTCCCAAACCGGCCGCGACCGATTGCATCTTTGCCGAGGCCATCTCTTTCGACTTCTCCATCGCCTCGTTGACGGCCGCCACGATCAAGTCCTGCAGCATCTCGGGATCGCCTGCCGCTTCGGGGTCGATGCGCACGGAGACGAGCTTTTGCGCGCCGGTGGCGACGACCGTGACCGCGCCGCCGCCCGCACTCGCCTCCACCGTTTCTGACTCGAGCTCCTTCTGCACCTTGTTCATGCGATCCTGCATCTGCTGGACCTGGCGCATCATCTTGAGCGGGTCCTTCACTCCGACACCTCCTTCACCCTCGTCACGCGACCGTCGAAACGTTTCACGATCTCGCGCACGAAGGGATCATCTTCCGGGCTCGCCGAGCGCGGACCCGGTTTGGACGTTTCGGTGTCGCGGAGCCGGTAGTCGATCTTCACGTCGTCACCCAACCACGCACGCACGTGTGGCATGAGCTGCGCGGATTGCTCTTGTGCTTTCTTGTGATGGAAGCCGTAGCGAAACCACAACACAAGCATCGATCCATCGACCTCGGGCTGCGCATCGAGATAAGCAGCCCGCACGGTGCGATTCAATTTCTCGAGCACCTCCGACCACCCCGTCACAGGCGCAGGGACAGCAGGCCTCAACTCCTCCCCACCTTGTGCGGAGGTGGCGCGAAGCGCCGGAGGGGCCGCCGTAGGGACTGCCGTAGGGACTGCCGGAGGGGCCGCCGTAGGGACTGCCGGAGGGGCAGGTGGGGTTGGCTGGGTCGTTTCAGCTTCCACTGCGAGTCTTGCAAGTGTCGCCTCCACCAATAACCGCGGCTCCGCGTGACGCCGCACCTCGCCATCGAGATGCAGCAGCGCATCGAGCACGGCCGACAATCGCCGCGCCGCGACCTGGTCGCGCTTGGTCAAAGCGGCGACGAGACGGTCGCGACAACCCTCCATCAACCCGCGCACGACCTGGCGGAGCTCTCCACCCGCCGCGTAAATCCGATTGAGCTCATCGAGCGCCGAAGCCGCCTCGCCACCCAGCACGTGATCCAGCAACGAATCGAGCACTCGCGGGTCCGCGATGCCCAGCAGCGACCGCGCCCCCTCGAGACTGATCGGACCCGAGGCAAGCGGCACCAGCTGGTCCAGCAAACCAACCGCGTCGCGCATCGAACCCTGCGCCGTGCGCGCGATCAGCTGCATCGCCTCCGGATCGACCGCCACCTTCTCCGCCTTGGCGATGTGCGTCAGCCGCCCGATGATCATCTCCTCGCTGTGCCGGCGAAAAACGAAATGCTGGCAGCGGCCGATGACCGTGAGCGGCATCTTCTGCGCGTCGGTCGTGCACAGGACGAAGACCGCGTGCGGCGGTGGTTCCTCGAGCGTCTTCAACAGCGCGTTGAACGCGTCCCCGGTGAGGCCGTGCGCCTCGTCGATGATGTAGACCTTGTACGGTCCGCGGGCGGGAGCAAGGTTGACCTTCTCACGCAGGTCACGCACGTCGTCGATGCCGCGGTTGGATGCGGCGTCGATCTCGATCAGGTCGAGGGCAGATCCGCTCATCACGTCGAGACACGACTCGCACCTGTTGCAGGGCTCCGCGGATGAGCGCGGCCGCCCCGTGCAGTTCAACGACTTGGCGAGCAGGCGCGCCGCGGAAGTCTTACCCGTGCCGCGCGAACCGCTGAACAGGTACGCGTGCGCGACGCGACCGGAGATGATCGCGCCCTGCAGTGCTCGCGAGGAGGCGTCCTGACCCACCAGGTCGGCAAACGTCTGCGAGCGGTACTTGCGGTAGAGGGACTGGTATTCAGGCATCAAGCATCAAAGTGGCCGCGCACCCCCGCTTCGATCGAAGACCCCCAGGCCGCACCACGGTTCGCGGCTCGGGCCAGGATGGCTGCGGCACCCCCAGGTTTCCTCCTTACCGCTGCTTCCTTCCGGACCTGACGGGGTTCGGAGACCCGGGCTGCGCAGGTCCCGACCTTCAACGCCGTTTGCCGCGGCCGGTTCTGAGAACCCAGACCTCAGCGATGGAATTCGGTCCGGCTAAGGCGGATTGCCGGTGCAGGGTACCGCCAGCACCCCACTTAGCGCGACCGCCGACCATCTTACCCGGCCTCCGCGGCCCTGACCGGCCGCCGGAGCGCGAAGCCCAAGTGGACGTACGTGGCCAGCGTCGCGATCGGAATCACCACCTCGGCGGCACCCAACAAGCCGCTCGAATCCTGGTTGAGACCTCGGAACAGGCACACGCCGCCGATCAAAACCAGAATCAAAACGGTCGAGATCTGGCCGGTCAGCGTGTGGCGCAGCTCGGGCCGGCGACCCGACGCGATCAACAACCCACCCGCGAGCGCCGGCAGCAGATAACGCGCAATCACGACCAGCGCCAGCCAAAGAGGTATGTAGCCGCCCACCGCCAGGCCGACGCACAACGCACCCATGAACACACCGTCGACCACCGGGTCGAGCGCGCCGCCGAACTGTGAAGGACGCCCAAATCGCCGAGCGACGGTGCCGTCCACCAGGTCTGTCAGGCCGGCCACCGCGACCACCACCGCAAGCAGCGCGAAGCGACCGGTGATCGCATACGCCAGCGCCGGCACGGCGAGATAGGCGCGCGCCAGCGACACCTGGTTCGCCTCGCCCGGGATGTACGAGCCTGCGACCGCGACCACGAACAGCCACGCGATCAGGTACAGCGGCGGCTGCGTGATCCAGATCCACGCCAGGCCGACGACGAGATAGGCCAGACCGGCGATGACGCCGCTCCGTTGAAGCCGCATGGCGACTAGTGTGGCGAGGGCGTCCCTGTCGGCGTCGGCGCCGGCGAAGGCGAAGGCACGGGCGGCGTGTACGGCTTCTGGCCCGGGTACGGATTCGCGCCGCATGGGTACCGCGGCTCGCCGGACCCCTTGAGAAAGATCTCGTTGTACCCGCCGCTCGTCACAAACCCCCCGTCATACGAGCACACCTGGCGAGTCACCACGCCTGCGGGCTGCGCCCACATCGCCGGCCACGGATGCGAGGCGTAGTACTCCTCGAGGAAAGGCTTCCAGACCGAGATGCCAACGTTCTCGCCGAAAAGGACCGACGTCGGACACTGCCATCCCGACGGAGGGAAGTTGGTGGCGAGATACGCGTATCCGGAGTTGCACGTCGCACCGGCGTCGATGTGCATGAGGGATGCGGCCACCGCGATGTCCGGCGTGTAGCCGATGAAGATCGAGCCCGTGTAGGCCTCCGTCGTCCCGGACTTTCCCGCCACCGGGCGCGACCCGAGGCCTCCGAGGTACAGCTTCACTGGTCCGCGCAGCAGGTCGGTCATCATGTAGCCGAGCTCCGGGCTGATGACCTGGGGGCGTCCGGCGCTCGCGTCCAGAGCTTCGAGCACCTTGCCGCTCGCGTCCGTCACGCGCAGGACCGCGTGCGGGCTGACCCGATACCCGCCGTTGTCGAACGCCGAGTACGCGGCGAGATGCTCCGACATCGACAGCGCGTCATGGCCGAGCGTCGTGGCCACCCCTTCCGGGTTTTCGATCTGCGCGGTCACGCCGAGGTTGTGCATGAAAGACACGATCCGGTCCCCACCCGCGAGCGAATACGTCCACAACGCGGGCAGATTGCGCGATTCCGCCAGCGCCTTGCGCAGCGGTATGTAGCCCTCGTGCTTGCCATCCCAGTCGCTGAACGAGTGTCCGCCGATGACGCCCGTCTGGTCGTTGACGAGCGACGCGGGCGTGACGATGCCGGCCTGTAGGGCGGCGCCGTACGTGTAAACCTTGAAGGACGAGCCCACGCCGCGCCAGCCGAGCGGGTCCATCCCGGTCAGGTTGATCTGCCCGCGGATCGAGGCGTTGTAGTAGTCGGCGCTGCCCACCATGGCGAGGATCTCGCCATCAGAAGGATTCATCACGAGCATCGCGCCGTTGTTGACCCCGCGTCTTGCATAGGTGTTCACGCCGGCCTTCACCCACTTGTCGGCCATGGCCTGAGTCTTCAGGTCGAGCGTCGTCGTGATCTGCAGGCCACCCTCGTACAGGGCCTGCTCGCCGTAGCGCAGCTTGATGTAGTGCTCGATGTAGTCCACGAAGTGCGCGGTCACCGCGTTGTGCGCGGCGGGCATGGATTGGCGCACGGCCACCATCTTCTTCAGCAGGTCGCTCGCGTAGATGGCGTCAGCCTCCGAACGCCGCAGGTCGCCGACCGCGACCATGCCGTCCAGCACCTGACCCCACCTGTCCATCGCCGCCAGCTGCTGGTCCGGCGTCCCGAACGGGTTGTAGCTGCTCGGCGCTTGGGGCAACCCGGCCAGGAAGCTCGCCTGAGCCCACGTCAGGTCGCTGGCGTGGACCTGGAAGTACGTGACCGCGGCCGCCTCGGCGCCATAAGCGCCGTTGCCGTAGTTGATGGTGTTCAGGTACAGCTCGAGGATCTGCTGCTTCGTGTACCGCCGCTCCATCTCTTCGGCGAGCAGCAGCTCGCGAAACTTGCGGCTGACCGTGCGGCTCTGCGCCTCGTCGGTGTCGAGCACGTCGTTTTTGACGACCTGCTGCGTGATGGTGGAACCACCCAGCGTCGAGGTGTGGTGCGTGATGTCGTAGACGATCGCGATCGCCAGGCGCCGATAATCGACACCGGAGTTGTCGTAGAACGTGCGGTCCTCGGTGTCGATGGTCGCGCGCTGCAGCTTGAGACTGATCTTGCTCAGCGGAACGACAGTGCGATTCTCGTGATAGAGCGCTTCGATCAAGTCTCCGTTGCGATCGAGGATGCGCGTGGTCTGGATCAGGTTCGAGGTCTGGATGGCGTTGATCGAGGGCAGGTCACCGGCGAAGTAGTCGACGATGCCGATCGTCGCGCCCGTGCCGACGAGCCCGACCGTCGAGACGACGATCAAGGCCATGAGCGACATGCGCATCAGCCAGTGGTGCGACCGTCGCTTGGTGACTCGGCGACCGCGGGCACGGGCTCCGGTGCGAGCCCGAGGGCGCTTCTTGTGGGCGGCCAGGCGGGACCTCCAGGACGTTTGGTACGACGCGTGCAGAGTTCTGTGGGTGCGAGTTTACGCCCCTCACCCCACATCCCTCTCCCCTGGGGGGAGAGGGTGCCTGACTACTTGAGGCCCAGGGCTTCGGCTCCCTGGTCGGCCAGGCCAAGGATCGGGTATCCGAACGCGCCGTAAGCCGCGATCACGAGGCAGAAGGCAACCCCGCCCGCGGTCGAGAAGGCGGTCACTGTAGGCAGCGCCGCCGCGGCACCCCTCCGGGACTCCTCCAGCGGGCTCTGTATATAGAGGACGCGCAAGGTGCCCACGACCGCCGCCGCGCTCATCACCGCACCCAGCAGGCCGAGGCCGAGGAGCACGAAGTTCCCGCTCTGGGCGAGCGCCGCGCCCACTGCGAGCTCGCCGAAGAAGCCCGCCAGCGGGGGCGCGCCGGCGAGCGAAAGCATGGCCAGTCCAAGACCTGCCGCGCGCACCGGGCGGACCGACCCGAAGCCGGCGATTGCCGGCTCGCCGCCCTCGGCGCGGCCCAGCAGCGCAGGACCGCACGTGGCCGCGACCGCGAACGCGCCCAGCAGGAACAGCGCCGCCGCCGTGCCGGATCGGAAGTGCGTGGCCAGGCCCGCCGCGACCCACCCAAGCTGGCCCACCGCCAGGTACGCGAGGCGCGGTCGCGGCGACCGGACCGCCAGGGCCGCCGCCCCCCCGCCGAGCATCGCCAGCGCCGCGATCACGTTGGCGTAGGGCACGTAAACCGCAGGAATGGGGATGAGGGCGGCGGCCAGCTTGACCGCCACCAACGCGGCGGCCACCGCGACCAACCCGATGACCAGCCCCGCTCCGAGAGGGGAAGCCCCGAGTCCAACCGGCAGCACGCCGACGTGGAAGGGTGCAAGCCCCGCGCGCAGGGCCAACCCGCCGAGCAGGAGCAGCATCGGGATCGCCAGGGCGAGGGTGGGCGTGTGGCTCATGAGGACGTCGCGGATCGCGGTCAGGTCGGCGTTTCCGGTCGTGGCATAGACGAACGCCAGGCCGACCACGATGAGCGTGCTCGCGACACCGCCGACCACGAGCAGCCGCAGTCCGAGGTCCGGCCGCCGCAGGGAGACCAGTACCACCCCAGCCGCGGCCGCGAGCTCGAGGCCCGCCCACAGCCCGACCAGGTCGGCCGCGGAGGCGGCGACCAGGATCCCAAACGAGGCCAGGAGCGGCATCGCGAGGCCGAGGTGGAGCGAATCTTCGGCCGTCCAGTCGGTCGCCGCGAGCGCGACGGCGGCTGTCAGCAGCGCCACCGCCTTGGCAAACAGCGCGAACCGATCCTGAACCAGGGCGCCGCCGAAGAAGGTGGTGAGCGTCGCGCCGGCCCACAGCTCGATGCCCAGCGCGATCAACACGATCAATGCCGTCGCCTGCGGCAAGTAGGCGGACGCTCGGCGGGGAATCCAGCCGAAGCGACCCGACAGCATGACGAGGAGCGCCATCGCGACGACGAGAGCCTCGGGCAGCAGCACCAGGTTTCTCACTGCGATGCGGCAGGAGTCGGGGACGGCACGGGCGCCACGTAAGGCGACGCCATATCGGAGATGCCGGCCGTCATCTGGTTCAGCAGGCCTGGATCGAACAGCGGCACCTCGGTGCCCGGGATCTTGGGCCCCCCTGGGAACAGTCCTACCCACAGGAGGCCGCCCGCAAGCAGGCCCAGGTACCACGTCTCGTTGAGGGAGGAGTCGGATACGCCGGGCGCTTCCGTGTTGGGCGCGCCGAACAGGACCTTCCGCAGCAGCACCGCGAGCGCGATCGCGCTGATCGCGAGACCTCCGGCCACCGCGAACGCGCCGACCGGCTGGTTCTTGAAAGCGCCGAAGAAAGTCATGAGCTCGGTGGCGAATGACGCGAGG
>VBFV01000027.1 GCA_005881335.1 Chloroflexota bacterium
ACCAAAGCCGACTCGAGCGCGGCGGCGTAATCGCCCGACTCGTAAGGATGCTTCGTGACGCTGATGTACGGCATCTGTTCCGGCCGCACGAAGTTGACCCGCCGCACCTGCGCCGGATCGAGTTTGAGCCGCGCCGCGACCAGGTCCATCAGCCGCTCGTGCGCGAGCACCGCCGTGACCATGCCGACACCGCGATACGGACCTTCAGGGGACTTGTTCGTCGCGACCGCGTACGTGTCGTACTCGTAGTCGCGGATGTCATAGGGCCCGGTCATGAGTCCGGCGGTGCCCAGAGGGTCGAGCAAAGGGCCGAACGGCCTGATCCCGTACGCCCCGATGCTCGAGAAGATGGTCGCGCGCAGCCCGAGCACCCGCCCGTCCTCGCGCACCGCGGCGCTGAACTTCACGTTCTGGTCGCGTGCGTGGCTGGCGGCCTGCATGTGCTCGGACCGGGTTTCGATCCATTTGACCGCGGTGCCCACGCGACGTGCAATCCATGCCAGCAGGATCTCCTCCGGGTAGACCTGGGCCTTGACGCCGAACGCGCCCCCGATGTCGGCGGCGACGACCCGGACCTTCGACCGCTCGAGTCCGAGGCATTCCGCGATTGCGTCCGCCGCGATGTGCGGCACCTGGGTCGAGGTCCAGACCACGACCCCGCCGTCACCGTCGGGGCTGGCGACCACCCCGCGGCATTCGATCGGGGCGGCCGCCACACGCGGATGGGTCACCTCGCCTTCCACGATCACGTCCGCGCGCTCGAAGGCGTCCTCGACCTTTCCGTAGCTGCGGTGGCCGAGGTAGTAGATGTTCTCAGGCACCGCCTCATGCACGACCGGCGCGCTCTCCGCCACCGCGTCCTCGAACGTGACGACTGCGGGGAGATGTTCGATGTCCGGCGAGATCAGCTCCACCGCGTCGGCGGCCAGGTACCGGCTGTCCGCGACCACCGCGGCGATCATCTCGCCCACGAAGCGAACGCGGTCGGTCGCCAGGATCGGCCGTTCGGGCGAGACGGCTCCCGGAGTTGTCAGGTGGACGGCAAGAGGCCGGCAGGAGCCGACCAGGTCATCAGCGGTGAAGACCGAGACGACGCCGGGTGCCGCGAGGGCCGCGGACGTGTCGACACCGGCCAACCGTCCACTCGCCACGGGGCTTCGCAGCAAACTGACGTGCAGGCAGCGCTCCGGCCGCAGGTCGTCGACGAACTGAGCCTCGCCGCGCAGCAGGCGGCCGTCCTCCAGCCGCTTCAGGCTCCTGCCGATCGGCCCCGATACCGTCGCCGCCATGTCGCTAAAGTCTCGGTCATCGACGAACACTGGATGGCGGTCGCGCGAGGTGACGAACCTGCCGATCTCGTGCTGTCCGGTGGCCAGGTCCTCTCGGTGTTCACCAAGGAATGGCTCGACGTGGACGTCGCGGTCAAGGACGGCCACGTGGTGGGGCTCGGCCGATATGAGGGACGTGAGCGGCTCGATGTGTCCGGCGCCTACCTCGTACCGGGCTTCATCGACGCCCACATGCACATCGAATCGTCCAAGCTCATGGTCGACGAGTTCGCGCGCGCCGTCCTCGCGCACGGGACCACCGCGGTGGTCGCAGATCCCCACGAGATCGCCAACGTGCTCGGCACCGAGGGCATCCGGTGGCTCCTCGACTCCTGCACCGATCTGCCGCTGGACGTATTCGTGATGGCGTCATCCTGCGTTCCCGCCTCGCGGTTCGAGTCCCCAAGGCAGCCGTTCACGCTGGGCGACATCGAGAGCTTGCTGCGCCACCCACGCGTCATCGGGGTGGCGGAGATGATGAACTTCCCCGGTGTCATCGCAGGCGACGCGTCCGAGCTCGCCAAACTCCAGACCGGTCTCACCGACCACGTCGATGGGCACGCGCCGGGCGTGCGGGGACCGGCGCTCAACGCTTACATCTCGGCCGGCATCCAATCGGACCACGAGGCGACGACGTTCGAGGAGGCGCTCGAGAAACGCCGGCTGGGGATGTGGGTCCTGCTGCGCGAGGCTTCGATCGCGCGCAACCTACGCGACCTGCTTCCGCTCGTCAAGAGGTACGGCCCCGACCGCTGCGCGTTCTGCACCGACGACCGCGAACCCGACTTCATCGTCGAGCAGGGCCATATCAACCAGATGGTCCGCGTCGCGGTCGAGGACGGGATCAGCCCCGAGGACGCGGTCGTCATGGCCACGATCAACCCGGCCACCTATCACCGACTCTGGCGCCTGGGCGCCATCGCCCCCGGCTACCAGGCCGACATCCTCGTCCTCGACAACCTCAAATCCTTCTCGCCGCGCCAGGTGTTGAAGCGCGGGGCGCCACCCCGGTTCGCGAAGCTCGACGTTCCCGAGTGGGTCCGGCAGACGATCAGCCTCGCCCCTGTCGAGGCCACTTCGTTTCGTATCCCGGCGGGGCCGAAGAAGATCCGCGTCATGCGCGTCATCCCTGCCCAGCTGATCACGGGCGTCGAGGTCGTCGAGCCGAACATGAAGGACGGATGCATCGTCGCCGACCTCGCGCGCGACCTGGTCAAGATCGCGGTGATCGAGCGCCACCACGCGACCGGACGCATCGGACTCGGATTCGCGACCAACGTCGGGCTGAAGCGCGGCGCATTCGCGTCGACCGTCGCCCATGACGCTCACAACATCGTCGCGTTGGGAGTCGACGACGCCGACATGGCGGCGTGCGCGATGCGGATGGCCGAGATCGGCGGCGGCATCGTCATCGCGGAAGGGGGCCGAGTGGTCGAGGAGCTCCCGCTCCCGATCGCGGGCTTGATGAGCGACCGGCCACTCCTGGAGGTCCATGAGCGCCTCCGGTCGATGGAGAAGCGACTCCACGGGATGGGCGTGACCACGGCGTCGCCGTTCATGACCCTGAGCTTCCTCGCGCTCTCGGTCATTCCCGAGCTGAAGATCACGGATCGCGGCCTGGTCGACGTCGACCGCTTCGAGCTGGTGCCTTTGGGGATTGAGTGACGGCCTCGAGGACCAGCTGTACGCATGCCTGGCCAACCGGCGCTGGGCGCATGCGGTCGTCTCGCAGCAGCCATTCGTCAACGTCACTCGATTCTTGGCCGTCGCGGTCGAGGCGATGAACACCCTGACGGATCAAGAGTGGCTCGAAGCGATGAAGGCTCATCCGCGCATCGGCGAGCGTGGTGGCGGCGCACCGGACAGCTCGGTTCGCGAGCAGAGCCGTGCAATGCAATCCCCACCGGCGACGCTCGAGGCGCTGGACGCGGAAAATCGCAGGTATGAGGACAAGTTCGGGCATGTCTTCCTCATCGCGGCGAGCGGCCGCAGCGGGGACGAGATATTGGCTGAGCTGCGCCGGCGGATGAGCAACGATCCGGCGGCCGAGTTCACCGAGGCGAAGCGCGAGCTGCGCAAGATCACCCTTCTCCGGCTCGAGAGGATCCGCTACCCATGAGCATCTCCACCCACGTGCTCGACACGATGCGCGGCACGCCCGCCGCAGGCTTGGCGGTATCCCTCCTTCGCAATGAGCCGGACGGCGACTGGAAGGAGATCGGGCAGGCCGAGACTGACGCCGACGGTCGGGTCCGCGCGCTCACAGACGAAGAGCTCGATCCCGGCGAGTACCGGCTCGAATTCGATACCCGGCCTTACTTCGAGCGGTCGGGCCTCAGTGCTTTCTATCCGTCGGTGTCGGTGGCGTTCAGCTTCGAAGGCGGGCACCTTCACGTCCCGCTGCTGCTCAGCGCCTTCGGCTACACCACATACAAAGGGACGTGAACGTGATCCTCGGCGACAACCAGTACGGGAAAGCCGAGACGCACGTGGTGCGCGTCACGAAGTCCGGCGCGCGGCACGAGCTCAAGGACCTCAACGTCAGCGTCGCCCTCGCGGGCGACTTCGCCGAGACGCATCTCACCGGCGACAACAGCAAGGTCGTGCCGACCGACACGCAGAAAAACACCGTCTTCGCGTTCGCCAAAGAGCCGATCGGCGAGATCGAAGACTTCGCCATCCGGCTCGCCCGGCATTTCGTGGGCGAGTTTGCCTCGGTCTATCGCGCGCGCGTGTCCATCGAGGAATTCGGATGGGAGCGGATCCACGACCACGCTTTCGTGCGGGCGGGCTCAGAAAAGCGCCTGACCACCGTGACGTGCACCGACGATGGCACGTGGGTGGTCGCCGGAATCGGCGACCTCGTCGTGCTCAAGTCGACCGGCTCGGAATTCCATGGTTACATCAAGGACAAATACACGACGCTGCCCGAGACCCGCGACCGCATCATGGCCACCTCTCTTCTCGCGCACTGGCGTTACGCCGGCTCGGACATCGACTGGCGGAAATCCTTCGCTGACATCCGCCGCCTGCTCCTCGAGACGTTTGCTGTCAAGCACAGCCTCTCGCTGCAGCAGACGCTCTACGCGATGGGCGAGGCAGTGCTCCAGGCACGCGACGAGGTCGCCGAGATCCGGATGGCGATGCCGAACCGGCACCACTTCGCCGTCGACCTATCGCCCTTCGGCATGGACAACGACAACGAGGTGTTCTACGCGGCGGACCGGCCTTACGGCCTCATCGAAGGCACGCTGACGCGGGACGATGCGCCGGAGCCAGGCCTCGCCTGGTGATGGAGTTCCTCCAGCCGGCCACCTGGTCGGACGCGCTGGCCATGAAGGCGGCGCACCCTGACGCGACGCCGATCGCGGGCGGCACGGACGTGATGGTCGAGATCAACCTCGACCACCGCCGCCCGGCGTCCATCATCGACCTCACGCGCATCCGCGAGCTCGGGGAGTGGGGGACGGAGGACGGCCACCTGAGGATTGGGGCGGGCGTCACCTACACACGCCTCATCGACGAGCTGGGAGACCGGCTTCCCGGCCTCGCGATTGCATCGCGGACCGTGGGTTCGCCGCAGATCCGCAACCGAGGCACGGTGGGAGGCAACCTGGGCACGGCCTCGCCGGCCGGCGACGCGCATCCGCCACTCCTGGCCGTGGACGCGGTGGTCGAGCTCGCTTCGACCTCAGGCACGCGACGCGTTCCCGTCCGCGAGTTCTTCACCGGCCCGAAGCGAAACGCGATGCGAACGGACGAGCTCATCTCCGCGTTCCTCGTCGAGCCGGCGCCCGGCCCGCAGCAGTTCAGCAAGGTCGGCACGCGCAACGCGATGGTCATCGCCGTGTGCTCGTTCGCGCTCGCGCTCGATCCCGCGCGAAGGCGCGTCGGCACCGGCATCGGGTCGGCGGGGCCGACGCCGCTGCGCGCGACCGAAGCTGAACAGTTCATCGAGGGCGTGCTCGACGAGGAGAACCTGTGGGACCGTCGCACAGACGTGAGCGAGTCCGCGGTGACGCGTTTTGGCGAGCTCGTCGCGCTGGCCGCGAAGCCGATCGACGACGTGCGCGGCACCGCCGCCTACAGGCGTCACGCGCTGTCGGTGCTCGCCCGTCGTTGTTTCACGTGGGCCTGGGCCGCCGCATGAAGGTCGAATGCACCGCCAACGGCACCCCCCGCTCTGCCGACGGCGTCTGGGAGGGCGAGAGCCTCCTTTATCTGCTGCGCGAGCGATTCGGCCTTTATGGGTCGAAGAACGCGTGCGAGCAGGGCGAGTGCGGATCGTGCTCCGTGTATCTCGACGGCACACTGGTTTGCGCGTGCCTCGTCCAGGCCGGACAGGCCAACGGGCGCACGGTCGTCACCATCGAAGGGCTCGACGGTGACGCGGTCCAGAAAGCCTTCGTCGAAGCCGGCGCGGTGCAGTGCGGCTTCTGCACGCCGGGCCTGGTCGTGGCCGCCCACGACCTGCTCGAGCGCCAGCCGCATCCCACTGACGCGCAGATCCGCGAAGCGCTGGCCGGCAACATCTGCCGCTGCACCGGCTACGCGAAGATCATCGCCGCCGTGCAGCGGGCCGCGGACTCTCCATGAGGATCGGCGAGAGCGTCCTCAGGGCTGACGGCCCGGCCAAGGTCCGCGGCGACTTCATCTATTCATCCGACCTTCACGTCGATGGAATGCTCTGGGGTGCGACGGTTCGGAGCCCTCACCCATACGCCCGGATCCTCTCCATCGACGTTTCTGAAGCGCGCTCGATGCCCGGCGTTCATGCGGTCCTCACGCATGAGGACGTGCCCGGAAGCAAGCTCTACGGTCTCGAGATCCAGGACCAGCCGGTGCTTGCATTCGACGTGGTGCGCTACTGGGGCGAGGCGGTCGCGCTCGTGGCCGCCGACCATCCCGAGCAGGCGCGTCGCGCCGCCGACAAGGTTCGCGTCGAGTACCAGGTGTTGACCCCGATCACCAACGCGGAGGAGGCGCTGTCAGAGGACGCGCCGAAGCTTCATCCCGACGGCAACGTCACTCGCCACGTCAGGATCCGGCACGGCGATCCATCCGCCCGCGCGGACGTCGTGGTCCGGGGCGAATACGAGATCGGCATGCAGGACCAGGCTCCGCTCGGCCCGGAATCGGGACTCGCGATCCCGGACGGAGAGGGCGGCGTCGACCTCCACATCGCGACGCAGTGGCTGCACGTCGACCAGGACCAGCTGGCGGGCATTCTCGGCCTGCCCAAGGAGAAAGTCCGCCTCACCATGGCCGGCATCGGTGGAGCCTTCGGCGCGCGGGAGGACCTGTCGATGCAGGCGCACTCGTGCCTGCTCGCGCTTGACACCGGCCGGCCGGTGAAGATCTCTTACTCCCGGCCGGAGTCGTTCGTCGGGCACGTGCATCGGCATCCCGGTCGTCTGACCTACGAGCACGGCGCCAATCGCGACGGCAAGCTGGTCTATGTCCGGGCGCGCATCGTCCTCGACGGGGGCGCGTACGCGTCGAGCTCGACCGCGGTCATCGCCAACGCGACGTGCTTCTCGGTCGGGCCTTACGTGTGTCCCAACGCCACGATCGACGGCATCGTCGCCTACACCAACAACCCGCCGTGCGGCGCGATGCGCGGTTTCGGCTCGGTCCAGAACTGCTACGCACATGAGGCGCAGATGGACAAACTGGCCGCCGCGCTGGGCATGGACCCGGTCGAGCTCCGCATTCGCAACGCGATGGAGACGGGCAGCGAGATGATCACCGGCCAGGTGATCGACGGCC
>VBFV01000028.1 GCA_005881335.1 Chloroflexota bacterium
CGTCGAGCGCATGAACACCAGCTCGCCTCCCGGGCGCAGGAGGCGCGCGGCCTCCGGGATCCAGCGGTCCGGATCGCACCATAGAGATGCGCCGTATTCGGAGAACGCCATGTCAAATGACGCATCAGGCAGGGGCACGGCCTCCGCGTTGGCCTTGAGGAACTCGAGGCCGAGACCGAACTTTTCGTTCATCTCGCGCGCAGTGAAGGCAGCACCTTGATCTGGGACTCAGGCGTGTGCCACCTGCCCCAGGTGATCTCCTCCTGCGCCCACGAATCGCTTGCGCTCGCGGCGGTGTAGTTCGCGTTCGACACCGTCCACACGTCGCGATTGCGGATCGCGTACTCAGGGAGGCGGCTAGGCATCGGTGGTTGCGGCCTCCAGCAGCGCGGCAAACTTGCGCCGCGACGCCTCGCGACGAGTCGGGACGTGCTCACGAGGCCACATGCCCTCCGGCGGGCGGTATCCCGCCAGGATCTGGCGCGCCACCGACACGCGGTGCACCTCATCGGGTCCGTCGTAGATCCGCGCCGCGCGCGCGTGCCGGTACATCTCCTCGAGCGGGAGGTCGGCCGAATATCCCAGCGAGCCGTGGACCTGGATCGCGCGGTCGATCACGTCGTGCAGCACGCGAGCGCCGAAGAACTTGATCAGCGAGATCTCCTTCCGCGCCGCGGACGCGCCCTGCGTGTCGATGACCCACGCGGCGTGGAGCGTCATCAACCGCGCCGCCTGCATCTCAGCGGCCGAGTCGGCGATCCAGTTCTGGACCGTCTGGTGGCTCGCGAGCTTCTTGCCGAACGCCTCGCGCTGCAGCGCTCGCTCGCACAGCATGTCGAACGCGCGCCGCGCCTGACCCAGCCACCGCATGCAGTGGTGGATGCGCCCGGGCCCAAGCCGGGCCTGCGCGATGAGAAAACCCTGACCGCGCTCGCCCAGGAGATTCGCAGCAGGCACTCGCACGTTCTCGTAAAGGACCTCGGCGTGGCCGTAGCCGAACCGCTCGTGCTCGCCGGCGAGCGTGGGGATGTTGCGCAGCTTCTTCAACCCGGGCGTGTCGGCCGGGACGATGATCATCGATGCGCGCTCGTAGGCGTCCGCCTTCGGCTCGGTCACGACCATCGCAATCAGGAAGTCCGCGATCATGCCGTTCGACGTGAACCACTTGTGGCCGTTGATCACCCACTCGTCCCCGTCGAGCTCCGCGGTGGTCGAAAGCAGAGTCGGGTCGGAGCCCGCGGTGTCCGGTTCGGTCATCGAGAACGCGGAGCGGATCTTGCCGTCGAGCAGCGGGCGGAGCCATCGCCTTTTCTGATCCTCGGTCCCGAAGTGTGCGAGGACCTCCGAGTTGCCGGAGTCGGGCGCCTGGTTGCCGAAGACGATCGGTCCCCAGATCGACGCGCCCTCGATCTCGTGCATCAGGCCAAGCTTCACCTGGCCGTAGCCCTGGCCGCCAAGCTCGGGCGGTAGATGCGTCGCCCACAGCTTCTGCCGCTTGACCTGTTCCTGCAGCGGCCGGATCGCGCGCATGAATCCCCGCTCGTCGACATCGAGGACCTCGAGCGGATACACCTCGTCGTGCATGAAACGCCGCATCCACTCGAGCTGTTTCTCGAATTCCGGCTCGGTGGAGAAGTCCCAGGTCACAGCAGCGTGATCCCTTCGTCGATCATGCCGACGATGGTACCGGTCAAGCCTTCGTACATCGGGTCGGGCCGCCGGCCCTTGCGGTGCAGCATCAGGTTATAGCCGAGGATCGCCGCGTACTTGTAGAGGCTCAGCGCCACGTACCAGCCCATCTCGTCAGCGTTGACGCCATAGAGGTCGAACAGCTCTTCCATCTCGATCGCCACCGCGCCGCCCGGGCTGGGCGCGTCCGCGAAACGGCGGCGGACCGTCATCGAGCACAGGCAGCCGAGGTCGAGCAGGGGCTGGCCGAGCTCCGCGATCTCCCAGTCGAGCACGGCGACCACCTCCGCGCCGCGAAACAGCATGTTGCCGTAGTGATAGTCGCCGTGGACGAGAGTGGGCGCGCGCTCGGTCGGAATGTGCGCCGCCAGCAGGCCCCCGAGCTCCCCCGCGCGCGTGGTCAGCTCTTCGGGTGCGCGCTGCATCAGCATCGCCCACCGCATCATCTCCTCGCGAAGGCCGACCGGTTCTTCGTCGCCGATTCCGGTCTTCTCGATGGGCAGAGCTTGCATGCGTTTCAAGACGTTGACCGCGGACGTGGCGATGTCCAGCGGGTTCTCACGCCTGGCCGTCTCCTCGATCCGGACGCCGTCGACTCGCTCCATGAGGATGAAAGGCCGCCCGTCGATAGCGGCGTCTGAGCTCATCAAGGGAATCGCCGGAGTGGGGAGGCCCACGCTGCGTAGGGCCGACATGATGCGTCCCTGGCGCACGACGTCGGCAGGGCCGGCGATTCGCGCGCCCGGAGGCGGAAGGCGCAGAACGAAGTCCCCGTCGACGAAATAGGTGAAGCCCGAATGTCCCTCAGGAATCGGCTCGATCGATTTCACACGCCGATGGAGCACGGCCTCGACGTCAGCTCGGATTTGCTGGCTCATTCGAGGTGCGCCGTATCCCCGAGCGCGCCGACCATACGCCGGTCGCCCAGTGCACGCACCGTGCTGATGCTCGTGTAGTAGGGCAGCATGCGCAGCCGGCCAGGCTCGAGCTGCATGACGTCGGTGAGGCAGGCGATGATCGCAGCGCCGTGACCGACAACGACCACGCGCTCGCCGGTGTGTTTGGCCACCACGTCGTCGACCACGGCGCGCATGCGAGCCGCGGCGACGTCGGGCATCTCCTTGAAATCCAAAGAGCCGTCCTCGTCGATCTCCAGCGACACCTCGACCAGGCGCTCGTCGATCTGCACGTCGACGGTGATTGCGCGCGCGGTTTCCATCGCGCGACGGTAGGGGCTCGAGTACACCGCGGCGGGATTCGCGCGCCGCACGCGCTCGGCGAGGCGCCGCGCCTGCTCGCGGCCAAACGCGCTGAGGGGCGGATCGTCGATCTCGACCATGTCTCGATAGCAGTCGGCGTGGCGCACGAGCCACAGCTCGGTCACGCCTTCGACCCCGATCAGAAAGGCGGCCTCGAGAGACCGCATGGCCCGGGTGAGGTGCTCCGAGCCGGACCCGCGGAGCGGCGCCACGGCTAACATTCGACCACATGCTCCGGGTTGTGGGCATCGTCGCCCTCTTCGTCCTAGCAGCCTGCGACCAGACCAGCGTCAAGGTGGGACCTTCGCCTTCGCCTGTCATCGCGCAGGGAAGCTGGACTCAAAACCTCACCCTTACCGGCGACCTTCCGGGTCAGATCGTCAACATCGTGCCCGACCAGGGCACCCAGCAGACTTTCTGCTCGGGCTCGAAAGTTCGCAACGGCGAGACCTGGTCGGACAGCTTTTACGCAAGCGTCGACTCGAGCGGAAGCGAATGGCAGCTCAACATCATCATCGAGAACTTCCGCGGACCTGGCACATACACGAATAAGGACGTGAAAATGTCGCTGCAGTCAGCCGACAACTCCAAGGCGTGGCTCAATCAGGACGTGGATGCCGCGCACGCCGACGCCGACAAGGTGACATTCACCATCGACCGCAGCCTGCAGTCGGGGACCGTCGACGCGTTTCTCACCAACGCGACGACCGGCAAGCGCGGGGCGGAGCACATCACCGGCACCTGGAACTGCCGCGGCTGATCGGGCGTGGAGGTCCATTTCGACGGCCACTGTTTCGGATGCGGCCCGCTCAACCCTGACGGCCTGCAGCTGAAGTTCGAGCCGGACGGCCACGGCTCTTCGGTGGCCGAGTACGAAGTGCCGCCGCGGTTCCAGAGCTGGGCGGGAATGGCGCACGGCGGGATCGTGTCACTGATGCTGGACGAGGCGGTGGGGTGGGCGGCGTGGCACGCGGGTCACCCGGGGGTGACGGGCCGCCTTCAGGTCAGCCTACGGCGACCGCTGAAGCTGGGCGAGCGGGTCCGGATCGTGGGCAGGGTCGAGAACATCCGCCGCACGCTGGTTTACGTGAGCGCCTTCGTCGAGAACGCGGACGACCACTCCCGAGTGGCCGACGGAACGGCGACCCTGGTGGAGACCAAGACGGTCGTCGACTCGTTTAACCAGTAGTCACAATGCGTTCCGTACAGTGGGCGTCCCGAAATGAGCAGCGCTGACACCCCCGCGCCCGCCAGGCGCCGGCTGCTGAGCTCGATCCGCAGCGGCCGCGCCTTCCAGGTCGCGGCTGCGGCATTGGTCGCTCTGGTGGTGCTCGTCATCATCGCCCTCCTCTACGGCGAGCTGCCCGAGTTCTTCCACGTGGGCGGCCAGCAGCTCCGCGACTTCATGCGCCACAACGCGTACCTGCCTGGATTCGGGCTGCTGTACATCGAGGAGTCGGGCGTCCCGCTGCCTGCTCCGGGCGACGTGTTCGTGATGTACGTCGCGACGCATGTGCCGCACGCGTTGTGGGCCTGGATCGCGGCGTGGCTGGGCCTCATCGTGGCTGTGGTCCTGGGTGCCACGAACCTGTTCTTGATCTCCCGCCGGTTCGGCCGGCGGCTGGTTGAGAGCTCGTTCGCGGAGTACGTGCACCTGACCCCGGAGCGGGTGGCGAAGGCCGAGCAGTGGTTCAAGCGCTACGGGGTGCTGGCGATCATCTTCGGCCGCCACATCCCGGGCTTCCGGATCCCGATCACGGTCGCGAGCGGCATCTTCGAGGTCCGCTACCCGGTGTTCGCGGCGAGCGTCGCGGTGTCGACGGCGATCTGGGCCGGGGTGGTGCTGATCATCGGGATCAACTTCGGACCGCGACTGGCGGACCTGCTGCGGGCGCACAGCATCTTGTACTTCGTGTGGGGAGGACTCGTTGTCGCGCTCGTTTTGAGCATCTTCATTCGGCAGCAGCTGCGGGCGCGGGCGGCTCGGATGGTAAAAACGGAACGGCGGTTAGAATCACCGGGCCCATCGAAGCCTTAGGGACTTCCGATTTCGGGCGTCGGCTGCGTTAGTACACCCTGAAGGCCCCGACCAACGGGCCGCACGAGGAGGCTACGAATGAATTCGATTCGCAAGCTCTTGGCTGTAGGGACTGGGGCCGTCGGCCTGGCCGCGGTCGTGGCGTTCGCTCTGGCGCCCGTGACAGTCCTGGCGGAGGGATCGCATGGCTGGGACTTTTGGCGAGGCTTTGCGCTGAGCGCCAAGAGCACCCCGCCCACCGCGGTGACCCTGCCGGCCGCCTGCACCGATGCGCTACAGGCGATCAAGGCGGCTCACAGCCAGGACGTTTCTGAAGACGCCCAGGAGAGGTTGGCCGCCGCCCAGGCAGGCGCGGACCTGGCCGCGGACGTCCAGGAAGACAAAGACGAGGTGGCGACCTTCCAGGCCTTGTGGGTCACCGCGCGAGACGCGTGTGCTCCCCAACTCGCCACCAAGACGGCGCCCCCAACGACTCCTTCTGCGGCATGCGTCGCGGCCAAGGCGGCGGTGAAAGCCGCGTGGGAGCGCAAGGACTACGCCGCAGTGCGGTCGTTGTGGAACACGGTGAAAACGGCGTGCGGCTTCTCGTCTTTTGAGGGCTTCACTTTCGAGCGCAGGTAAGAACCACACGATTGAGGTCCGGTCCACGACCGGGCCTCAATCATCTGCTGTCGGCGTCCCGATCAGTGCCCCGATAGAATCACTACCGATCGGGGGCTGGCGCAGTTTGGCAGCGCGCACGGTTCGGGACCGTGAGGCCCCGGGTTCAAATCCCGGGCCCCCGACCAGATTTCGAATACGAACCTGACTCCCCCAAGCGCTGCTTACCTGACAATGCCGCTGTACTGGTGTAGCACGCATGTAGCATCTTCGCCCATCGCTTGGGTCGGTGCCGCCATCGGCTCGGATCCGAGCGCTGCTTGTACGTCAGGTTGAGCAGCCGGTTATTTCAGCAGCGCTGGCTCTTGGCCGGTGTCAGGGGGCCGCCTGGGTCGATTTCATACGCGTCACCAGAGTCAGGGTCACACCGATGGCAACGCCCCAGCCAAGGCCGCCAATAGCCGCAGGCAAGTAGTTGAGGTATGCGTCGTTAAGGTGCAGCACGGAATTTAGGAGTTGCGCTCCAAAACCCAACGCCGCTCCAGCAAAGATGCTGCCAATTGCCCACACCAATTTGGCCGCGCGCCCGTGCATGACGAATGCTTGCCCGATGCCTAGTACTCCGAGTGCGATGGTGAAAAGAATCCCGAATGGGCGTTGTGGCGGCGGGGTGCATGAGCCGAAAAAGACGCTGATGCAAATCGACATACCGGCACCGCCCACCACAAACGCGGTGCCAAGGTCAAGGAACAGCCCGACGATAGCGCCGATTGCACTCGCCAGCCACCACGTCCCGCCGCGCCGCAAAGCCATCCATGGAGCAAGGATTAGCAAGAAATAGAAAACCAGCAATGCGCCGAGGAACGGCGCGACCCACCCGGGCGACTCGTTGCCGGGCCCCGTGACGAAGGCGAGCACAAGCGCTGCCACAACGCCGAACAGAGTTGGGATGGCGATCCTCGCCAGCATGTAACACCTCCGTCAGGGACCGGGCGCGAGACCCGCCGGCTGATCGCCCAGTTCGCCTCCGGCTGATCGCCGAGTTCGCCGCAGACCGTGCGTGCTTGCTGCGCTGCCGGGTGCGAGCCGCGCAGGCCCAGGCCTCTGGACTGTGCAACTGACTCCGTCAGCGGGTGAACCGGAAGCGGGTCTGGGCGAAGCCGCCCTTGGCGAAGGACAGCACCTTCGTGGGGGCGACCGCGAAGACGAACGCGTCGCCGCCGTCGTGGCGGAACATGCCATCCCGCACCTCGAAGTCCCAGTCGCCGTGATACTTCGACCGCCACGATTCCGCCAAATGGACCAGCAGCTTCTCGTCGGTGACGCGCACGGCGGTGCCTTCGACGACGACATCGAGCCCGGACTTCCACGAGTTGTTGCCGGTCGTGAGCACGCAGTTCGGGTTTCTCGCGAGGTTCACGCACTTCTGTTCCTCGGCGCCGGTGCAGAAGTAGAGCGAACCGTCGACCCAGACGGCCGGCAACGGCGTGACATGCGGCCGCCCGTCGGAGCGAACTGTCGAGATCCAGAACAACTCGGCGCCACCGATGGTGTGCTCGACGCGCTCCCAAGGCGTTGCCGATGCGTTCGGGTCGCTGAAGCGGGCGTCGAGCTCAGCAGCTGGTATTGCTGTAGTCATCGCTGACCTCCTGCGTCACCAGTATGGAACGCCCGGTTCCGTTCCGCTTCCGTGCGGAAGGCCGAGTAGCGGATCTTGCGGCGGATTCAAATCCCCGGCCCGAACAATCGCTTCCGTCATTTCTATTCAGGGTCGTGAGGCGACGTGTTCAGTCTTGCATCTGCGTAGTGCTAGATAGGATCGGCGAGGGCGTGAAGCCTTTGACGACCAGCCAGACGCCCAAGGAAAACTCCCAGAGCGCGATTGGCAATGCGGAGAGGGCCGCCTGAGGAGACGTGCTTCCGATGAAACCGAACAGGACGGCGACGTCGGCAG
>VBFV01000029.1 GCA_005881335.1 Chloroflexota bacterium
CGGTCGTGGCCAGGGTCGCCGCGGAATCGCGCAAGGCCATCGACCTCAAGGCGATGCGCAAGGCCATCCAGAGCATGAAGGCCGCGACGACAGAGCCCGACTACATGAAACATGACACCGATTTCCACATCGCTGTCGCGCGGGCGACCGGCAACGCGGTGCTGACGCACGCGATCGAGGAGATCCGCATGAAGCTCAACGACGCCATGACGCTTCTTCCCGAATCCGACGTCTGGCACCGTCGCATCTCGCGCGAGCACGAGGCGTTGCTGGACGCGATCGAGCATTCCGACGCAGACGAGGCGGAGCGCGTGATGGAGCAGCACGTCGCGAACAGCGAGCAGAGCCTGCGGGCCGTGCTCGCCGCCATCCGCCGGCGGGGCGTGTGGAGGTAGCGATGGCGACCGCGACCATCACCGCCGACCAGACAAAGGTCTTTCCACGCTTCCTCGACCTCGCCTATCCGAGCATCGTGGCCGGCCAGGGCGTGTGGCTCGAGACGGCCGCGGGCGACCAGATCCTCGACGCCTGTTCGGGCGGAGCGATGGTCGCGTGCATCGGGCACGGCGTGAAAGAGATCGCGGACGCGGCCGCCAGGCAGTCGGAGCAGATCGCCTACTTCTACAACCACCACTTCACGACCCGTCCGCAGGAGGACCTCGCTGACCGCGTGATCGAGGTGGTCGCGCCCGAGATGGCGCGCGTGAAGTTCGCGTCGGGCGGTTCGGAGGCCAACGAGGCGGCGATCCGCCTGGCGCGCACCTATCACGTCGACCGCGGACGGCGCGAGCGCTGGCAGATCATCTCGCCGGCGCAGGCGTACCACGGTTCCACGCTGGGCACGCTCGCGCTCAGCGGAAGGACGAAGTCGCTGCAGTCTCCGTACCTCGAATATCTCCCGGGCTACCTGCACATCCCACCGTCGACCTCATGGGCGGATCCGACCGGGAAGAAGGCGCTCGAAGCCCTGGACAGGGCCCTCAAGGAAGCCCGGCCCGACACCGTTTCGGCTTTCTACTGCGAGCCGATCAGCGCCGCAGCGCTGCCCGCCTACTCGCCGCCCGACAACTTCTGGCACGGACTCGCGGAACGCCGCGAGAAGTACGGATTCCTCGTCTGCTTCGACGAGATCGTGACCGGGATGGGGCGCGTGGGCAGCTGGCTCGCCGCGCACCAGCTGCCCATCGACCCCGACATCGTCACGATCGGCAAGGGTCTGGGCGCGGGCTACTGGCCGCTCGCCGCGGTGCTGTGTCGCGAGCACGTCTACGACGCGCTGGCGGAAGGGTCGGGGGAGTTCGACCTCGGCCACACATGGGATGGCGCGCCGCTGCCGTGCGCCGTCGGTCTCGCGGTGCTCGATTACCTGATCAGAAACAAGCTGGTCGATCGCGTCCACGACCGCGGACCCAGGCTTCGCGACGAGCTCGAGCAAGCGTTGAAGGGCTCGACCATCGTCGGCGACGTGCGCGGCCGCGGCTTCCTGCTGGGCGTGTCGCTGGTGGACCCTCGCGATGGCAAGTCCTTTCTGCCGCACGAGCTCGACGCCGCGACACTCGTCGACGACGTCGCATTCGAGCACGGGCTGCTGGTCAGCTCGACCCACTCGACGCCGGACGGGTTCGCCGGCGACGAGGTGGTCCTGGCGCCCGCGTACACGAGCACGGACGGCGAGCTGCAGCAGATGGTCGCGCGATTCGCCGAGACCATCGCCGCTGTGGAAAAAGCCGTCAGGCAAAAGCTGTGAGCACCATCGACGCGGAAGCCAGGCCGGCGCAACGAGTGCTGCACGAAACCCAGCGGATGGAAACAGACGACGGCGGTTTCATCCTCCTCGGCATCCCCGACGTCAACGGATCGATCCGGGGCAAGGCTTTGCGGCCCGCAGCTTTCGAATCGGCACTGCGGCACGGCACGGTGATGACCGACCTGCTCCTCGCGCTCGACCCGACCGACGCGCCGATCAGCGATTACACGAAGTTCGGCATCCGCACCGGTGCCGGCGACCTGGTCGTGCATCCGGAACCGGCGACGCTGCACGACCTGACGTGGCGGCCGGGCTGGAAGGTGTGCCTGGCCACGCCGAGCTGGCCCGATGGCAGCAAATGCGAGCTGGCCTCGCGCGAAGTCCTGCGTCGCGTCCTGGAGGGCCTGGCCGAGCTGGGCTACGAGGCCGTTTCCGCGGTCGAGTACGAGGTCAGGTTCTGGGATGCGAACGACAAACCGCTTTCGAGCGGGCTGAGCTACAGCCTGACCGAGGTCGGGGGTTTCGAGTCGTTCGTGCGCGCGCTCGCACCGGCGCTGGAGTCGCTGGGCGTCGAGCTCGACGCGGTCCACACGGAGGCCGGGCCTGGGCTGCTCGAGCTGAACCTCGGAGCGCGCCCGGCGTTGCGCGCGGCCGATGACGCCGCCCTGACGAAGATGGCCGTCAAGGACCTCGCGGCCACGATGGGCCTCCGCGCCAGCTTCCTCGCCAAGACGAACCCGGGCGAGGAGGGCTCCAGCGGCCACGTCCACCTGTCGTTCTGGAGCGACGGCGCCAACGCATTCGGCGGCGACCAGTCGCCCCTTCTTCGCTCCGCCATCGCAGGTGTTTTGGAGCACCTGCCCGCCGCGTCCCTGCTTCTGAATCCGACCATCAACTCCTACAAGCGCCTCGTACCCGGATGGTTCGCTCCCGTCAACGCGACATGGGGAGTCGAGAATCGATCGTGCGCGGTCCGCGCCATCGTGAACAAGAATCACCCCGAGCTATGCCGGCTCGAGTGCCGCCGGCCGGGCGCCGACGCCAACCCGTACCTGGCGATCGCGGCCATCGCGGCGTCCGCCGCGGATGGGATCAAACGTCAGCTCTCACCGCCCGACCCGATCGTCGGCGACGCGTACTCGCGGACCGACACGCCAGAGCTGCCTGGCTCGCTGGAAAGCGCGTTGCGCGCGTTTGCGTCGGACGACGTTTTGCGGAATGCGCTCGACGAGCGTTTCAGCGACTACTACGTGACCTCTCGCGAGTGGGAGGTCAAGGCTTTCCGCGAGACCGTGACCAGCTGGGAGCGCGACCGCTACATGAGGTCCGTCTAGTGGCGCAACCGAAAACTCAACTCCTCCCCATTTATGGGGAGGTGCCGGCGGAAAAAACTCACACCCGAATCCAAGCTGGCTTTGAGGTTTGGCCGAGAAGATTGGTCGCATGGATCGAACCCGCGTGATTTTGTTTGCGTCAGTCGTAGCCGCGGCAATGGTCTTCGGTGGCGTGCTGGGGGCGACCGTGCTCGCCCGCTCGACGTACACCCCGGCCAGCGCCGCCCTCGCCGCCACCTCTCCGTCTCCCGCTGCCACCTCCAACGAGGCCACCGCCCACGAGGCTGGTGAGAGCGCGGCCCAGGAAGCAGCGGAGAACAACGGAACCGCCCGACCGCACGGACCGGGGGCAGGTGGTTCCAACGAGGACCCGGCCCACGAGGCCGGCGAATCGGCAGCCCGGGAAGCGGCTGAGAACGCCGGAGGCACCGCAGCTCCGAGCACCACGACCCCGAGCGCGACCAACTAAAAACGACCTCCGGCTAAGCTCGGCCATGTGAGTAAGGGCACCCGGGTCTATCTCGAAGTCGGCGGCAAGCGGACCTTCGCCAGCGCCGCCGACTGGCCCGGGTGGTCCCGCTCCGGCAAGACACCGGAGGCGGCACTGGAAGCGCTCGCTTCCTACGCGCAGCGCTACGCGGCGATCCCCAAGCTCGCCCGAATCGAATTTCCCCAGGACGCGACCAAATTCGACGTCATTGAAAAGCTCGAGGGCAACGCCACCACAGACTTCGGCGCCCCCGGCATCCCGGCGAAGGGCGAGTCGAAGACCATGACCAAGGTCGAGCACGCACGCCTCATCTCGCTGCTGCAAGCGTGCTGGAAATACCTAGACACGGTCGTCGCCAAGGCGCCGGCCGAATTGCGCAAGGGACCGCGCGGCGGAGGAAGGGACCGCGACAAGATGTTCCAGCACGTGCTCGACGCCGAGCTCGAATACGGCAAGGGGATCGGCGTGCGCCTGAAGGCGCCGGACCGCAAGGCTCTGCTCGCCGGCTTCCGTAACCCGAAATCGGACGGAAGATGGCCCGTCGCCTACGCGATCCGGCGCACCGCCTGGCACGCCCTCGACCACGCGTGGGAGATCGAAGACCGCATACCCTAGTCCGTCTATGGAAGAGCAGAAGGGTGGCCTGCTCGTCGTGATGGCGCATCCCGACGACGAGTCGATGGGCTCGGGCGGTCTGATCCTGCGCCACACGCGCGCGGGCATCGCGACCCATCTCATCTGCGCCACCTACGGCGAAGCGGGGTGGACTGGCAAGCCGCCCGGCGCGAAGAAGGAGGACCTGGCCGAGATCCGGGCCAAGGAGCTCGAGGAGGCCGCGGCCGCGCTCGCGTTGAGCGGGGTCGAGCTGTGGGATTACCCCGACGGCGGGGTGACGCGGTCGGACCAGCAGGAGATCACCCAGCGCGTCTGGGACGAGATCTCGAAGCTGCGCCCGCGAGTGGTGGTGGGATGGGGGCCGGACGGTGCGTACGGCCATCCGGATCACATCGCGATGGGCGCGTGCACCGACGCCGCGGTCGCGGCGATGACGGAAGGCGAACGGCCCGCGCTCTATCACCTCGCGGTCGACCAGCCGCTCGCCGAGTTCTACCGCGAAGCCATGCACCTTGGTGGAGGCGACCGCGCGCTGCCGCTGCAGCCGCAGGAGAAAGTCGACGTCGTGATCGAGCTCGACGCGGACGAGGTGATGATGAAGGTGCGCGCCATCGACTGCCACCGCAGCCAGCTCGAGGACTGGCGCATCGCGATCCGCGACCACCCGCACCTCCTCCAGAACGGCTACGGCCACGAGCCGTACATCGCGATCTCTTCGCGAGCAGCCGGCCTCACCGAGAAGGGTCTGCTGGGAGAGTTCGCATGAGCGCTTACTCCTCGACGGTGCGAGCGATGATCGAATACCTCGAGCCGGTGCTCTCGTTTGTCAGCGAGGGCGAAGCCGGGGACGCCGCCCTGAGCGCGGAGGCAAGCGACCTGCAGTTCGGCAACCCGCAAGAGATGCCGCTGCCGGAGATCCAGCAGGCGCTCGCGAAATGGGCGGCGCCGCAGAACAAGGATTGGTTCGCCTACAAGTTCAGCGACCCGAAGGCGATCCAGGTCGCCGTGGAGTCTCTGCGCAAGCTGACCGGGATCGACTTCGATCCCGCTGATGTCTCGATGACCACGGGCGCATTCGGCGGCCTGGCCTCGACGCTGCGCGCGGTCCTTGACCCGGGCGACGAGGTGATCTACCTGTCGCCGCCGTGGTTCTTCTACGTCCCGATGATCATCTCCAACGGCGCGAAAGCGATTCGCGTCGACTTCGAACCCCCGAAGTTTGAGCTGCCGGTCGACGCGATCGAATGGCACATCACCGCACGAACGCGGGCGATCATCATCAACACGCCGCACAACCCGAGCGGCCGCGTCTTCACGCCGGACGAGCTGGAGAGCCTTGCGGATGTACTCCACCGCACACACCACCCGGTCTATCTGATCTCCGACGAGTCGTACAACCGGATCCTCTACGACGGCCGCAAGCACGAGTCGCCGGTCCGGTACTACGACCGGTCTTTCCTCATCTATACGTATGGCAAGACCCTGGTCGCGCCGGGCCAACGCATCGGCTACATCGCGATGCCGCCGTCGATGCCCGACCGCGAGGAGCTGCGAACCGCGCTGTTCGTGGCGCAGTCGATCACGGGCTACGCCTATCCGAACGCGCTGCTGCAGTACGCGATGGGCGACCTCGAGAAAGCGAGCGTCGACGTCGCCGCGCTGCAGCGCCGCCGCGATCGCATCGTCGGCGCGCTCGACGCGATGGGTTATGAGACGGTGAAGCCCGAGGGCACGTTTTACGTCCTCGTCCGCTCGCCGCTCGAGGACGACGTCGCCTTCACGAAGCTCCTCGCCAAGGAAAACGTGTACGTCCTGCCAGGTCGGCTCTTCGAATTACCACGATGGTTTCGCATCTCACTCACCGGAAACGACGATATGGTCGAACGCGCGCTTCCGGGATTCGAACGCGCCCTCGACAGCGTGCGTCTAAGCAAACTCTCATAGCCAGGCGAGCTCTATACATTTCCATCGTCAATTCGCAGCCGCCGACGGCTAACCTTTAGCCCCTAAATTCCAAGTCGGGGGGTAACGCATGGACGTTCAGGAGGCGGTAGCGGAAGGCACGGCTTCTGTCGAAAACGGTGAGGTCAAACGCGACGGGCGCAAGCAGTTCTCGATGGGTCCCGGAGACATCCTCGAAGGCAAGCTCATCTACGACGGCTCGATCCACGCCGACGGCAAGGTCGAGGGCGAGGTCCGCGTGAGCGGCAACATCGACGTTGCCTCCAGCGCGAGCGTGCGAGCGCTGCTCGAGGGCGCCAACGTGACGCTGAAGGGCCAGGTCGAAGGCGCGGTCACCGCGCGCGACAAGCTGACCCTGGGCAAGAACGCCAAGCTCAGCGGCGACATCGTCGTGCGCAGACTGCAGATCGACGACGGCGCGACGCTGAACGGCCACGTTCGGATGGGTGACTTTGAGTCCCACACGTCCGGTCAGTAACGGCGCCAACGGCCAGGGCAACTCCGTAGTCCTGGGGCCGAAGGACCGCCTGGTCGGCCAGCTGTTCATCGAGGGTGACCTGCACGTATCAGGAACCGTGGATGGGTCGTTGGAAGCAACCGGGGACATCGAGATCTCGGGCTCGGGCAAGGTGAGCGGCGCCGTGACGGCATACAACCGCCTGGTCGTAGGCAGCGACGCGTCCCTGATCGGAGGCGAGGTACGCGTGGCGCGCCTGACGGTGGAAGACGGCGCAACGTTCAGCGGCAAAGTGTCAATGGGCAAACCCGAACCAAAGGCCGAAGAACCAAAACCCGCAGAGCCTGAACAGCTAATCCAACCGAAAGCCAAGCGCCGCTAACAGCGGGCAGGAACACTCAACTCCTCCCCATTTCATGGGGAGGTGGCGGCGAAGCCGCCGGAGGGGCCGGCTAGCGCTTAGCCGC
>VBFV01000030.1 GCA_005881335.1 Chloroflexota bacterium
GTTGGTGCAGGTCCTCGCCAGGACCGTGGTCGTCGTGTTGGTGGTGTTGTCCTTGAGCGTCGCCGTGGCCCAGTCGTAGGTGACCGTGTCCGTGCACACGACGCGATACCAGAAGGACAGCGTGTGCCCCGTGCCGGCGGGAGCGCTGAACGTCTGACTCGCTGCGCTGTCGCCGTTGAAAGGCGACGAGCTTCCGACCTGCGCCGAGTAGCTGCCGGTGCGATGGGTGGTGCTGATCGAGGTCGTGCCGCTCGTCGTCCAGCCCGTCAAGTCACCGGTCTCGAAGCCGCCGTTGACGATCGCGCTGGGAGGCGGGATGTTGACAACGAGAGCCACGCTGGCGCTGTGGCTGAGACTTCCACTGGTGCCGGTGATGACGACCGTGAACGGGCCCGTCGCAGCCAAGTTGGTCGTGGTCACGGTCAGCGTCGACGTGCCGTTGCCGTTGACTGATGCCGGGCTGAACGCTCCCGAAGCGCCGACGTCAAGGCCGGTGGTCGCGAGGCTGACAGAGCCGGCGAATCCGTTTTGCCCCGTGATCGTGACCGTGTAGGTCGTGCTGTTGCCCTGGGTCACCGTCTGGGTGGCCGGGCTGGCAGAGATAGTGAAATCAGGCGGGGGAGTGACGACCAGGGTCGTGCTCGTGCTGTGAGTAAGCGATCCGCTGGTGCCTGCGATCGTGATCGGGAACGATCCCGTCGCAGCCGTGCCCAAGGTGGTCACGGTCAGCGTCGAGGTGCCACCCCCCGCCACTGAGCTCGGACTGAACGTCCCCGAGGCGTCGCCGCCAAAGCCGGCGGCGCCGAGGTTAACCGTGCCGCTGAAGCCGTTCAGGGCGGTCACCGTGACCGTGTAGCTCGTGCTGCTGCCCTGGGCCTCGGTCCGACTCGACGGGCTCGCGGAGATGGTGAAGTCAGGCGCCGGCGGAGCCGCAAGGACCACGTCGTCGAAGAGGGTGTAGGTCCCCAGTCGTAGGTGACCGTGTCTGGACAGTGGACCTGATACCAGAAGGTAAGCGGCCCGGTCGGTGTCGGAGCGGTGAACGTCTGCGCGATCGTGCTGTCACCGCTGAAAGGCGAGGTGCTTCCGACCTGCGCGGAGAAGCTGCCGCTATGAGGAGTGGTGCCGACCGAGGCGGCGCCCGCGCTCGTCCAGCTGCTGAGGTTGCCTGTTTCGAATCCACCGTTGAACACGCCGCCGGTGGCGGAGTTGACGACCAGCGTGACATTCGTGCTGTGCGTCAGGGTGCCGCTGGTGCCGGTGATCGTGATGGGGAAGCTGCCCATGGCGGCGTCACTGGTGGTGGTCACGGTGAGTGTTGACGTACCGCTGCCGTTGACCGATGTGGCACTGAGCACGCCCGACGCGCCGTATTGGAACCCGGTGGCGGTCAGGTTGACCACGCCGCTAAAGCCGTTCAGCGCGGAGACCGACACCGTGTAGCTCGTGCCGCCGCCCTGGATGATCGACTGGCTGCCCGGCGTGGCGGCGATGCTGAAATCAGGCGTGGGCGGCGCGCCGCATCCGGGGAACTTGAAGGATGCGATGCGCGTCCTCCAGTTGAAGGAACCGTTCGAAGGGATGTATTCGTTGGCGTACCAGAAAGTGCAGTCGTCGACGGGATCGACCGACATCGCGCTGTAGTCACCCCAGCGACTCAAGCCGCCGTTCTGCGAGCCGGCCCCGGCGATGATCGTTCCCTCGCCCTGCGTCATCGTGCCCGCCGCGTCGCCGGCCAGGCGGCCCGTGTAGCGAATCTGAGGATGCAGCGCGCTGCTGCTGACGCTGTAGCCAAGTCCCATGTTGCCCGATGCGTCCTGGGCGATGCTGCCCATCCATCGATAGTTGGAGTCAGGCGCGTACGTGCCTTGCTGGAAGATGCTGAGGCTGTTGCCGCCAGCGGTCCGCAGCTCGTACCACCGGATGCCGACCGAGCTCCCGGCTACCACGCTGCGGTTGATCACGAGCGCTTCGTGGTCTCCGAAGTTGCGGTACGCGAGTCGATACATGAGGCGGTCGCCAAGCGTGTCCAGCTTCTGGCTCGTCCCAGATTGCGGGACGCAGGTGCCGCCGCCGTTACACGGTGGTGTGAACGCGGCGGTGGCCAGCGTCGTGGGACCGGTCAGCGTCGTGTTGGCCGGGCTGGTCCAGTCGGTGTGAAAGCTCCAGTAAGCCAGCTGGTTGGAACCGGCCCCGTCGGCGACGATGTAGTTCGGGGAGCCGGCCGGCGCGGACCTCAAGCCGTCCAGATCCGAGGGCAGGAGTCCGCCGTACGTGATGCCCGTATCGAAGCACTGCTGGGTGGCGGCGGCACCGGACAGCATCCTCGCGCGGTCGTAGGCGCACGCCTTGCCGCCGAGGAAGGTGTTGCCGCCCGAGTTGAACATGTTGAAGGTGATGTAGTAGGCGTCCGGCCAGACTCCCATCTTCGGGTAGTCCGGGAATTGGTTGCCGTAGCTGAAGGAATAGCGGTAATAGGTGCCAGTCGGGTCGCCGGTCGTGGAAACGGCGACGCACTGCAGGTAGTTGGGATTGGGCGAAGTGATGGCGAACTGGCTGATCACCCAGCGGTTGGCGATCGAGTCGTACTTCGCGATCGGGTCGCCGTCGTTGTCGGCCTGGCACATGCCTCCGAAGCCGCTCCAAAGCGTGTTGATCTGCACTGGACCGTAGACCGTCGAACCGGACTTGTTGAAGATCGCGAAATCCGTGTTCACGATCTCGACCACGTGGTTGGGTCCGACGGCGAGGTTGGTATCGGGAGGGGCCGAGTTGACGGTGAAGGTTCCTTGCGGGCCCCTGAATCCGTTGCCGACACCGTCGAAGTTGAGCGCCGTGGCGGGCATCGCGGCCGATGTCGTAGAGGAAGGCGTGCCGCTGGTGGCGCTCTTGCCGAAGCCGGGCTGGTGGTAAGGCTTGGCCGGATGGTTCTCGTGGTTGCCTTGCTGGTCCTGCTGGTTCTCGATCATGTCGCGCAGCGGCTGCGAGACGTCCATGTGGACAGCAGGTGAAACCTGAGCCCCGGTCTGGACGGGCGTCGGGGGCGGGCTGGCGGCATGAGCTGCGGTCGCGGGCGTGAGAGTAATAAGGAACGCTGTGCCGGCCGCGAATGGCAGCAGCGAACGGCGAAGACTTGAGATGGTCACAAACTTCCTCCCGAACACCGAAGTCGGGAAACGTTAGCACTCGGCCCCGTATCTAGCTGCCCGAGGGATGTTTAGAAATGTGTCGATCTAGCTCGTTTCGTGCAAACCGCCCGTTTTGTGCGCTGTTTGGAGCGTCGGATGCTCGGCGCCGAGTGCCAGCAGAGCTGGAACCTGGACGCCATTCGTAAGCGCGCCTCCGATCGGTCAGCGCGTTTCCGGTTGCTGAGGGCTCGAGGATGTGCATATTGAGAGAAAGGAGGTAAGCGTGGCTCGAACCGTTGAACTCCGGAGGCACACCGACGCAGACGGCGACGTACTCACGGCGGAAGGGGTACAGATGGCGGTCGAGATCGGTCGACGATTGCCGGGCGGCTATGACGTGTTGATCTCGTCAGGTGCGCAGCGCGCCACACAGACAGCCGCGTGCTTTCTTGCCGGCATGGGTCGAGCGGTAACGGCTGGCGTAATCGTCAACAGCGGATTTAGATCAAAAGTCGAAGACCGCTGGTTCGCGGCAGCCCGCAACGCCCAGGGCAAGGATCTGAATGCATTCAGAAAGGTAGACGCCGACCTGGTGGATCAGGAGGCCACGCTCCTTGGAGCAGCGCTGAAGTCAGTATTCGAATCGCTACATGAGAAAGGCAGCGCGCTGGTTGTCGGCCACTCGCCGACCACAGAGGCCGCCGTGTTCGGCCTAACCGGTGTGGTCGTAGAGCCGGTGGCAAAGGGCGGCGGAATCAGGGTCGTCGAGGAGGAAGGCCGCTACAAGCTCGAGGCTCTACCGGTCGACCGGTAGACCGATTCAGGTCCAGCCTTACACGCACCTGTGACGCCAGCGGTGCGTATCGAGCGGCTCTCGAAAGGAGCCGCTGGCGCCAGCCGTGCGGAAGTTCCGCGCTATAGCCTGGAAACCGAGTGCAGCCCACGCCCGGATTCGAACCGGGGACCTTTTCCTTACCAAGGAAATGCTCTACCGCCTGAGCTACGTGGGCGGGCTGCGCTTCGATTCTATCTGCTGGATACTGACGGCCAGATTCATGTCAGGCATCGATCAGGTGCTCGCCAGGGCAAGGCAACGGCTGCGTCGAGTGACGCCTGAGCAGGCGGCCGCCGAGCATGCCCAGGGTGCCCTGCTCGTCGACACGCGAACCTCGGAGCAACGCACACGAGACGGCGAGATCCCCGGCGCGCTGGTGGTCGATCGGACAGTTTTCGAGTGGCGCCTCGACCCCACCTCACCGTCACGCATTCCTGAGGCCAAGAACCACGACGTTCGCGTCATCGTCATCTGCAACCAGGGCTTCTCGTCGAGCCTGGCGGCCGCCTCGCTCCTCGACCTCGGCCTGGTCAACGCCACCGACGTGATCGGCGGTTTCGCCGCCTGGAAGGCGGCCGGCCTTCCGGTGAAAAGCTAGCTGCCCGACTCGACCTTCCCGACGTCGGTCAAAATCTCGGCCTTTCCCCGGACCTTGATCGCGGCGGTCAGCTCGGTGAACTGCGCCACCAGCACCTCGCCCGCGTCCAGTCGCTCGGAGTGGTGTGAGCGCGTGTCCTTGCCTCGGGTCAGACCCATGATCACGACGCCGTCCTCCAGCGCCTTGACCACGATGTAGCGACCGCTAGCCTCTTCGTCCTCGCTCGCCATTACCCCGTCCATACCCATTGCCGTTGGCCTGCGCCTTCGGCCGCACCGTCTCGAGTCGCGTCGCGGCCTGACCGACCAGCTCATCGATCTCGGCCACGAGCGCCGGACCGGCCAGGACATGATAACGATCGGCATTCACGACCACCTCGCGGCTGCCGACGACCACGTGGAGCACGACCTCGTCGGTGCCAGGGTGGCGCGCGAGAACTGCTTCGAGCTGCTCGGCCAGGCCCGACTCGCCGCTCGGGATTCGCACGTGTACGAGCTGCCGACGCGAGACGGGCACGCATTCGGGGTCGTCCCACAGCCACGCCATGTCCGCGACCACCGACGCCGTCTCGACCTCGGTCTCCAGCTCCGGCTCCACAGGCGAGGCCGCCGCGCCGCTGGCGCGTGTGCTGCCGGCCCGAGCGTCCACCTTGCCCTGGACGACCACGACCTTGTCCGGCTCGAACAGCAACCGCGTCTGCTCGAACACGCGCGGGAACAGGACGACGTCGACCGCGCCGGTGAGGTCCTCGAGCGTGGCGTACGCCATGATCTGGCCCTTGCGCGTCACGACGCGCCGCACCTCGCGCACGAGCCCGGCGACCCGCACCTCGGTGTCCTGCAGCGCGCTGGTCACCTCTACCGCCTGGGTGTCCGACAGCTTCGCCAGCTCCGCGGAGATGCGGCGCAGCGGGTGGTCGCTCAGGTACAGGCCGAGCAGCTCTTTCTCGAGGCGCAGCTTTTCATCGCCCGCCATTGGCGCGACGTCGATCGTCAAGCCGTAATCCTCTGCGTGGGTTTCCGGCGAGCCGACCATATCGAGAAGCGAGGTCTGGCCGGACTCGCGGTCGCGGCGCGCGCGCTCCGCGCGGCTCACCGCGTGGTCGAGCGCCGCGATCAGCCGGGCTCGTTCGCCCAGCGTGTCACACGTCCCCGACTGCACCAATGCTTCGAGCACCCGCCGATTGACGTCCTGGATCGCCGACGTGCGCTCGCAGAGATCTTCGAGCGACTTGAAAGGTCCGTCCTGGTCGCGCAGTCCCACGATGCTCTCCACAGCGTGGCGGCCGACGTTCTTGATCGCGGCCAGCCCGAACAGGATCCGGCCGTCCGTCATCGAGAAGTCCGTCCGGGATTGGTTGATGTCTGGCGCGAGGACGTCGATGCCCCTCAGCCTGCAGTCGACGATCGCGGTCGCCACGCGGTCCGCGCTGCCTTCCATGTGGATCAGCAGCGCCGTCATGTACTCGATCGGAAAGTTGGCCTTCAGGTACGCGGTCTGATAGCTGATCACCGCATACGCGGCCGAGTGGGCGCGGTTGAACCCGTACTCCGCAAACTTCGCGATGCCGTCGAACAGCGCTTCGGCCGTCGCCTTCGGGATGCCACGTTCGATCGTCCCGTCGACGAACTTGGTGCGCAGCTTCGCCATCTTTGCCTTGTCCTTCTTGCCCATCGCGGCACGAAGGATGTCGGCCTCGCTCATGGTGAACCCGGCCAGCTCGCGAGCGGCCATCATCACCTGCTCCTGGTAGATCATCACGCCATACGTCTCGCGAAGGATCGGCTCGAGGCGTTCGTGCATGTACTCGATCGGCTCGCGGCTCTGCTTGCGCGCGATGAAGGCGGGGATGTTGACCATCGGGCCAGGACGGAACAGGGCAATCGCCGCCGACACGTCCTCGAAGCTCTGCGGCCGCATGTCCATCAACATCCGCCGCATGCCCGCGCCTTCGAGCTGGAACACGCCGTGCGTGTCGCCGGTGGAGATGAGCTCGTAAGTTTTGGCGTCGTCGAACTCCAGGTGCTCGAGGTCGATGTCGATGCCCCGCCGCTCCTTGATCAACCTCACGCACGTGGCGATGATGTCGAGGTTCTGCAGGCCCAGGAAGTCGATCTTCAGCAGGCCGATATCGCCGACCGCCTTCATGTCGTACTGCGTGATCACTGCCTCGCGTCCAGGGCCGTACTGCAGCGGCGTGTAGCGAACCAGCGGCTCGGGCGCTATCACCACGCCCGCGGCATGCGTGCTGACGTTGCGCGACACGCCCTCCAGTGTTCGCGCGACGTCGACCAGGCGCTTCGCCTCCTCGCTTGACTCGTAGGCTTCGCGAAACTCGGGGACTTCCTTGATCGTGTCTTCGAGAGTTTTCGACCGGCCCTGCCACACCGGCACGAGCTTGGCCAGCCGGTCGGTGTCGCGAAGCGGGACCTCGAGCACTCGGCCGACGTCCCGGATGGCGGCCTTGGAAGCCATCGTGGTGAACGTGATGATCTGCGCCACGCGGTCGGAGCCGTACTTTTCGGACACGTAGCGAATCACCTTCTCGCGTCCCTCGACGGAGAAGTCGCAGTCGATGTCCGGCATGGAGACACGGTCGATGTTCAGGAACCGCTCGAAGATCAGTCCGTGCTTGAGCGGATCCAGGTTGGTGATGCCCAGGCAGTACGAGACGAGGCTGCCCGCGGCGCTGCCTCGCCCCGGCCCGACGACAATCCCGTTCTGCCGCGCGAAGTTGTAGAAGTCCCAGACGATCAGGAAGTAGGAGGCGTAGCCGGTCTGGCTGATGACCGCAAGCTCCTGCTCCGCCCGCTCCTTCGCGCCCGCAGCCGGCTGTCCGAATCGCCACTCCATGCCCTTCATGACGAGCTGACGCAGGTACTGGTCCGGGGTCATGGCGTCGGGAACATCGAAGGGCGGCAGCAGCGTGGCGCCGAGCGAGAGCTTGAGGTTCACCTGGTCCGCGACCTCGAGGGTGGTCGCCAGCGCCTCGGGCAGGTCCTGGAACGTCTCGATCATCTCGGCCGGCGTCTTCAGATAGTTCTCCTGGGTCGAAAATCGCCATCGGTTGGGATCGTTGAAGCGAGCGCCGGTCTGCAGGCAGAGGAGAACGTCGTGAGCCTCCGAGTCGTGGCGGTGCACGTAGTGGAGGTCGTTGGTCGCGCAGAGACGCAGGCCGAATTCCTGGCCAAACCGCACCAGCACGGCGTTGACGTCGGCCTGCTTGTCGATGCCGTGGCGCTGGACCTCGAGCAGGAACCGGTCCTTGCCGAAGATGTCGCGGTACGCAGCGACCGACTCGCGCGCGCCGTCGACGTCGCCTTCGACGATCCGCATCGCCGCCTCGCCCTGCAAGCAGCCTGATAGCGCGATCAATCCCTTCGAGTGCTCGGCCAGGATCTCCTTGTCGATGCGGGGCTTGTAGTACATGCCCTCCATCTGGCCGACCGTGCAGAGCCGCATGAGGTTCAGGTAACCCTCGTGGTCGGCCGCGAGCAAGGTGAGGTGGTTGGGGTCGCGATCGACGCGGCCCTCGCGCAGGAGGCGCGAGCGAGGGGCGACGTAGACCTCGCAGCCGATGATCGGCTTGATGCCGGCGTCCTTGCACGCCTTGTAGAAATGGATCGCCCCGTACATGACGCCGTGGTCGGTCATGCCGATGGCGGGCATCTCGAGCTCGGGGCCCGAATCGCCCTGCCTTCATTGGCCGGTGGAACTGCGGAGATGGCCCACTCGGGAATCCGCGAGATCGCCAACGAGGCGCTGCGAAGGCCGGGCACGATCCGGCTCGACGTCGGCCAGCCCGACTTCCCCACTCCCCAGCACGTCAAGGACGCGGGCAAGCGCGCCATCGACGAGAACAAGACCTTCTATACGCACACACAGGGCATTCTTTCGCTCCGCGAAAAGCTCGTCGACAAGCTCGCGCGGGTGAACGGCATCAAGACTTCGCCCGAGAACATCGCTTGCGGGCCGGGTGGGGTTGGAGCGATCGCGGCCACGCTGGCCGCCCTCGTGGAGCAAGGCGACGAGGTGCTCCTGCCGGACCCCGGCTGGCCGAACTACCGAATGATGCTGCCGTGGCTCGGCGCGCGCGGCGTCTATTACCCGTGTCCACCGGCGTCCGGCTTTCAGCCTGACCTCGAGGCGCTCGAAGCTCTCGTCACCCCGCGCTGCAAGGTCCTCGTGGTTAACAGCCCGAACAATCCGACCGGCGCGGTCTATCCACTCGAAACGATCACCGCCTTGATCGAGCTGGCGCAGCGCCACAACATGTGGCTGCTCAGCGACGAGTGCTACGACCAGATCCTTCTCGACGGGTCGTGGACCAGTCCGGCCGCCATCGCGCCCGACGATCCACGCATCGCGACCGCCTTCACCTTCTCGAAGACCTACTCGATGACCGGCTGGCGCCTCGGCTACGTGACCGGCTCGGCCGAGCTGATCGACACGGCGACCAAAGTCCTGGAATCGAACTCCTCGTGCGTCTCGACCATCTCGCAGGTGGCCGCCGAAGCCGCGCTCGTCGGTCCGCAGGATTGCGTCGCCGAGATGGTGGGCGCCTACCGCCGCCGCCGGGACCTGGTCGACGGCCTGCTCAAGGAAGCGGAGCTGCACATCGCCACGCCGACCGGCGCTTTCTACATCATGGCCGACGTCTCTCCAAGCGGCATGCCCTCGCGCGAGTTCGCGTTCGCATTGCTTCGGGAGCGTGGGGTGAGCGTCGCTCCCGGCACGGCGTTTGGCGAGGTGGCCGGCGATGCGGTCCGGATCAGCCTGGCCAGCTCGGATTCGGATCTCGCGGAGGGAGTTCGGCGCCTGGGCGAATTCGTACACGGGCGTACGTAATCAGGCCCCCATCCTTTAAGCTGCCGAGGTTGAAATCGGGCGTAACCGTCCCCGCCTACGTTCCGTTTGGCCCGACATGCAGCTTCTGAGGCCGATCCTGACGATGGTTGTCAGGTCGCTCGGCCCAGGGCGGCTCCGCCTCGTGGTCGTCAAGTTCGCCCAGAGGTTGGACCGACCCTAGCTCCCGGCCTTGCGTTGGCGGCCGGGTTCAACCCGGCCGCGACTATGCCTTCGACGTCTGCCAAACGTGGCACCGAGTGGCTACTTAAACAATCCCAACCGTATACCGGAAGGAGAGCAGCGCCTGCGGCGAAGCCGCACGCGCGATGAGAGGAAACCATATGGGTTTCCTCTCATTAGCTTCGTTCGAGCAACGCGACCGATTCGATGTGATAGGTCTGCGGAAACATATCCACGATGGCCGCGCGCCTGACCCGATAGCCTCCGCGTACCAGGCCGATCAGGTCCCTCGCAT
>VBFV01000031.1 GCA_005881335.1 Chloroflexota bacterium
AGCCAGGACGAGGCAGGCGAACAGAAACGGCTCCGACTGCTGGCCCACGCCCGCGGCCTGGCCATCCTCGACCTCGGCCTCAGCATCAGCGTCGACGAGCTGACGGTGGGGCTGAGCGCCGGCCTCCTGGGCCTGCCCATCGCCCTGACCGTGATCTGGATCGCGGTCCAAGCGTTCATAGCGGCCCAGGTCGGGCTCAGGTTTGGCGGCCGCCTTGGTGAAGAGATCCGCGAGAGATCAGAGCAAGCCGCGGGCGTGGCCCTGATCGCGGTCGCAGTGGTACTGCTGGCTCTGAAGCTCCTGCGGCTCTAGGGGGCGAAGATGACGCACAGGCTCGCGGCCAGCGAGTCGGCATCGACGCCCGGGTGGGTCAGGAAGTAGCCGACGGCGTCGCTCACCGCCCCCACCACCGCCCGCCCGAACACCGCAGGGTCCTTGTCCTCGTAAAAGGCGTCGTGGGTCATCGCGTGGCGCACCTCTTCCGCGACGGCGTCGGCGAACCTGGCCTGCAGCTCGTGGCGCAGCGCCTCCACGTCAGCGCTCAAACCGACCGATTCCACGATCAACAAGCGCGCCACGTCGGACCGCTCGAAGCACGACACCACAAAACGGGTGATGCCGAGCCGCAAGCGCTCGTGATGGTCGTGCCCGGTCGCCGCGGTGGTCAACACGTCGTGGATCAGGGCGCCGCCCTCTTCGGCCAGCAGCTCCCGAAAGCAGTGTTCCTTCGACTCGAAGAACTCGTAGAACGCGGACTTGGAGACCCGGGCTCGGGTCACGATGTCGTCGACCGAGGTCACCGTGTAGCCGTGGCCGGCGAACAAGGCCAGCGCGGCCTCCACGATCCGCAGGCGGCGCCGCTCGACCCTCGCGTCCCGCCGCAGCTGGGCCGAAGGGACCGCCATCGACCTACCCGGCTGCGAGCGCCCGCGAGATGACCAGGCGCTGGATCTCGCTGGTGCCTTCGAAAAGGGTGTAGATCTTGGCGTCGCGGTGCCATTTCTCGACCGGGAAGTCACGGATGTAGCCGTAGCCGCCGCAGATCTGGATCGCCTGCTCGGTGACCTTGACCGCCACCTCGCCGGCCTTCAGCTTGGCCATCGAGCCCTCCGCCTTGGTGAACTCACCGCCATTGCGGCCCTCCCACAGCGCCCGCCAGATCAAGGCCCGCGTGGCCTCGATCTCGGTCGCCATGTCCGCGAGCATGAAAGCGATCGCCTCGTTCTCGATCAGCGTGCGGCCGAACTGCTTGCGCTGCTTGGCGTAGTCAAGGGCGAACTCAAACGCGGCGCGCGCGATGCCCAGCGCCTGGGCGCCGACGATTGGCCGCGAGAGCTCAAACGTCTTCAGAGCGACGGAGGATCGCGAGTGCTTGCCTTCGCGCGCACGAGTCAGCTTGGCCTCGAGCTTCTCCATGCCGCCGAGCACGTTCTCGAGCGGGACAGTGCAGTCCTCGAGCAGCACCTCGGCCGTGTGCGAGGCGCGGATGCCCATCTTCTTTTCCTTCTTGCCCATGCGGAGGCCTTTCGTGCCGGGCGGCACGACAAAGCTCGCCTGCCCGCGGGTCCCCAGCTCGGGCTCCACCGCCGCCACGACGACGTGGACGTCGGCGATCCCGCCGTTGGTGATGAAAATCTTCTGGCCGTTGATGACCCAGTCGCCGTTCTTGCGGATGGCGCGTGTCTTCATCGACGAGACGTCGGAGCCGGCGTCGGGCTCGGTCACCGCGAAGGCGCCCAGGGCAGGCTTCTCGGGAGTCCCGAAGCAGGCCGGGATCCAGGTCGAGATCTGCTCTGGCGTGCCCTGGGAGAAGATGGCCGCCACCGGCAAGCCCGTGCCCTGGATGGCCAGCGCGATGCCCGCGCAGCCCCAGGTCAGCTCCTCGGCGACGAGCGCCGGCATGATGCCCGTGCCGTCGCCGTACGTCTGCTGCAGGAACTCGGTGCCGTAGAGCCCGACCTCGGCCGCCTTCTTGACGATCGGCCACGGGAATTCCTCGGATTCGTCGTACTGGTGGGCCACCGGGCGGATTTCCTTCTCCGCGAAGCTATGGACCCAGTCTCGGATCTCCTTCTGCTCGTCGCTCAGCTCGAACGAAATCATGTTTGTCCTCGCGCTCCTGGTGTATTAACGCATCAGTACTCGTACGTACCGTTTCCGGGGACAAACGCTACGCCGCGGCGCGTCATGGTGTCAATTGCCTTAACGCGTTGGGGAGGAGGGTCTGATCGCCTGGATCCCCAGCCGGTAGGCGCTGACGACGAGGAAAGCCCCCCAGACGCGGGCCAGGATCGGGCCGGGCACCTCCACGGCCACCAGCGCCCCGATCACGGCCCCCACCACCCCCCCACCGCCCATCCAGAGGGCCGGACGGATGAGCACGTTGCCCTCGCGCAGGTGGGTGAAGCCGCCCACGATCGCGGTCGGCACGATGGCGACCAGCGACGTGCCCTGGGCGACCGCCTGCGACAGCCGGAAGCCGACCGTCATCGTGGGCACGAAGAGGAGGCCCCCGCCGATGCCGATCGTCCCGCTCAGGAACCCCGCGCCGAGCCCACCGGCGATCAGCAGCACGTCGCCCCAGCTCACGGAAGCACCAGCTCTTTGATCCCCACGACACCGAGGACCACCGCCACCGCGATCTTCAGCTCGCGGTCCGGGATCCGGCTGAGCACCCTCGCCCCCAGGTAGGCGCCGACCACACTGCCGATGACGAGGAAGAGCGCAGCGTGCAGGTCGACCTGCGGCGACCCCTTGCGGAAGTAGTAGATGGGCAGCGCCGCGATGGCGATCGGGATGATCGCCACGAGCGAGTTCGCGTTGGCGAACCGCTGTGGCACACCGGCCCACAGCACCTGCAGCGGGACGAGCACGAAGCCGCCGCCCACACCCAAGAGACCTCCGAGCAGGCCGCCCAGAAGGCCGATCGCGGCGAAGATGCCGGGGCGGCTTACTCGGTCGACCGGGGCGGCGTCTCGGGCTGGTTCACCACCACGGAGTGGTGCCGGAACTGGACGTTTGACGGCACCGCGGCGCCTGGCAGCTTGGCTTTCTTTTTCTTCTTTGCCTCACGGCCCTGCTTGTCGCGTCCTTTACCCATGGCGCTCAGTTTCCATGACCAGGGCCAGTTCGCGCAAGAACGATTCGACGTCGGTGACCAGACCGATCGACTGCCAGCTCCCGCGGTCGGCGAGCTTGGTCACGACAGCCGGGTTGATGTCGACACATACGGTGCGCACGCCCGCGGGCAGCATGTTGCCGGTGGCGATGGAGTGCAGCATGGTCGAAAGCATCAGCGCGATGCGCACTCCCCGCAGCGCGATTCGCATCTGTCGCTGCGCTTCGACCATCTCCGTGATCACGTCCGGAAGCGGACCGTCATCGCGGACCGACCCCGCCAGCACGATCTCGACGTCGTGCTCGATCGCGGACTTCATCACGCCCGAGCGCAGCTCGCCGCGCTCGACCATTTGCCGCAGGCCACCGGCCGAGCGGACGCGGTTGATGGCGCGCATGTGGTGCTCGTGCCCATGCTCGATGGCCAGGCCGCTTTCGATGTTCACCCCCAGAGCCGTGCCGAACAGCGCCGACTCGACGTCATGGACGGCGAGCGCGTTGCCGGCGAAGAGCACCTGGACGAAACCGAGCTCGATCAAGCGCGAGAGATAAACGCCCGCCCCCGTGTGGACCACGGCGGGTCCAGCCACGACCAGGATGCGCCCGCCCGCCTCTCGTACGTGGCGCATCTCATGCGCGATGCCGGCGATGAGAACCTTCTTCGGTTTCTCGGCCGACACCTCGCTGCCCATGAAGCTGAAGATCTCGGTCTGCCTGGAGCGCTCGAGAGGCGTGACGCGCACGCCCTGATGGCCGATCACCACCTCCATCCCTGGTTTCGCGTCCTGGAAGACGATGCACCAGGCGCGACCTGCCTTGCGGTCGACCGCGATCGCGGCGTCCATCTCGATGTTCTCAACCGGTATCCAGCGGCTGTCGACGAGCACCTCCGTGGGCAGGTTGCTCGTCGAGTAAAAGCCTTCGGGAAACACTCCGTCGTGCGCCACCTTGTCTACGCGCACGGGCTGCTCGTGCTCGGCCGTCGCGCCGAGGGCGCGAGCACGCTGCACGATCCGGTCGAGCAGCTCCGCCGTTTCGGCATAGACCTCCATCCGGCAGATCGACGGGTCGGTTTTGTGCTGACCGACCTTCAGCTCCTCGACCGTGAAGTTGCCACCCAGGTCCATGACCAGGTCCATCACCTGCGGCAGCATCATCGAGTCGATGATGTGGCCCTGCAGGACCAGGCGTGCGCTGTGCCGTCCCTCGGTCACCGGCGCACGCCGATCACCGCGTTGATCTGCGCCTTCAGGGCGGCGGTCTCGCGCGCCGGGCTGGTGGCGTAGATCACGCTGCGGCTGGCCGAGACCAGGCAGGACGCCGGGTCTCCGTTCCAGGCCGCGCGCACCGCGGCCTCGACGTCACCGCCTTGCGCCCCGACTCCGGGAAGCAGAAACGGAAGTTGCGAGACGCGGCGGACGTCAGCGACCTCGGTCGGGGCGGTCGCACCAACGACCAGCCCGACGTTCCCACTCGCGTTCAACCGCTCGGCCAGCGCAGCGACATGCTGATAGACAGGCTCGCCGCCCGCCTCGAGGTGCTGCAGATCTTTCGCTCCGGGATTCGAGGTCCGGCACAGCACGTACACGCCGCGGTCCTCGTATCGGGTGAACTCGCGCAGCGAGTCCGAGCCGAGGTAGGGATTCACCGTCGCGGCATCCATGGCGAGCGTGCCGAAGACCGCTTTCGCGTACGCCCGCATCGTGTTGTCCATGTCACCGCGCTTGGCGTCGAACAGGAATGGCGTGTTTGGCGCCTCGTCGCGCAGCTCCATCAACGCCGCCCAACCGTCAGGTCCGTACTGCTCCCAGAAAGCGCTGTTGGGCTTGAAGCAGCACACATGCTCCTCGGTTTGCCGGACCACCTCGCGGCAGTGGCGCAGGGCGCCGGCCGCCCCGCCCTCGATGCGTTCAGGGTCGGGATCGAGTCCGACGCACAGGAGGGTTTGGCGCTCGCGGGAAAGCGTGCGGAGGCGCTCGAAGTAGCTCACGTGCAGAAATCGTAGCCGTCACCCATAGACGACCAGCCCGCCGCCGCGACCGACGAGTGCGCAGTTTGGGGCCTTTCGGGCAGCTCGGATAGGCCCCTTTTGCAACAGTCGTCGCGGTTAAGGGGTGCGCGCAACCCTATTCAACTGGGCGGTCACCTGCTCCCGATAGCCGACCGAGTTGTACGCGCAAAAAGGAATCAGGCGCCCGTCCGGGATGATGAACTCGACGCAGCACTTCATTACGTTCTTGACGTTGAAGGTCCACGGATCCATGAAGTCGCGTGTGTTCACCATGAAAACGTGACGTGCCAGGTCGGTCGAACCGTGGCTCGACAGCGGAAGTCCGACGTGGCAGGCGGGACACCGCGAGGCCGCGCCATTAACGGCGCGGTGCACGTCGCCGGCCGAAACGTCGGAACCGACCGGCGCCGATGAGCTCCACAAGCGTTCGAGGGTCGCCAGGATCTCCTGGTCGAACGTCGCGAGAGTCCGGTTCTTCAAGTAATCGAGGTGACCCTCGACGTCGACCAGACGCGTGATCGGCGTGACCTCATCACCGCTAAGCAGCGCATACGTGACGAAGTTGCAGGTGGGCATGCAGCACGGTACGGGCACGAAGTCATCCATCCGGAAGCGCCCCGCGGTTTGCAGCTCCAATGACTTGAGCACGTCGGGGATGGTCATCCGGTTCATCGGATCCATGGCAAGGTGGCGCTGAGCGCGGAATGCAGGTTGGAAATTGACCCCGAAGACTGCCGGATTGCGCAGCCCGAAGTCGACGATCGCGCCGATCTCATGGTCGTTCACGCCTCGTTCGATGGCCGCGACGAGGACCGCGCGCACATCCGCCTCGGCCAGCCTGTCAAGGGTCTTGAGCTTGGTCTCGACCAGGTCTTGCCGGCCGCGCAACGCAAGATTGGTTACCGGGTCGAACCCGTCGAACTGTAGGTAAACGGTGGGTTTCAGATCGGCGAGGCGGGACAAAAGGCGGTCGTCGTGCGCCAGCCTCAACCCGTTGCTGTTGATCATCACGTGCCGGATCCCACGGTCCTGGGCCATTGCCACGAAGTCCGGGAGCAGAGGATGCAGGGTCGGCTCGCCGCCGGAGAGCTGCACGACCTCGGGCGTGCCCTCCGCCGCGACGAAAGAGGCCGCAGTCGTGCGGACATCCGTCCCTGACCACGGTCTGGAACTGCAGCGGCAGAGTTCCAGGCTTGTTGAACGGCGCGATTGCCGCGTAAAGCTTGGCGTCGCCGAACACCAGCGCCTCGAACCAGCCGTGGCTCGGACAGCGTTTGCGCATGATCACGCGGTTCTCGCGGAACAGGATCTGGGCGTCGATGACCCGCTTGCATTCCGGGCACAAGCTGCGGGTCAGCTCCCAGAAGATGTCGGGCCGGTCGACGCGAGTCGCCACGTCAGGGCACCCCGCCGCGGCCGCCGAAGCAAATGATCGCAATGAAGATCCCGGCCAGCAGAACCAGGCCGAGAGCAATCCCGTACGCAAGCAACATGCCAAGTGCGACTGGAGGCCGGATGATGGCGAACAGGACGAGGGCCCCGAAGTTGAGCACCCATGGCATCAGGGCAAGAAGTGAACCTGCCTGGCCATAGACGGCACCGCCCAAAGCGCCGATCAGGATGACAAGAGCGATGTTGCCGGCGATGACGCCCACGAAACCAAGCCAGAAGTCACGCCACCAGCCCGGGGGTCGACCACGCTTGGATAAAGGCCCGACAAAATCCGGTGCTGAATAAGGATTGTCCATCGACTGCCAGCTCGAGCCGTCCCACCAGTACTGACGATCCGCTGTCCACCACAACTGCCCATCCCAGATATGTTGTTTGGGGTCGAAATCGTCCGCATTGGGCCCAGGTCCTTCATGCGGCGGCGGTGTGGTGTCGGGCGGCCGATCCTCAGACAACTTGTGTTGCCGGCCTGCGACGCTGCGCCCGCACGAAGTATCCGGCGACGAGGGCCAGGAGCGCGAGGCAGAAGAACTAACCACACCAGGTTGAATCCAGCGTCGTATAGCGGCGCGGGATGCACCAAGTAATCCGAACCCGCAACAGGCTGGACGCCCCACGGGAGCGAAGTCGGTTTGCCGAGGCCGTCCTCACCGGAGAGAAAATCTCCGATTCGCCCGACTGCCATGCCCAGGGCCATCGCCGGCGCGAACGCATCGCATGCGCAGCCCTCCTTGCCAATCAAGCGGCTGGCCACATAGCCCGCGATGTATGCACCGGCGATCGCTCCCAGGATCGAGCCGGGGCCGATCCGAGGATCGAACAGCTTGTAGAAGTCGAGCACGATCGGGGCCGTCGACGGTCCATTGAAAAAGAGGATCGAGAGCCGCGCCCCAACCATGGCTCCGACAAACCCGGCGAGACCAATCGGAACGACTTCCTGGAGCGGCCATTTCCGTCGCCGGGCTTCATATGCCACCCACGCAAGCAGGACCACGATGCCGAGCGCAAGGAAAAAGGGGTGAGAGTAGACCTTGACGCCGAAGACCTCAAAGAGGACGGGCCTCATGCCTGGCAGCATTTATTCTCGCCCATTGCACGCGATCCTGTCGGGGTGCCGAGGCGGGTTGCGCCGGCCCGTCAAAATTGACTTGTGAGGATTGCGCTCGCGCAGGTCAACCCGACGGTGGGCGACCTGGCCGGGAATTCGCAGCTGATCGTCGGCTGGATGGAAAAGGCGCGCGAAGCCGGCGCCGATATCGTTTGCTTCCCCGAGCTTGCGATCACCGGTTACCCGCCTGAGGACCTTGTCCTCAAGCCGGCGTTCGTGCGCGACAACCTTGCCGAGCTGAGCGTCATCGCCCAGGCGGCGAAGGGTATCGCCGTGGTGGTCGGGTTCGTAGATGAGGATGGGGACCTTTTCAACGCCGCCGCATTCCTTCAGGACGGCGAGGTCAAGGCCGTCTATCACAAGGTCTTCCTGCCCAACTACGGGGTCTTCGACGAGAAGCGCTATTTCGAGCCGGGACACCGCAGCCCGATCATCGAGATCGGCGGAGCCCGGGTCGGGCTCTCGGTCTGTGAAGACTGCTGGTTCCCCGCGGGTCCGATGGCGTGGGAGGCGCATCACGGCGCGGAGGTCCTCATCAACATCAACGGCTCGCCATACCACTACGGCAAGCGCGCGCCGCGCGAGGCGATGGTCGGCGGACGGGCGGCGGACTACGGCGCGTATGTCGCCTGGGTCAACACCGTCGGCGGCCAGGACGAGCTCGTCTTCGACGGCAACAGCGTGGTCTTCGACCCGCATGGCCGCCTTCTGGCTCGGGCCGCGTCCTTCGAGCCGGAGCTGCTTCTGTGCGATATCGACACCGGCACGCCCGTTCACCGTCCGCTGGAAAAGATCCGCCACGAAGCCGAGGGAGCCGAGCGCCTGGAGCTCGAGGTCACCGAGATTGGTGTGGGCGGCGCCGACCGAACCGTCACCAAGCCCGCGATCACCCCGCGCGTGGCCCAACCGCTGGAAGGCGCGGCCGAGATCTACACGGCGGTCGTGCTGGCCACGCATGACTACATGCGCAAGCAGGGTTTCGAGAAGGTGGTCATCGGGATGTCTGGCGGCGTCGACTCGGCGTTGACCGCCGCCATCGCGTGTGACGCGTTGGGCGCGCGGAATGTGATCGGCGTCCGCATGCCCTCGCGTCACACTTCGACCGAAAGTCTCGAGGACGCGGGACTGGTGGCCGAGAACCTCGGCATGCAGCTGATGGACTTCTCGATCGAGCCGCCGCACAAGGGATTCGAAGAGATCCTCGGTCCGGTCTTCAAAGGCACCACGCCGGGCGTCGCGGAGGAAAACCTGCAGCCGCGGATCCGCTCGACCATCCTTCATGCCCTGTCCAACAAGTTCGGCTACATCGTGCTGAGCACCGGCAACAAATCCGAGCTGGCGACTGGTTACGGCACGTTGTACGGAGACATCGCCGGCGGCTACGCGGTGCTCAAGGACATCACCAAGACTGACGTCTATGAGCTCTGCCGCTACCGCAACTCGCTCGGCCCGGCGATTCCGGAACGGGTGATCACCAAGCCGCCGTCCGCCGAGCTGAAGCCCGGCCAGATGGACACCGACAGCCTGCCTCCATACGCCGAGCTCGACCCGATCCTCCGCGGCTACATCGAAGACGACCTGAGTCCCGAAGAGCTCGTCGCCGCCGGACACCGGGCGGAGACCGTGGCCCGCGTGATCCAGCTGGTCGACCGCAGCGAGTACAAGCGCCGCCAGGCCCCGCCGGGCGTGAAGATCACGCCGCGCGCGTTCGGTCGCGACCGGCGGATGCCGATCGTCAACCGGTACAGTCCGAACGGCGCGGCGGACAGACGGAACCGCTAGGCATAATTTCTGCTGATATCTCGTATAGATAGGAGCTATGGCCGGGTCCTTTGACTTAGTCGTGATCGGCGGTGGCCCTGGGGGCTACGTCGCCGCTTTGCGCGCCGGCCAGCTCGGCGCCAGAACCGCCATCGTGGAGAAGGACCGGATGGGCGGCACATGCCTGGTCCGGGGCTGCATCCCGACCAAGGCTCTGCTCCAGTCCTCCGAGCTCTACACGATGGCCAGGGACGGAGCGGCGTTCGGGCTCGTCGCCGACAACGTCGGCTTCGACTGGTCCGCCGCCCAGAAGCGAAAGGGCTCCGTCGTCGACCAGCTGGTCAAAGGCGTTGAGGGCCTGCTCAAAGCAGGCGGCGTCACGTCCTACAAAGGCGGCGCTCGCCTCGCGGGCAAAGGTGTGGTCGAGGTTGCCGGCGATCGTCTGCAGGCCAAGGACATCGTGATCGCGACCGGGTCCGCCGTCGCGAGAATCCCGCTGCCCGGGGCCGAGCTCACGATCGACTCCGACCAGGTCCTCGAGCTGAAGGAGGTGCCACGCCGGCTCGCGGTGATCGGCGGCGGCGTGGTGGGCATGGAGTTCGCGGCGATGTTTGCCGCCCTCGGCAGCAAGGTGACGGTGCTCGAGATGCTGCCCCAGGTGCTCGCGATGGTCGACGCCGACCTGGTCGCGGTCTACTCCAAGCACCTGAGCAAAGTCGGTGGCGAGATCCACACCGACAGCAAGGTCTCCGAGGTCGTGAAACGCAACGGCGCTCTGCAGGTGCGCTTCTCGACCGGCGGCGAGGGCGGCGCGGTCGACGCGGACCAGGTCTTGCTTGCGGTCGGCCGCACTCCCTACACGCAGGGGCTCGACGCGGAGAAGGCCGGCGTCAAGCTGGACCGCGGACGGGTCGTGGTGGATGACCACCTGCGCACGAGCGCGGATGGCGTGTGGGCCATCGGCGACGTGATCGGCGGCATCATGCTCGCCCACGTTGCATCCTACGAAGGCGTGTGCGCGGTCGAGAACATCGCCGGACACGGCGACCGCGTCCCCGACTATCACGCGGCGCCGAACTGCGTGTACACGGACCCGGAGATCGCCCACGTCGGCCTCGGCGAGAAAGAGGCCAAGGAAAAGGGCATTGCCGTGAAGGTCGGCAAGTTTCCCTTCGCGGCGGCGGGCCGCGCCCTGACGCTCGGCCAGACAGAGGGATTCGTCAAGGTGATCGCCGATGCCGAGTCGGGCAAGCTGCTGGGCGCGCACATCATCGGGCCGCGCGCGACCGACCTGATCGCCGAGGCGACGCTCGCCATCCAGAACGGCCTGACGCTCGAGCAGATCGACCTCACGATCCACGCGCATCCGACGCTGCCGGAGTCGCTGATGGAGGCCGCGCTGGCGGCGCAGGGTCGGGCCATTCACATCCCTAACAAGAGGTCTGCGAACAGCCCCTCCGGCGGCTCCGCCGCCACCTCCCCACTTCGTGGGGAGGAGTTGCACGAGAATCGGGAAAAGCAAATGGTCGCCCCCGTCAAGCCCTCTTCCTCCTCCCCACCCCCCGCTCCCAGCGCGGTCAACCCGAAGGCGCTCGAGCTGACCAAGGACAATCGCGACTTCCTGCTCGGGCTGCACCGCCAGATGCAGCTGATCCGTCGCTTCGAAGAGCGCGCGCAGGAGCAGTACACGAAAGCGAAGATCGGTGGCTACTGCCACCTCAACATCGGCGAAGAGGCGACCGTCGTCGGCGGCATCCTCGCCCTGCAGGCCAACGACTGGATCTTCACGAGCTACCGCGAGCACGGCCACGCCATCGCGCGAGGCGTGGACCCGAAGGCTGTGATGGCGGAACTGTTCGGCAAGGAGACCGGCACCTCGCATGGGCGCGGCGGCTCGATGCATCTCGTCGATTACAAACGCCGCTTCATGGGCGGCTACGGGATCGTGGGCGGGCACCTGCCGCTCGCGGTCGGAGGCGCCTGGGCGGTGAAGTACCGCAAGCAGCCGGACGTGATCTTCTGCATGTTCGGCGACGGCGCCACCAACATCGGGGCCTTCCATGAGTCGCTCAACATGGCCAAGGTCTTCGAGAAGACGCGCAAGGACTCGGTGCCTCGTTTCATCGAGTCGCTCTGCTACCGCTTCCGGGGCCACTCGGTGGTCGACCCGGACAAGTACCGCTCGGCGGAGGACAAGGAGAAGTATCGGAAGGCAGACCCGATCGTTGCCTTTGAGCACGAGCTGGAGAAGAGCGGACTCGCGGACGAGGAGTACTTCAAGAGCGTCCGCCAGGAAATCGACGCCGAGGTCCGCGACATCATCGAATACGCCGACCAGAGCCCCGACCCCAACCCGGACGACCTCTACAAGTACACGTACGCGGGAGAGTGGGCCGACCGGCCCGAGCTCCGCGCGGACAGGGTCTGATGGCGACCGCCGTCAAAGCAGAGGAGAAGCTCTACCGCGTGGCGCTCCGCGAGGCGCTGAACGAAGAGATGGAGCGCGACGACTCCATCTTCTTGATCGGCGAGGACATCGGAAAGTTCGGCGGCGCCTATCGCGTCACCGATGGGCTGCTCGACAAGTACGGGCCTCAGCGCGTGGTCGACGCGCCGATCGCTGAAGAGGCGATCGTGGGCACGGCGATCGGCGCCGCGATGCTGGGCCTGCGGCCGGTGGTCGAGATGATGACCATCAACTTCTCGCTCATCGCCTACGACCAGATCGTCAACAACGCGGCCAAGATCCGCTACATGTTCGGCGGCGAGGTCAAGGTGCCGATGGTGATCCGCATGCCCGGCGGCGCGGGACACCAGCTGTCGGCGCAGCACTCGCACAGCTTTGAGGTCCTGTACGGGCTGATCCCCGGCCTGCTCGTCGTCGCGCCGACGACGCCCGAGGACGCGAAGGGCATGTTGAAGTCGGCGATCCGCTCCGACAACCCGGTGATGTTCCTCGAGTCGATGAGCCTCTACAACGTGAAGGGCGAGGTCCCGGCCGGCGATTACACCACGCCGCTGGGCAAGGCGGCGCTGCGCCGCAATGGCTCCGACGTGACCATCGTTGGTGTCTCCAGGATGGCCGTGCTCGCCAACGAGGCCGCCAAGCAGCTCGAGGAGGAAGACATCGACGCCGAGGTCATCGAC
>VBFV01000001.1:0-4416 GCA_005881335.1 Chloroflexota bacterium
GCTCCGACTCCGTCCAGGTAGGCAGCTCCTTTTCGACCAGTGACATCGCCGTCTCGCGCAGGATGCCGGTCGGCTCGCCGTCGCCGTCGCGGTCGATGCGGCCACCCGGCGGTTCCTCGGTGGAGCGCTCGATGCCCGCAACGCGCAGCGCCCGGGTCGAGACCCACGCCGAGTGACCGTCCTTGCGCCGCAGGTACGCGGGGCGGCCGCCGGCGGCGGCGTCGAGACGGCGCCGGGACGGAAACGACGCGTCGGGCCAGACGTCGTTGTACCAACCCGCGCCGACGACCCACGCGTCTTTCGGCAGCGACTTCGCCCGTTCCTTCACCCGGGCGAGCGCCTCTTCGACGCTGGCGCTTCCCGTCAGGTCGACGAACAGCTTGCGGTCGGCAAGCCCATCGAGGTGGATGTGGGAGTCGATGAGCCCGGGCCAGGCCGTCCCACTCAGCCGCACGACCTCGGCACGACGCCCAGCCGCCGCCCGTGCCTTCGGCCCCACGGCCAGGATTCGCTCTTCAAAGGCGGCCACCTCGGGCTTGCAGCCGGCGAACAGGACGGGCGCGATCACGTCGAGGTCATAGCCCGTACGACTTGGCGATGATCTCCTTCATGATCTCGTCCGTCCCGGCGCCGATGCGCGCCAGGCGGGCGTCGCGCCACGCGCGCTCGACCGGGAACTCGCTCATGTAGCCGTGGCCGCCCAGGACCTGGATCGCCTCGTCGGCAACCTCGCAGGCGACCTGCGTCGCCAGGAGCTTGGCCTGCGAGATCTCGCGCACCGGGTACTCGCCCTGGTCCCACAGCTTCGCCGTCTGGTAGACGAACGCCTGCACCGAGGCGATCTTCGTCCCCATGTCGACGAGCTTGTGCTTGATGACCTGAAAGTTCGAGATCGGCTGGCCGAAGGCCTTGCGGTTGCGGGCGTACTCCATCGTGTATTCGAAGACGCGTGTCGCCCCGGCGATCGCGCCCGCGGCCGCGATCATGCGCTCGCCCTGGAGCTCCCACATCAGGTTCTTGAACCCCTCCCCCTCCTCGCCGATCAGGTTGGCGACGGGGACGTGGCAGTCCTCGAAGAGCAGCTCGGCTGTGTCCGAGGAGTGCATGCCGAGCTTTTTCAGCGTGCGCGTGACCTCAAACCCGGGCGTGCCCTTCTCGACCACGAGCAGGTTGAAACCGGAGTGGCCGCGGTCGCGGTCGGTCTTGGTCACGACCAGCGCCCAGTGGCACCGGGCGCCGTTGGTGATGAAGATCTTGCGGCCGTTGACGATGAACTCGTCGCCGTAGCGGCGGGCAACGGTGGTGATGCCGGCGACGTCCGAGCCGGCATCGGGCTCGGTGATGGCGAGGGCCGCGATCTGCTCGCCCCGGATCGCGGGTACGACCCATCGCCGCTTCTGCTCCTCGGTGCCGAACTTGAACACCGGTGGCGTCGCCATCTCGGCCTGCACGGCCACCGCCATGCCCAGGCCGCCGCTGCCGGCCCGCGCCAGCTCCTCCGAGAGCACGACGGCCGAGAAGTAGTCGCCGCCCTGACCTCCGTACTCGGGTGGGTAGCGCAGGCCCAGGAATCCGAGCTCGCCGAAGCGGCGGAAGATCGAGTCCGGAAAGGTCTTTTCCTCCCACTCCTCGAGGTGCGGCTGCACCTCCTTCTCCAGGAACTTGCGGATGTGCAGGCGCAGCTCCTCGTGGGCGTCCGTGAAGTACATGGCGGCCTGAGTGTAGGGTGCCGCGGCCGACGCAAGAATCCGGCGTACGGTATGATTCGCGGCCGTATCGCAAGCGTTAGATCAAACACGTACTGGGAGTTGGAGTGGGCTCGGTAATCAAGAAGCGGCGCAAGAAGATGCGCAAGCACAAGCACAAGAAAATGCTGAAGAAGACCCGTTGGGCGCGACGCGCGCACGCCTAGGAGGTAAGTGATGGGCTGGTGGATCCTTCTCGGCGCCGTCATTCTGGTCGTCCTCTGGCTGGTCTTCACCTACAACGGCCTCATCACGGCCCGCAACCGAACCCAGGAGGCGTGGTCCGAGATCGACGTCGAGCTGAAGCGCCGGCATGACCTGATCCCCAACCTCGTGAACACCGTCTCCGGCTACATGGGCCACGAGCGGGGCACCCTGGAGGCGGTCACCAACGCCCGCGCCAACGCGGTCGCCGCGGGCGCGACCGGCGACCCGGCCAAGATCGGCCAGGCGGAGAACGTGCTGTCGCAGAGCCTGCGCAGCCTGTTCGCGGTGTCCAGGCGGACGAAGGCGACCGCGCGGTGCCGCAGGTCAGCTTCGGCAACATGCCCGCACCGGGTTCGCTGCCGCCACCGGCCGCGGGTCCGGGTGGACCGCCAGGACCGGGCTCAGCGGGACCCCCACCCCAGAGCTAACTCCGGGATCGGGCCCAGTCGGACTCGAATCTCGTCACATAAGCCTGCACCGCCCCCGCGTCGTCCGTCTCGACGTCCAGCTCGTGGTTGACCCCGAGGCCACTCAGCGTCCAGTTGGCCGAACCGAGCACGAGCTCGCCGTCGAACAACCCGATCTTGGCGTGCAGCAGCACCCCTTTCGGCACTGGGTACCAACGCACCTCGACCCCGCCTAGCCGCAACAGCGCAAACGCCCGCTGGTTGTATGACTGGTTGGGATCCAGCACCACGCGCACGACCGCGCCGCGGCGATGCGCGAAGACCAGGTCCGCGATGACCTCGGCGTCCGTCAGCGTGTACACCTCGGCCAGCACGCGATGTGCGGCGTGGTAGAGCGCCGACTCGAGCGCGAACCGGATCTCGCTCCCCGGCGCCGTCTGCGACACGGTGCTGACCACCGCGGCCGGCGGCGAGGGATGACCGCCCGCAAGGTTCCAGTCCTGGTCGAAGATGCTCGCGACCCGATCGACATCGATCGCGACGCGAATCTCGAGCACGTAGTCGTGGTTGCGGTCGCTGTGCCGGCCCCAGTTCATGCCGCCCACCGCGGCCTCGCCGTCGGCAACGAGCAGCTTGACGTGGTCGATCTGATGCCGCGCGTCATCGACCGGGTATGTACGCTGGGGCACGTGCAGCGAATTTAGCTTCGCCGCCGAATCCCGGCTGGCCTTGACCGTCGGATCCGTGATCACCCGCACGTCGACGCCGCGCGCGGTCGCGGCGGCCAGCGCCTGCACCACCTCGGCGCGTCCCAACTCGTACATCTCGACCATGACCCGACGGTGCGCCGAACCGATCAGTCGATCGACGAGGGTGAAGATGCTCGCGTCCTGCCACAACCGAACCTCGGCACTCGAGCGAGGCGAGGGAGGCGTGGCGGAAGCCGGGCTCGAGCAGCCCGCCAGGGAGAGGAGGAAAAGAAGCAAGCAGACCACTCGAACCACAGCGGGCGAAAGCTACGCCCGAACAATTCCTGCGCCAACCCAGCCTGTTAAGACCGGGCTAGATGGTCTCCACCTTCATGCCCGGCCGCGCGCCGAGCAGCCTGTCGGCACGCGACTCGCGGACCCCGACCTCGAGATACCCCATGCTGCCGACGTACACAAACGGCTCGCCCGGCCGGGCCTCGGAGTACGTCTTGGCGGTCGCGGTGATGTCGTGGTTGTGCACGCGCAAACGGCGCACGGGCGGCTTGAGGTTCGTCACCAGGTTGCCGAAACCGTCCGTCCACAGCACCCGCGGGCCGGTGTCGGGCAAGCCGACCGGAGGATCTGTCGGCGGACCGAGCGATTCGACCGGCACACCCGAAGCAAGCGCCGCCGCGGCCGGGGCGAACACGTCCCGCCCCTCAAACGTCGGTGCGGCATGCGGGCGCGCCGCCAGCTCGTGGACCCCCTGCACGCCGACCTCGTCGATCACGATCGCGAACAAACCGTTGTCGGGGCCGATGTAAAAGCGGCCACCCGCCTCCACGATCAGGCGCCGCCGCGTGCTCCCGACACCGGGGTCGACCACCGCCAGGTGGACGGATCCGCCGGCGAAGTGACGCGTGCCGGCGAACAACATGAATGCGCCCGCCGAAACGTCGAACCGAGGCACCTCGTTCGAAACGTCGACCAGCACCGCCCGGGGGCAGCCCGCCAGCACCACACCTTTCATGGCGGCGACCAGCGGCGAGCCGGTGCCGAAGTCGGTCGTAAAGGTCACGACCGGCGGCCCGTCTAGACCGTTACCAGTACCTCGTTTCTTTCCAGGGGTCTGCTTCGTCGTGATAGCCGCGTTGCTCCCAGAAACCTAGCCGGTTGCGTTCCATGAACTCTAGCCCGCGCAGCCACTTGGCCGACTTCCAGAAGTATTTGGAAGGCACGAACAGGCGCAGCGGCCAGCCATGCTCGGGGGTGAGGTCCTCGCCGTTCCACGCGTAGCAAAGAAGGTTGTCCTCGCCGTCCAGCACGCTGAGCGGCACCGAGGTCGTGTAGCCGTACTCGCAGTGCGCC
>VBFV01000001.1:4564-20068 GCA_005881335.1 Chloroflexota bacterium
GCGAGGCCACTTCAGGGGAGTATAGGAAGCGGCGGGTATACTCCCATTTCAGCGCCCTCCGTGAACTCTGTGGGCCCGTGGCGCAGCTGGGAGCGCGCTTGAATCGCACTCAAGAGGTCAGGGGTTCGAATCCCCTCGGGTCCACCATTTGCCCTCTTTCGCATAATGCCGATTCGCATGACGCGGATTCGCATCATGCAGGTCTTGAAACTCTCGGATCACCCAGACCGGCGGTTTAAGGTCGCAGTCGATCCCGATTTTGGGCGGGACTTGGAACTTGTTGACTTGCGCTTCACCGGCTTCGAGCTCAGAGTGTCGGGCGCCGACGCATTTAGAGCGCGCGGGTGGCGCGGCTGGTACACCCCGAGCTTTCCGCCGCCTGGCAACCTGATGAATGCCAGACGTCCCCAGGGTTCGTCGTGGGACCGGGGTTCGACGGTGACTCCTTTACCCGTGAGCTCCTTCACTGCGGCGTCGATGTCACGGCACATGAGAAAAAGTTCGTGACCCGGTTTTCCTGGCTCAGCGGGATGGACGGCAACTTCGGCAGGCGGAAGCGCGAAGATTAGCCAACCACCGCCCGCGTCTACGTGATGCAGCCCAAGCACTTCCTTGAAGAATGTTCGATCGGCCTCAGGGTCATGGCTGTAGATGATTGCGTGAGCGCCATTAATCATTTCACCCGATCTCCTTAAGGCTCCGACCCACGCGTTACCAGCTGTTCAAGACGCTCTAACGATGCCTCCAACATATTGCCCAAGTTTTCGGAGCTGCTGCGCATCGCCTGCTCCTTGTCGGGATCTCTATCCGGCCGTTCCCTCCGCGGTGCACTCGCCGGCTCGTTTCTGCAGGAGCTTGCGCTCTGCAACGTTCTCGGTCAGCGACGCGGCGCGCTCGAACTCGGCGCGCGCCTCCACGTACCGGCCGAGTTTTCGCAGTAGGTCGCCGCGCACGGCCGGCAGCAGGTGGTACGCCTCGAGCGCCGGCTCACGCACCAGTCCGTCCACGAGATCGAGGCCGGCTGCCGGACCGAACGCCATCCCCACTGCGACCGCTCGGTTCAGCTCGACCACCGGCGACGGCGCCAGCTGGGCGACCGCGTCGTAGAGCGCGACAATGCGCGGCCAATCGGTCTCCGCGGCGGTCGCCGCTCGAGCATGGCACGCTGCGATCGCAGCTTGCAGCGCATAAGGACCCATGGCGCCCCCAAGCCTCTCCGCGCGCTCCAGCGCCGTCAGCCCACGGCGGATGAGCAGGCGATCCCAGCGCGTTCTGTCCTGATCGAGCAGGAGGACAGGCTCGCCCGACGGTCCGACCCGAGCACGCAAACGGGAAGCCTGGATCTCCATCAAGGCGACGAGCCCGTGGACCTCCGGCTCGGCCGGGACGAGCTCGGCCAGGATCCGGCCCAAGCGGAGTGCCTCCTCGCATAGCCCAGGTCGCGTCCAATCCTCGCCCGCGGTCGCCGAATAGCCCTCGTTGAAGATCAGGTAGATGACCTCCAGGACCGAGGCGAGGCGCGCCATGCGCTCGGCCCCGCCCGGGACCTCGAACCTGACGCGCGCTTCGGTGAGGGTCCGCTTGGCCCTGACGATGCGCTGGGCGACGGTAGAGACCGGGACCAGGAATGCCCGCGCGATCTCTTCCGTCGTCAAGCCGCCGAGGACGCGGAGCGTGAGTGCGACGCGTGCGTCCTTGGAAAGGACCGGATGGCAGGCCATGAAAATGAGGCCGAGCAGGTCGTCCCCCACGTCCTCGTCGATAGCCACGTCCAGGCCAATGCCCTCTTGAGCCCGCTCGACGTCGCGTCCGATCTCTTCGTGCTTGCGCTCGAGCGTCTGCCGCCGGCGGATCAGGTCGATCGCGTGATGCTTCGCGGTCCCCATCAGCCAGGCGCCAGGCTTCTCCGGCACGCCTGCCGTGGGCCATTGCTCCAGCGCGGCGACCAGGGCGTCCTGTGCGAGCTCCTCGGCCGTCCCCATGTCGCCGACGATGCGAGCCAGCCCGGCGATGAGCCGGGCCGACTCGATCCTCCATATCGCTTCGATCGCACGATGCGCCTCGGTGGCTGCCGTCACATACCCTCGGTGTCGAAGATCTGACGAATCTCGTAGGTCCCGGCGTCGAAGGGTGCGCGCTTGAGCCACTCGATGGCTTCGTCGATCGAGCGCACCTGCCACAACCAGTACCCGGCCACCAACTCCTTGGTCTCCGCGAACGGTCCGTCGATGACGGTCCGCTTCTTGCCGTCGAATCGAAGGCGCTTGCCCTGCGAGCTCGGATGAAGGCGGCCATCCCCGACCACGACCCCCGCCTTGACCAGCTCTTCGTTGAACTTCTGGAACTCCGCCATCTCCTCCGGCGTCGGTGGGGTTGCCGCCCTGACCTGATGGTCTTCCTTGGCGAGTATCAGCACACGCATCTGTCTCTTCCTCCTATTGGATCCGATTTCGAGCCTCAGTCATGCATCGAATGGCAACAGGCCCTTTCGACATGTCCCCTGAGCCGCCTGAATGGCGTCATCACTACCTCCTCGCCTTTCGTCCGCGATTACTGATTCGTACTTCGCGGCTCGGGGGCGAAAGGTAACCTCGGGGGTGCGGGTTAAGGCTCCGGCGTCAGCCCCTGGTTGATCGGACCGAAGATCGAATCTTCGAGCTCGAGCATCCGCCTGCGTTCGTTCTCGAGGTCCTCGTGGCGGAGCTGCTCGTACGTCGGTCCGGCCGGTTCACGGTTCTTCGGGCGCCGCGCATACCAGACCAGGAACAGCGCGGCCGCAAATAGCGGGACCACGAAGAAGGACATCCCCCCCGCGAATCGCGCCCCATCCGGACGCGGCTCGCAGGCTCCCGGTGCGAAGCTCATGAGACCCGCGGCGCCCGGCGCATAGACGAGACCGCGCCGCGCGTCGAACGCGGCACCGTGTGCTTCCGGCGTCGCCGCCACCGATCCCAGGAACGTCCCGTCCCCGTAGAAGACGCCGACTGCGCTGTCGTTCCTGTCATGCGGCGACGCGACGACGAAGCGATCGACGGCCGCGTCGTAGGTGACGATGTCGCCGCCCGCAACCACCCGGTTCGCGTCCCACGCGCCGGTCCGCAGGTTGACCGTGGCGACGCTGCTCCGGCAGGTGGTCAGCGCCAGCTGGCGACCCGGGTTGATCGCAAGGCCGTTCGGGCGGCAGCCCACGACCTTGATCGTGTTCACCACTTTTCCACTCGCCGGGTCGATGCGCAGCAGAGAGTCGGTCCCCTGCGTCGTCACGTAAAGCATGCCGTCCGCCGGGTCGTAACGGGGTTGGCCGAGGTTCGACCTCAGCATGTATCGCACTTTGACCTCGTTGAGGACAGCGTCGACTCCGACCACATCGCCGCCTATCCCCGTCGAGACGAAGACCTGCTGCAGGCTCGGGCTGTAGTCGAGGAGATCGGCGTCGCCCGTATCGACGTTGACGGTCTTGATCACCTGCATGTACGTGGGCGAGCCAGCCTGGGTGTCGATCACCGCCAGGTCGCCACCGGACAGGCCCGCATACAGGCGATGCAGCTCGGGCGCCACGGCCAGCCCATTCGGCGCGGCGCCCACGTCGATCGAGCCTGCGAATCGAGGCTGGGAAGTGGAGATGTCGATGGCCTGCACCTTGTCGTTCGTCCGGTCGGCGAGGTACAGACGGTGGGCGGTCTGGTCAGCTTCGACGCCGTCGAAGGACCCGGCGGCCACGGCCGGCACGGCAAGCTGACGGACGGTTGACTGGCAGCTCGCGCAACCGCTCAGCAGGATGACGCCGCCGGCTGCGGCCAGAATCGGCACCACGGCAGTAACCAGAGCCGCGAATGAACCCAGCCGCTTCACATACCCGAAAACGTGCTGCCGGCGGGAAGTACGAGCGCCCGGCTCAGGGGCACCCCCCGGCTCAAGCTAACCGGGACTCCGTAGGCACGAGCAGGGCCGACCGCGGCAGCCTCACCAGGCCTCCCCCTGCTGGGCTTCGGGGGCACGTCGGGAGGCCTCCGCCGGCGCCCGGCGCCGGGTCGCCAGGACCGATCCAGCAAGCACGAGCGCGAAACCAAACAGCATTCCGACAGTCAGGTTCTCGCGGAGCACGGCCACGCCCAGGATCGCGGCCACCGCGGGGTTCACGTACGTGATCACTGTGGCCCGCACCGGGCCGATTTCGGCGATCAGGCGGAAGAAGAGCAGGAACGCGATCGCAGTGCAGACGACCGCCAGCACGGCGACCGATCCGATCACACCAAGGCTCGGTAGGGAGTGCGGCCACTGCAAAAGCGCCGCCGGCGCATATCCCAGCGCACAGAGCCCAAGCGCCACGCCGATCACTGTCACCGACGGAACTCCAGTTAGGTAACGCGCGAGGATCGCCGGCGCAACCGCGTAGCCGATTACGACCAGCGCCATCTGGACGAGCGCGACACCGTCGGACGCGCGCAGGTCAAAGCCGACGATCAAGGCCACGCCGGCCAGTCCGATCACGAATCCAGTCATGCTCCCGAGCTCCAGGTGCTCTCGGTTGCCAAGCGCGGTCGCCACCGCGACACCCACCAACGGCACCGCCGAAACCAGGAGTCCCGCAAGCGCGCTCGTGATGTGCTGCTCGGCGCTGGACAGGAAGAACCATGGACCGGCGATTTCGATCGCCGCAAACGCGATCAGCGGCACCCAGCGGTGGCCGATCTCGCGCAGCCCGCCGCGCCGCAACACGAAAGGCATGAGAATCAGCGCCGCGACGCCCGTGCGGACGAAGACGAGGGTCGCGGGCGTGAGCTCGCCCACAGCGACCCGGATAAAGAGATAAGGGATGCCCCAGATCACGCACATGGCGGCAAACAGCAAAAGACCGCGGCGCGTCATGACCGTCTAAACCTACCTGCTCGGCCAAGGCTTCCGTATTCGCTGGTTGAAGAAAAGAACCGAGCGTGGTTAGACTGACCGAAAGACCGACGCCGGCGGGTGTGTTTGTGGGGGAACAAGGATGACCAAGCTTTCGGCGATTCCTGTCGCGGCCATTTTCGCGCTCCTCGTGGCGACCACAGCCTCTGCGGCTGCAACCAATCCGGGGCCGGTGAACGCCGGCAGTCCAGCGGCACCGTTCTCGCAGAATAAACAGAACGAACCAGCGCTTGCCGTTGACGCCAAGCATCCGAACATCCTGGTCGCGGGGGCCAACGACAACATCGACATGGAGGCCTGCAACGCGGGCGACGACACGACCTGTCCGTTCACCAACGGCGTCGGCGTCTCAGGCGTCTACTTCTCGTTCAACTCCGGCAAGTCGTGGACCCAGCCCACGTACACGGGCCTGACCGCCCGCGGATGTCTGGGCACGGTCGACACGCCCCCCACCCCGCCGGAGCCCGGCTGCACGCCTACAACCGGGTCGATCGGGACACTTCCCTGGTACTTTGAGGACGGGCTTGTCTCCGATGGTGACCCCGCGGTCGCGTTCGGTCCGAAGCCTGGCGCCAACGGGTTCAGTTGGAACAACGGCTCGCGGCTGTACTACGCGAACCTGACCGCGAACCTCGGCGCAACCCGGTCGGAAGAAGCCTTCAAGGGCTTTGAGGCCATTGCGGTCTCGCGTACCGATAATGTGGCCGGCGCCGCCGCCAACGACAAGAACGCATGGCAACACCCGGTGGTGATTTCCCAGCAGTCATCGACGACCTTCTCGGATAAGGAGCAGATCTGGGCCGACAACGCATCGTCCAGCTCGTTCTTCGGCAACGTCTATGTCTGCTGGGCCAACTTCATCGGCCAGGAGAAGAGCCCCAATGCCGCCCCCGCGCAGCTCAAGGTCGCGGTTTCAAGCGACGGCGGAGACACCTGGACCGAGCACGCGATTGGTGGAGCAGCCAACAATAGCCAGCGCAACCCCCTCGACGGCTGCACCATCCGGACTGACAGCAGCGGCAACGCTTACGTCTTCGGCGTCGGGACTGTTTCGTCGCAGAGTCACGATGCCTTTGAGCTGGTTTCCATCTCGACGAACGGTGGCTCCAACTGGTCGACGGCGCGGCCGGTCGCGGGCCCGGTGACCCAGCCCGGGACCGTCGACTCCGTCCTCCACCGGCCCGTGATTGACGGCATCGCCGGCGCGCGCAGCGACCTGGCTCCGGCGCCGAGCGTGGACATCGCGAACGGTGCCCCGACGGGCGCTGACGCAACCGACCGGATCGTCATGACGTATGTGAGCGGCGAGATCACCAAGCCGCATGTTTACTTCACGGAATCGACCGACAAGGCGCAGACGTGGTCGACGCCAAGGACAATTGAAGGCGCGGCCGACCGCGGGTACTACACGGCGCCGTCCATCTCACCCGATGGAACCAGCGTCTACGTCGTGTACAACGCGTTCACGACACCGTACCGGACCAATACGACTGACCCGCGGTCCTTGGTCGGAGTGTTCCTCAAAGCGCCCTCGTCAGCAGGCTCGACACCTACCGGAGCTTTCACCGAGGTCATCCGCGGCGCCCCTGGCGATCCGCGAGGCTCGAGTCAGAACAACCTCGTGGGCGAATTCCTCGGTGACTACGTGTACGCCGTGGCGACCCGTACGTACGGCGCTGCGGTCTACAACGACACGCGGGCGGCAGCCGACTGCCCCAAGATGGACGCCTGGCGCCAATCGCTCCGCATACCGCCAGTTGGGACGAGACCTGCACCGCAGCAGGATTGCGCGCCGACTTTCGGCAACTCCGACATCTTCGGCTTCACAACATCGCCGTAGCGGTCAGCGAAATTACAGGGGGCGCCAAGGCGCCCCCTTTTTTTGTTGGGCGGGAGTATGGCCGAGTACTGGCGCTTTGCATCTTCGTTCTCTATGTGATGTTCATGCGATTCAGGCTGACCCGCCTGATGATGTGGATGGGCCTTGCCGCCGCGGCGACCTACTTCTTCGATCCCGACCGGGGCGAACAGCGCCGCAAGGACCTTCGAAAGCGGGTCGACAAGATGCGCAAGGTGGGCGAGAAGGCCAAGATCCAGGCCGGCCTCTAGGCCCCTCGCCCCTTCAGGGGAGAGGGCAGGGTGAGGGGCATGGGCGGAGAATTTCCCCGTGCCGCCCCAGGTTCTCGACCGGCGCGCGCTGAACCGCGCGCTGCTCGCGCGCCAGCTCCTGCTCGAACGCCGCCGCCGGTCTGCTGCGGCGACCATCGAGCACCTCGTAGGCATGCAGGCGCAGGCACCTAACCTGCCTTACGTCGGCCTGTGGTCGCGGCTGCAGGGATTTCACCACCAGGAGCTGTCGCGCCTGATCGAAACCCGCGCCGCGGTGCGCATGTCGCTGATGCGCAACACCATCCACCTCGTCACAGCCCGCGACGCGCTGGGCATGAAACCGCTCTTCATGCCCCTCGGGGAGCGCGGTTACATGCGGCCCACCATGGCCTACGGCGTGCGCTACATGGAACCCCTGGTCTTCACGCCGCCGCGCGGCCTGTGGGGCGGAAGAGGGCTTGTCACGCTGACCACGTTCGAGAAGTGGCTCGGCCGCCCGCCCGGCCCGGCGTTTCACGTCGACGACCTCGCGCGCCGTTATCTCGCCGCGTTCGGGCCCGCGTCAGCTGCCGACATGCGCCTGTGGTCCGGCCTCGCGATGCGCGAGACCTTCGAGAGGCTGCGGCCTCGCCTCAAGGTCTTCCGCAACGAGCAGGGGGTCGAGCTCTTCGACCTGCCTCGTGCACCGCGACCAGACCCGTCGCTTCCAGTGCCGGTGAGATTGCTCCCCGACTTCGACAACATCTTGCTCGCGCACGCGGACCGAACACGGATCCTGCCCCCCGGCAAGCATCTCGGGATGTTCAGCAGCAACGGTGTGATGCAGGGATCGGTCCTGCTCGACGGCTTTGTCCGGGCAATGTGGGTGCCGGCCAGAGGCGGTCTGGTGATCACTCCATTCGACCAGCCCATCCCGAAAAGCGAGCGGCATGAGGTCATCGATGAGGCGTCGCGATTGCTGGATTTCCTGACGCCGGGCGAGAAGCATGACGTCCGCTTCGGGCCGGTGAAGTCTTAGGCGATCGCGGCCGTGGGGCTCGGGCGCCTCGCGACCCCGCGGTCCTCCTGCGCAAGGACGGCCACCGCCGCCTCGACCACCTGCGGATTCCACTGCGTGCCGGCGCCACGCCGAAGCTCCTCCATGGCGGACTCCCAGGAGCGCGCGCCGCGATAGGCTCGGGCGGACGTCATCGCGTCGAGCGAGTCGGCCACGGGGATGACCTGCGCGATCAACAGCAGGCGCCGGCCCACGGTTCCGTTCGGATAGCCGAGGCCGTCAAACCGCTCGTGGTGCGTGAGCACGAGATCGAGCACCTTCCCGTACTCGCTGAACGGCCGCAGGATGTCGAATCCCAGGCGTGGATGCGTCTCCATGACCCGCCGCTCGGCCGGCGTCAGCTTGTCCGGCTTCAGGAGAATCGAATCCGGGACACGGATCTTGCCGATATCGTGGACCTTCGCCGCGAGCTCGACCATCTCGACCTCCGGGCCGCTGAAAGAGAGCTTGCGCGCGATGGCGTGAGCGTAGATCGCGACGCGCTGCGAGTGCTGGTACGTGTACGGATCGCGCCGGTCGACCTCGTCGGCCATGCGCTCCATCGCGCGCATCGCGTCGCGGCGGATCTCGATGCGCTGTCGCAAAGAGTGATAGGCCAGGACCGCGGGCAGGACGGCGAGCACAGGCAGCCAGGGCCACCGCGCAGCGGCGTACGCAGCGATGGCGCCGATGACATAGAGGATCGCGAACTGGGCGAGCACGATCTTCTGCGCCGTGCGCAGGATCGCGAGCGGATGTCGCGAGGTGGCCAAACCGACCGCGGTCGCGACGAGGAGGTGGTTGGTTACATAGAACGCGGCCGCCGCAGCGATCACGGCCACCGCGTCCTGCCCGCCATTAATCCCTCCGCGGGCCGAAACACCGGCGGCCAGGAGGACAAGCCCGGCCGCCCAGGCGGAGAGGTAGAGCTGCGCGGCGTTGAAGAAGATCGAAAGTGAGACGGGGCCTAGAGGCGGTTTTTCGCGCTTCGCGAGCAGCCGTCGCATCGCCGCGATCGCGATGTCGATCCCCGAGATCGCGCCCACCAGCGCCGCCGCCTGCGCGACGGGCAGCAGCAGCACGGCGGCGAAAAACACCGCGGTCGCCACGCTGACCTTCTCCGTCAGGCTGACGTGAAGAGGGAACTGCAGCGCCAGCAGGCCGCCCAAAGCCAGCGACGCGACGATCCAACCGTCGGGAGCCGACGCGGCCAGTCTCGAGAACGTCGCGGCGAAGATCGCCGCGGCGCTCAGGCCGACGGCCAGACGGTAGATCTCAGATCGCCTGCGAGGCGCCAAGGTCTACGCCTGGGACAGGACGAACTTCAGATGTGTCGGTGCACCACTGGTGCCGTAGCTGTAGGCGAGCACCGTGCCCGATCCGAGCAAGCCGGTCGTCACCTGGGCCAGGTAGGAGTACCTGAACAGCAAACCCGTCGGCGTCGTGATCGTCATGTCGACCGCCGTCGCGGGGCGTCCGTTCGAGTCGTAGACACGCTTGGCTGTGTAGCTCTCGAGAGGCACTCCCAGGTTCAGGAGGCTGGACGTCCAGACGCTGTCGTAAACCGGCACGATGTGCCCGCTCGGGGTGACCACGAGGACGAGCGGGTCCCAGTCGCAATACGTGAAACACGCCTCCGCGGCACCGGGCGACGCAAGCAGGAGACCAACCGCCATGGTGGCGGCAACCAATGCCTTCTTCACAATCCTTCCCTCCACGAACTGAACCCCAGTCGGTAGAAGAACGCTAATCCGGGCCCGGACGGTCCCCTGTAAAAAAGGTGTAAGTCGGCACGGTCGAAGTGTCAGGCCGCCCAGCGAACATCCGGACCGCGGGTGAAGATCGTCCTCAGCTGCTCGGGTGGGATGAACCAGCACAATCTTCGGATGCCGCCGCCCGCCGCCCTCTCCCCCCTCACCCAACCCAACTTCCGCCTCCTGTGGATCGGCCAGGGCGTCTCCGCCCTGGGCGACGCCCTCGTCCCCGTCGCCCTCGCCTTTGCCACCCTCTCCATCGCCCGTTCCGCCAGCGCCCTCGGCCTGGTCCTGGCGACCTCAACCCTGGCCCGTGTCATCTCCCTCCCGATCGGCGGCGTGTGGGCCGACCGCCTGCCCCGACAAAGAGTGATGCTCGCCTCCGACGTCATCCGCGGCCTCGTCCAGGCCGCGATCGCCGCCCTGCTGATGACACACACCGCGCACCTCTGGCACCTCGTCCTGGGGGGAGTCGTCTTCAACTTCGCCGGCGGCTTCTTCCAACCCGCCTCGACCGCGCTGACGCCTCAGACCGTCGATGCTCAAAAACTTCAGCAGGCGAACGCACTGATGGGACTGACGAGGAGCACCGTGTGGCTCGTCGGACCCGCCGTTTCGGGAGTGCTCGTCGCGACCGTCGGACCGGCTGTCTCTTTCGCCATCGACGCAGCCACCTTTGCCGCAAGCGCAACATCGCTCGCGTTTCTGAACACCCAACCGATCACAGGCATAGGAAGGAAGAACTTCTGGCGCGAGCTAGGGGACGGCATACGCGCCGTGGCCGGCCGCCGCTGGTACCTCCTCAACCTCGGCGCGCACGCGGTCTGGAACTTCGCCTTCGCCGCATTCTTGGTCGCAGGGCCTATCGTCGCGCGCGACCAGCTCGGCGGGGCGTCCGCCTGGGGCTTCATCGGCACCTCGATGGCCGCAGGCTCCATGCTCGGCGGCCTGATCGCCCTACGCGTCACCCCGCGAAGGCCCCTGATCGTCGCCAACCTCGTGCTCGCGCTCTCGTCCCTGCAGCTGCTCGCAATCGCCGTGCCCGCGCCGATCGTCGTGATCATGGCCGCCTGCGTCGTCGGCGAGGCGGCTCTGATCTTTCTGAACGAGGTCTGGTTCGCCACGATCCCGCAGCTCCTACCAGCAGACCTCCTGGCCAGAGCCACGTCCTTCGACTGGCTGCTCTCGATCATCGCCATGCCGCTTGGATTTGCGGTGACGGGACCGGTGGCCGATCACGTCGGACTTCGCGCGACGCTAATAGCGGCAGCCATCCTCATGGCCGTGCCGTGCGTGCTGATCGTCTTTGTGCCCGGTGTGCGGCGGGTCAAGCGGACGGCAGAAGGACAAGTGATCCTCGAGGGCGCGGTCTAAGCCAGGGAGACGTACCCCTCGTGCCACAGCTGGAAAGCGAAAAGCGTCCAAAGCTGCTTCCGGTTGTCGCGGCGCCCGGCGAGGTGATCGTCGATGAGCTCCCTGACGACGCGTGGCTCGAAGAATCCCTCTCTCGAAAGGCGGTCGGGTGCGAGCACCGACAGCATCTGCTCTTTCAGCGGCCCGCGGAACCATGCCGCGACCGGGATGCCAAAGCCTTTCTTCGGACGGTTGAGGATGCGGTCCGGCAGGACGCCGCGGAGCGCCCGCTTCAACAGGAACTTCGACCGCATCCCCCGCAGCTTCATGTGCAGAGGCAGGCTTGTCGCGTAGGCGACGAAGTCGTTGTTCAAGAGCGGCACGCGACCCTCCAGCGAAGCCATCATCGACGCACGGTCGAGCTTGACCAGGATGTCGTTCTCCAGGTAGAGCCGCATGTCCATCATCAGCACCTGGTTCAGCGGATCGTATGAACCGAATTCGTCGCCACCGTTGGCATCAGCGAGCGAAGCACGTACCTCTCGCGACAGAAGCGCCGTCCGCTCCTCGGACGCGAAGGAACCCATCCATCGCCGATGCCGCTCAGCCACCGGATGCGGCGCCCCGTTGACGAAGCGTTTGGCCCGAAAGTCGAAGCTCAAGTTGCCTCGCGAGACGGGCAGACGCTGCACCAGCGGCTCGACGATGGCCCGTCGGAGAAGCGCAGGCGCGCGCAGGTAGTAGCCCGCGAGGCGATGCGCCTGTTCGGAATGAGGCCGAGCAGCATGCCCGGCTCGAGCGTGAGCTCGTGGTGATCGGTGCCGAGGTGCGCCGCCACCTCGCGCGCATGAGCCGACTCGTCGAACGAGCGCTCGGCGAAACCGACCGAGAAGGACTTCACCTCGCCGCCGAGCTCGGTCATCATCGCCGCGACTGCGCTCGAGTCGATGCCGCCCGAGAGGAACACGCCCAGCGGCACGTCGCTGACGAGCTCCTTGCGCACGGATTCGCGAAGCACCGCGCGCATCGCCGCGCATTCGTCGTCCAGGTCTCGCTCGCGATCGCCGTTGGCTCCGTCGAGGTTCAGCTCGGGCGCCCAGTAGCGCCGAACTACCGCCGTCCGCGCGTCGAGCGACCACGTCAGCGTGTGGCCCGGGCGCAGCTTGCTGATACCGCGGATGATGCTGCGCGGCGACGGCACGAACTCGTAGGTCAGGTATTCGTCGAGGGCAACCGGGTCGACGCCCTTGCGCAGCGCCCCGTCCCGCAGCAGCGCTTTCAGTTCGGACGCGAAGACCAGGCGCTCCCCGTCGATCGCGTAATGGAGCGGCTTGATGCCGACCCGGTCCCGCGCGAGGAGCAGAACGGAACGCCTGCGGTCCAGCACGGCAAAGGCGAACATGCCGTTGAGGCGATCGACCACGTCCTCGCCCCACTGCTCGTAGCCGTGGACGAGCACCTCGGTATCGGATTGCGTGACGAACGTGTGTCCCGCCGCGATCAGCTGCTCGCGCAGCTCGCGATGGTTGTAGACCTCCCCGTTCTCGACGACCCAGACCGTCGAGTCTTCGTTGTGCATCGGCTGATGACCGCCGGCGAGGTCGATGATCGAAAGCCGGCGCATGCCGAGGGTGACGCCGTCGAGCTGCTCGATACCCGCATCGTCAGGCCCTCGATGGACCATCGAGTCGCACATTCGCGCCACGAGGTCGAGCCCGGCGGCCGGTTCGCCACCAGCCACTCCACAGATCCCACACATTAGCGGTGGCTCGCGACGGCCGCACGGGTCGCAGGTCGGGGCAGGCGACCGTCAGGTCGCCGGTCCGGGCGCCGAGACGAAGGAAGGGGTGGCCCTAGGAGGAGCGCAGCTAAAGCTGCGTGACGACGACGGGCCGGGCCCCCTGACGCACGTATCGGCGTCCGGAGCCCCGAGATGCGGCCTGGGTGGTCGGCGTGAGTCACCTATGTCGGAGGGCGGCCTGCCTCCCGTTCGTCGCCGGCTGCTTGTGTGGGGTCTTCTCGATGATCTCGCGCACGACGTAGGTCGGTTTCGACTGCGACTCGTGGTACGTCCGGACGGACAGCTCCGCGAGAAGGCCCATCAGGATGAACTGCACACCGACGATGACCAGCACCACCGACAGAAGCAGGAGCGGGTTGTTGTGCGCGTACACGTATGGCGGTAGCACCTTCTGAAGGATCACGATCGCGGCCAGGACGAAGGCGACCGTCCACAGCACGAAGGCAGCAAAACCGAAGAAGTACATGGGCTTGGTCGAGTAGCTGCCCAGCAGCTTGACCGTGATCAGGTCGAGCATGACCCGCGACGTACGGGCCAACGAGTACTTCGATTTGCCGTACGTGCGGGGGCGGTGATTGACCGGAAGCTCCGTGATCCGTGCGCCGACCATCGCCGCGAACACCGGGATGAAGCGATGCATCTCGCCGTACAGCTTCACGTCGTGGACCACCTCGCGGCGGTATGCCTTCAGCGTGCAACCGAAGTCGCTGAGCGGGACGCCGGTCACGCGGGCGATGATCCAGTTGGCGATCCTGGAAGGCACGACTCGCCTCGCGTCGTCGCGCCTGTCGCGTCGCCAGCCGCTCACAACGTCGTAGCCCTCGTCGATCTTCTGCAGCAGGTGAGGTATGTCGTGCGGGTCGTTCTGCATGTCGCCGTCCAGAAAGACGAGCACCGCGCCGCGGCTGTGGTCGATCCCCGCCTGGACCGCCGCCGTCTGGCCGAAGTTGCGGCGGAAGCTCACGACGCGGACGCGTGAGTCGCGGGAGGCGATCTGGCCCAACTTCTCCGTGCTCCCGTCACGACTTCCGTCGTCGACGTAAAGCACCTCGAACGATGTGCCGAGCGCCTCCAGCACGCCGACGAGCTCCCGGTGGAGCGGCTCGACGCTGTCGAGCTCGTTGTAGACGAGGACGATCACCGAGGCGTGCGGAGCATCCGTGGCGACCTGGCGGGCCATCAGGCGGATTATGCCTTGATAAGCTCCCAACCCGATGACCGTGGAAGCCGCACAGATTGGCGCCGTCGCACGCGGCGGCACCCGCGCCGAGGCGTGGTGGGCGTTTCCCGCCGTGCCGCTGCTGGCGGCCGCGATCGGCTTTACGTGGATGCTCCACGGGATGCTGCAACGGGCTTACGGCATGACCGGCGAGGCATGGGATCTGGCCTACGACCAGCAGGTGATCTGGAACGTCTCCCAGGGCCATGGCTTCTACTCGAGCTTCGCGCGAGCCGACTTTCTCGGCATCCACCTCGAGCTCATCTTCGGGGCACTTGCCGCGATCGAAAAGCTTTGGCCGAGCCCGATCGTGCTGCTCATCTTCTCGTCGGCGGGCCTGGCCGCCGCGGCGCCGGGCGCTTACCTATTTTTCCGCGCCGGGCTCCCGGCCGATCGAGCGGAATCGCCGTGGCTTGCCGTCGCGCTGTCGGCACCAATCCCGTTTTGGGCTGCCATCCAGGAGGGGGCGCGCGATTTCTTCCACCCCGAGAACATGGCGCTCCCATTCGCCCTGCTCGCGGCATGGGCGGGGATTCGGGGCCACCAGGTCGCGATGTGGGTCCTGTGCGTCCTCACCCTGATGTGCAAAGAGGACCAGGTATACACCGTAGGTGTCATCGCGATCGTGATGTCGGCCTACGGCGCGCCAGACGTCAAGAAGCACTGGCGATTCATCCTCTACCTGGCGGGCGCGTGGTTCCTCATCGGGACCGGGATCGTGCAGCAGCACTTTCGCAACGGCGGCTACACAGACTTTGTCTATTACCGGTGGCTCTTCGGCCTTGACCCCAGCCATCCGGTCTCACCGCTGGCTGTGGCGCAAGCGCTCGTCCGACCCGAGGCGCTGGCAATCCTGGCCGCGATCATCGCGTCGATGTTCGCCCTGCCGCTGCTGGCGCCGCGTTGGTTGCTCCTGGTCATCCCGCCGTATCTCGCCAACGTGCTCAGCGGGCACATACCGCAAAACGACCTCCACCATCACTACGTCCTTCTTCTCATGTTTCCGCTCATGGTGGCGGGCGGCCTCGGCGCCAGGAAGCTCCTGGAGATGCGTTCCTTCAAGCCCGCATTGGCGCTCGTCGTCATCTTGCCGGCGCTGATCCTGGGCTGGGGAACCGGGCGCTTTCCACCGGCTCTGGACGCCAATGCAAGCCTCTACTCGAGACCCAACTCCGTCTCGCAACTCCAGGTGGCGACATCGGTGATCCCCCCGGACGCGCCCGTGAACGCCGACGCCGGCCTGACTGTCTGGCTCGCCAACCGGCACACGATCAACGACTTCCCAGACATGCTGGACGGAACGAGTTACGTCGTGATCGATCAC
>VBFV01000002.1 GCA_005881335.1 Chloroflexota bacterium
GCTCATCCACTACAAGGACGGCGAGAAGCGCTACATCCTGGCGCCGCTGGGCCTCAAGGTCGGCGACCCCATCGAAGCCGGCGTCGACGCTCCGGTGAGGATCGGCAACGCGATCCCCCTCGAGCACATCCCGGTGGGTTCGACTGTCCACAACATCGAGCTGACCCTGGGAAGGGGCGGCCAGCTCGTGCGATCGGCCGGCACGAGCGCGCAGCTGCTCGCCAAGGAAGGCGACTACGCGGTCATCCGCATGCCTAGCGGCGAGCTGCGCCGGATTCACATCCGCTGCCAGGCCACCATCGGCCAGGTCGGTAATATCGAGCACGAGAACGAGTCCGGCGGCAAGGCCGGCCGCAGCCGCTGGCTGGGCGAGCGCCCCGAAGTGCGCGGCTCGACGATGAACCCCCGCGACCATCCACATGGCGGTGGCGAGGGCAAGACGGGACCCGGTGGCAATCCGAAGACGCCCTGGGGCAAGCCCGCACTCGGCTACCGCACGCGCAAGACGAACAAGGCGTCGAGCAAGCTCATCATCCGCCGCCGGGAAAAGAAAGGACGCAAGAAGTAGATGTCACGTTCGACCAAGAAGGGACCGTTCATCAGCCCTTCGCTCCGCGACAAGATCGAGAAGATGAACCAGACGCGCGACAAAAAGGTGATCCGCACCTGGGCGCGCGCGTCCGTCATCTATCCCGACATGGTCGGGCACACCATCGCGGTCCACGACGGCCGCAAGCACGTGCCCGTCTTCATCAGCGAGAACATGGTCGGCCACAGGCTGGGCGAGTTCGCGCCGACCCGTCACTTCCGCGGCCACGGCACCCACACCGAAAAGACGACGACGGTCAAGTAGGAAAGTGGCAACGATGGAAGTTTCCGCGGTGCAAAGATTTGTCCGTAGAACGCCCCGCAAGGCGCGACTGGTGGCTGACTCCGTGAAGGGAATGAAGGTGGCGGAAGCCCTGGCCTTGCTGGAGTTCTCGCCCAAGCACGCCGCGAAGGACGTGGCCAAGGCGATCAAGTCCGCCGCCGCCAACGCGGAGCACAACTTCAACCTCAACCGCGACGACCTCGTGCTCAAGCAGCTTCTCATCGACGAGGGTCCGACCTTCCGTCGCCGGCGCCCGGTGAGCCGCAGCATGGCGCACGAGTACTTCCACCGCACCTGCCACATCACGGCGGTCGTCGAAGACCAGCCAGAGGTAAAAAGATAGTTGGGACATAAGGTTCATCCGAACGCATTCCGGCTCGGCGTCTTCCGTCCCTGGGAGGCGAACTGGTTCGCCAATCCCAAGGACTACACGAAGATGCTCCACGAGGACCTGGAGATGCGCCGCGTCATCCTCGCGCGCCTGCGTAATGCAGGCATCGCGAAGATCGAGACTGAACGTTCTTCCAACGCGCAGCTGACCGTGACGATCCATACGGCGAAGCCCGGCATCGTGATTGGCAAAGGCGGATCGTCGGTCGACCAGCTGCGCGAAGACCTCGAGAAGCGATTTGGCAACCGGGTGCGGATCTCGATTCAGGAGATCAAGCAGCCCGAGCTCGACGCGCAGCTCGTCGCGGAGAACATCGCCTCGCAGATCGAGCGCCGCATCAGCTACAAGCGCGCGATGAAGCAGGCGATCCTGCGTACCATGCGCTCCGGCGCGAAGGGCGTGAGGATCTACTGCGGCGGCCGCTTGCGTGGCGCTGAGATGGCCAGAAGGGAGTGGGACCGCGAAGGCCGCGTCCCGCTGCACACCTTGCGCGCCGACATCGACTTCGGCCGCGCCACCGCCAAGACCACGTTTGGCGCCATCGGCGTGAAGTGCTGGATCTACAAGGACCAGATCTCGCCGGTCCAGCGCCGCCTCGCCGCCATCCAGGAGGAGACGGTGCCCATCGCGGAGCAGGTGACGCCGCTGGCCGAGATCATCGAGGCCGTCGCCCAGCCGCAGGCCGCGCAGATCGAGGTTGGCTCGCCCGAAGCGGCTGTCAAGGTCGCCCCGCGTCGCACCCGAACCGCGACCGCGAAGGTCGAAGAGAAGACGGCCGCGCCGGCTCGACCCAAGGCGGCTCCGAAGCCCAAGGCTGAAGCCAAAACCGAGGTCAAGAAGACCGCCGTCCGGACGAAGTCGACGCCGGCCGCGGTCAAGAAGACGGGCACCACCCGCAACACCAAGAAGGCGGACAGCTGATGGGTGGCAAGCCACTTAAGGATGGGACTTACTGAATGCTGATCCCCAAGCGAGTCAAGTACCGCAAGATGCACCGCGGTCGCCGCACCGGCATCGCGACGCAAGGTGCCACGGTCGCGTTCGGCGACTTCGGCCTGCAGGCGATGGAAGCGTGCTGGATGAGCAACCGGCAGATCGAGGCGGCGCGGCGCGCGATGACCCGCCACGTCAAGCGCGGCGGTCAGATCTGGATTCGCGTCTTTCCCGACAAGTCCATCACCAAAAAGCCGGCTGAGACCCGCATGGGTTCCGGCAAGGGCAACCCCGAAGGCTGGGTCGCGGTGGTCAAGCCTGGCCGCGTTTTGTTCGAGATGGGTGGCGTTACGCCTCAGGTCGCGAAAGAGGCCATGAAGCTCGCCGCAGCCAAGCTGCCGATCAAGACGCGGTTCGTCACCTCCGCCGAAAGTGGAGGTCCCAGATGAAAGTCGATGAGCTTCGCGTGCTGGAAGCCGACGAGCTTGGGATGCGCCTGCGCACCGCGCGCCGCGAGCTCTACGAGCTCCGGTTCAAGCACGCGGTCGGCCAGCTCGAGAACTCGAGCCAGATCTCCAAGGTCCGGCACGACATCGCGCGGATCATGACCGTCCTGCGAGAGAGGGACTTCGGAATCGGTCCCACCCTGGAGGAGGCCCAGCCCAGCGCCGTGGCCGTGGCCGTGGCTGAGCCAGAGCCAGAGGCAGAAGCGGTGGTGGAAGAGGCTCCCAAGCCCAAGCGCGGACGCAAGAAGAAGGAAGACGCTGAATGACAGACACCGCTACTCAGCAGCCCACCGCTTCCACGCGCGGAAGGCGCAAGGTCCGCCTGGCCACCGTCATCGCCGACAAGATGGACAAGACCGTCATCGTCCAGGTCGGCTCCTCGAAGGCGCACCGCCTGTACCGCAAGACGGTCCAGCAGCGCACCCGCTTCAAGGTCCACGACGAGAAGAACGAGTGCGGCGTGGGCGACCTCGTCCGCATCACCGAAACGCGTCCGATCTCGAAGGAGAAGCGATGGCGTGTCCTCGAGATCGTGGAGAAAGCGAAGTAACGACAGATGGTTCAGCAAGAGACTCGTTTGAAGGTCGCGGACAACTCAGGGGCGAAGGAGCTCCTGGTCATCCGCGTGGCCGGGGGCCACTACCGCAAGTACGCGTACGTAGGCGACATCATCACCGCCACGGTCAAGTCCGCCCAGCCGGGCGGTCAGGTCAAGAAGGGCGAGGTGGTTAAGGCCGTCGTGGTGCGGGTAAACAAGGAATACAAGCGACCGGACGGCTCATTGATCCGCTTCGACGAGAACGCGGCCGTCCTCCTCGCCACGGCCAACAACCCGCGCGGCACCCGCATCTTCGGGCCTGTCGCGCGCGAGCTGCGCGAGCGCAACTTCATGAAGATCATCTCGCTCGCCCCGGAGGTCCTGTAACAAGACATGCTGAGAAACAAGCCCGAACCGAAGCGCCGCTGGCTGGAGCTTGCGCCCGGCGATCCCGTGATCGTCATCGCGGGCAAGGACAAGGGCAAGCAGGGCGAGGTTCTGCGCACCATCCCAGACGATCACAAGATCGTGGTCAAGGGGGTCAACATCCTCAAACGCCACACCAAGGCGGGCGCGCGGCGGGGCGGCACCCAGGTCGCCCAGGGTGGAATCGTCGACTTCGAAGCCCCGCTCGACTACTCCAATGTGATGCTCGTCTGCCCCAGCTGCGGCCGACCGACGCGGACCAAGCACACCGTGCTCGAATCCGGCGCTCGCGCGCTGGTCTGCCGGCACTGCGGCGAGCCATACGAGCGCGTAAGAAAGACGGAGGCCCAGTAGCAGGTGGCCAAGGCCAAGCAGCAAGCTCCCAAGAAAGAAGCAGCCCCGAAGGCTCCCGGCACCAAGTCGGAAGCGCCGCCGCGCCTGCTTCAGACGTACCGCAACACCATCGTGCAGCAGATGACCAAGGAGTTCGACTACGGCAACGTGATGCAGGTACCGCGCCTCAACAAGATCGTGGTCAACGTCGGCATCGGCGAGGCGAAGGACAACGACAAGGCGCTCGACGCGGCTGTCGGCGACGTCACGACCATCACGGGCCAGAAGCCGCAGTTGATCAAAGCCCGGAAATCGGTGGCCGCGTTCAAGCTCCGGGAGGGGCAGACGATCGGCATCAAGACAACGCTTCGCGGCCGCCGCATGTGGTACTTCCTGGACAAGCTGCTGAACGTCGCGCTGCCGCGCATCCGCGACTTCCGCGGCGTGACGCCAGATGGATTCGACGGGCGCGGTAATTACACGTTGGGCCTGCGCGAGCAGGTCGTGTTCCCAGAGGTCGATTACGACAAGATCGACAAGCTGCGCGGGCTCGAGGTGTCGATCATCACAACCGCGCGGAACGACGACGAGGCGCGAAGCCTGCTGACGAGACTCGGAATGCCTTTTAGGAAGAGGTAGGGATAGAAGTTTGGCCAAGAAAGCATCGATCGAGCGTTGGAAGCGGGACCTTGCACACCCGAAGTTCAAGGTGCGTTTTCACAACCGCTGCCGCATCTGCGGGCGGTCTCGCGCTTACCTGCGCAAGTTCGGCATGTGCCGCATCTGTTTCCGGAATCTTGCCGCCGAGGGACGCATCCCCGGCGTGACGAAGTCGAGCTGGTGATGGCTACAGCAGTCGCCAAGGTGACCAACAAGAACGCGAAGCGTGTGGCTTCGGCGGCCGTCAGCGACCCCATCGCCGACATGCTGACGCGCATCCGCAACGCCAACGCTGCCCGGCACGCTGAGGTCAAGGTTCCCGCCTCACGATTGAAGCTCGAGATCGCCCGCGTCCTGAAGGACGAGGGTTACATCGCCGGCTACGACGTCGAGGCGGACGGCACCACGCAGACGATGCGTATCATCTTCAAGTCGCGGCCGGACCGCACCCGGGTCATCTCGGGTGTGAAGCGGATCAGCCGGCCCGGCCTGCGCGTGTACGCGCGCAAGACCGAGATCCCGCGGGTGCTCGGCGGCCTCGGCATCGCGGTCCTCAGCACTGCTGAGGGGGTCATGAGCGGAAGGCAGGCGACACGCAAAGGCCTCGGCGGCGAAGTCCTGGCGTTCGTCTGGTAGGAGATAGAAAGAGTTGTCGCGGATCGGAAAGCTGCCCGTCCAGGTGCCGAAATCGGTGAAGGTCACCCTGGCGCCGGGCCACGTCAAGGTCGAAGGCCCGAAAGGCCAGCTCGAGCGCACCCTGCCGGCCGACATCACGGTCAAGCAGGTGGACGGCGAGCTGGTTTTCGAACGCCCCTCGGACGATTTCCGTCACCGCGCTCTGCACGGCCTGGTCCGCAGCCTGGTCGCCAACATGGTCGAGGGCGTGGACAAAGGTTTCACCAAGAACCTGGAGCTGGTCGGGGTCGGCTACCGCGTCGCCAAGCAGGGTGACGAGCTGGTGCTGAGCCTCGGTTATTCGCACCCCATCCGCTTCAAGCCACCGACGGGCATCTCGATCGACGTGGCCGACCCGACCAAGTTTTCGGTCAGCGGCATCTCGAACGAGGACGTCGGCCAGGTCGCGGCCAACCTCCGCGGCCTCCGCCCGCCCGAGCCCTATAAGGGCAAGGGCGTTAGATATCGAGACGAGAAGGTCCGCCGCAAGGCGGGCAAGGCCGGCAAGGGGGCCAAAGCCACCGCATGATCAAGCGACAGGACCGCAAGGTGAACCGCTCGAAGCGCCACAGGCGCGTGCGCGTGCACGTGGTGGGCACCCCAGAGCGGCCGAGGCTCGCCGTCTTTCGCAGCCTGAACCACCTCTACGCCCAGCTGATCGACGACACGGCGAGTCGCACCGTCGCCGCCTCGTCCACGATTGAGCTGAAGGCGAAGGGCAACGGTCTGACCCAGGCCATTGAGGTGGGCAAAGCGATCGCCACCAAGGCCAAGGCCGCCGGCGTGAACAGCGTGGTATTCGACCGCGGCGGTTTTCTCTATCACGGGCGCATCAAGGCGCTGGCCGACGCGGCGCGTGAGGCGGGTTTGGAGTTCTGATGTCTAGAAACATGGGTGGAGGCCGATACTCGTCCGGCGGTGAGCGCTCGGAGCTCGCCGACCGCGTCGTCCGCGTCAACCGAGTCGCCAAGGTCGTCAAGGGCGGGCGCAAGTTCTCGTTCAGCGCGCTGATCGTGGTCGGCGACATGAACGGTCGCGTCGGTGCCGGCATCGGCAAGGCTCGAGAGGTGACCGAGGCGATCCGCAAGGGGATGGAGGTCGCCAAGCGCAACATGATCACCGTCCCGATGGTCGGCACGACCATCCCGCATGAGGTGCGCCTCAAGCTGGGTGCCGCGCGGATCATGCTCAAGCCGGCCGCGCCCGGCACGGGCGTCATCTCGGGTGGCGCGATGCGAGCGGTGATCGAGACCGCCGGCATCAAGGACATCCTCACCAAGTCGCACGGGACCAACAACCCCATCAACACAGTGCGCGCGACGCTGGCCGCGCTCCAGCAGCTGAAGACCGCGCCGCAAGTGGCCGAGCTGCGCGGCCGCGAAGTCGATCAGATGGTCGGCAAACGCCTGGCCGCCGCCTACAAGGGAGCGGAGCCGGTAGCTGCGGCCAAGGACGGAGCGACGGGTGGCTGACAAGATGCTCAAGGCGACGCTCGTGAAGAGTGCGATCGGCGCCAGGCCGGAGATCAAGGCGACCGTCGAGTCGCTCGGCTTCCGCCGCATGAACCAGACTCGCGAGCTGCCCGACAACCCGGCGGTCCGCGGCATGCTGAGGCGGGTCAACTTCCTGGTCGCCGTGGAGGGCCAACCGTACGAGCGCCCGAAGCGCAGCCGGTACAAGATCTGGCGCGCCCGCTCGACCAAAAAGCACCAGAGGGGCAACTAAAAGTGCAGCTGCACGATCTGAAGCCCGCCGCCGGCGCACATCGCAAAGCCAAGCGTGTCGGTCGTGGCACGGGATCGGGCCACGGCAAGACCTCGGGTCGCGGGCAGAAGGGCCAGAACGCCCGCAGCGAAGGCTTCCGCCTCGGATTCGAAGGCGGCCAGATGCCGTTCTCGCAGCGCATCCCCAAGCTGCCGGGCTTCAAGAACCCGTTCAAGAAGATCTACTCGGTGGTCAACCTGTCGAAGCTCAGCCGCTTCCCCGACGGCGCCAAGGTCGACGCCGAGACGCTGCTCGAGGCGGGCCTGGTTCACGCCGGCGAGGACATCAAGATCCTCGGCACCGGCGGCCTCAAGCGCAAGCTGACGGTCGAAGCCCACGCGTTCAGCACGAGCGCTCGTGCGGCGATCGAGAAGGCCGGCGGAAGCGTCAAGGTGCTGGGGGAGCCCCGCAAGATCGGGCCCAGGCGAACCGCGGCCAAAGCACCCCGGCCCCTTCCCGAAGCGGCCCCGGTCGCGGCGGCAAAACCCGCGCGCGAGAAGAAGGGCGCGCCACCGGCGGCAGTCGAGGAGGCCACCCCTCCCGCAGAGGCTTAACCGATGAACCTCCTCGAGGCGCTCATCAACGCGATCCGGCTGCCCGAGCTCCGCAACAAGATCCTTTTCACGGGCGGAATCCTCATCGTTTTCCGGCTCTTCGCCAACATCGCGATCCCCAACGCTCAGCAGTCGGCGCTCGCGCTGCTCTTCAACCAGCAGGCCTTGCTCGGACTGCTCGACCTCTTCTCAGGCGGTGGCCTGTCGCGCTTCAGCATCGTCGCGATGGGCATGAACCCGTACATCAACGCCACGATCATCATGCAGCTGATGACGGTGATCTCCGAGCGCATCAAGGAGATCCAGAAAGAGGGCGAGATGGGCCGCCGGCGCATCCAGCGGTGGAGCCGATATCTAACCGTCGCGCTCGGCGCGGGCCAGGCGTACGGATTCACAGTCCTCTTCCAGAACACCAGCCCCGCGATCCTCGGACCGCTCGACTGGTTCCAGCGCCTGCAGATCATCCTGGTCCTCACCGCCGGCACCGTGGTCCTGATGTGGTTCGGTGAGCTCATCACCGAGTACGGCATCGGCAACGGCGTGTCGCTGATCATCTTCGCCGGCATCATCGGGCGAGGACCGCAGGGCGTCTCCGCCGTCTTCAACGCCCACTCTGCCGGCGGCGGCCTCGCCGACTACGTGCCGTTCATCATCTTCGCCATCATCGCGCTGGGCATGACCGCGTTGATCATCGAGGTCCAGCAGGCCGTGAGGAAGATCCCCATCCAGTCTGCGCAGCGCGTCGCGGGTGGCCGCGAGGTGGGGCGGAGGGCGAGCTTCCTGCCGCTGCGGGTCAATCACGCGGGCGTGATCCCGATCATCTTCGCGATCT
>VBFV01000003.1 GCA_005881335.1 Chloroflexota bacterium
ATGCCGGCGACGCCCTCGACGTCGGCCTGGCCGCCGAGCTTGCCCTCGGTGCCCACCTCACGCGCCACGCGCGTGACCTCATTGGCGAAGGCGTTGAGCTGGTCGACCATGGTGTTGATGGTCTGCTTGAGCTCGAGGATCTCGCCGCGGACGTCGACGGTGATCTTCTTGGAGAGATCTCCGTTCGCGATACCAGTCGTGACCTCGGCGATGTTGCGGACCTGGCTGGTCAGGTTGCCTGCCATCAGGTTCACGTTGTCGGTGAGGTCTTTCCAGATTCCTCCGACGCCTTTCACCTCGGCCTGGCCACCGAGGTTGCCTTCGGTGCCGACCTCACGCGCCACGCGCGTCACCTCGCTCGCGAACGCGTTGAGCTGGTCGACCATCGTGTTGATGGTGTTCTTGAGCTCGAGGATCTCGCCGCGAACGTCGACGGTGATCTTCTTCGAGAGGTCGCCCTGCTGGACCGCCGTGGTGACCTCGGCGATGTTGCGGACCTGGCTGGTCAGGTTGCCTGCCATCAGGTTCACGTTGTCGGTCAGGTCTTTCCAGATGCCCGCTACGCCGCGCACCTGGGCCTGGCCGCCGAGCTTGCCGTCGGTGCCGACCTCGCGCGCGACGCGCGTCACCTCGCCCGCGAACGCGTTGAGCTGACCGACCATCGTGTTGACGGTCTTGGCCGTGGTGAGGAACTGCCCCTGCAGCGGCCGGCCCTCGATCTCGAGGGCCATGGTCTGCGACAGGTCACCGTTGGCCACCGCGCTGATGACGCGCGCGATCTCTGTGTTCGGCTGCGAAAGGTCTTCGACCAGGTCGTTCACCGCATCGAGGGTGGAGGCCCACGCGCCGCCCGCATGACCGATCGCCGCGTGCTTGACCTGCCCCTCCTTGCCGATGCTGCGGCTAAAGCGGCGGATCTCGCGCTCGAGGCCCTGGTTCGATTCGATGACTGCGTTGAGCGCCGCGGCGACTTTGCGCGCGGAGCTCGACGATCCGGCGGGCATGCGCGCGGAAAAGTCGCCGCGCTGCACCGCCGCCAGGACGCGCAGCATCGTCGTGCTGTCGATCCCGTCCGCGCCATTCACGCGTTGGGCAGTCCTTCTGACCCCGCTCTTGGTTGCCATATTCCCTTCTTCCTTCCTTGCCTACTGATTCCTGGCTTGACTCACAGACTCATGGGTACCCAGAACTCGATCCTCGTCCCGTTGCCAGGCTCGCTCACGATGCGGCACCATCCACCGGCGAGCTGCGCACGCTCGCGCATCGCCACGAGGCCGATGTGGCCCGGCATGCGAACCGACTCGGCGACGACGAAGCCGGTGCCGTCGTCGCCGACCTCGACGCGAATTCCCCCGTCTACGACCTGCGCGTCCACCACCACCTTGGTCGCGCGGGCGTGCTTCTCCACGTTGTTGAGCGCCTCGGCGATGTTTTTCAAGACGATCGCCTGGATCGCCGGCGGCACGCCGGCCGGCAGCCGGGTGTCGATGTAAGGCTCGATTCCAGCTCGGATCCGCAGGGATTCGAGGCGCTCGCTGATCGCACCGCGGAGGTCGCTCGGCAGCTGAAGCGGTTCGGGGCTGACGTTGGTCAGCAGCCGGCGCAGCGAGTCCTCCACCTTTCGCAATGTGTGGCGCAGCTGGTCCAGCTGGACTGTCTGGTGACTTCCGTTGGAGTCGGTCCGGCAGCGCTCGAGCTGGAGCTCCGCCGCGGTGAGGAGCTGCAGGGAGTCGTCGTGCAGCGCGCTGGCGAAACGGCGCCGCGCCTCATCGCCGCCCGCCGCGATGTTGTTGAGCAGGTGCCGGCGCGCGACCATCGCCTCTTCCAGGCGAGACGCCGTGTGACCCAGCTCATCCTCGGATTCTTTGTACTGCCACAGGAGTCCTGCGGCCATGCCGAACAGACGCAGCACCCAGATGTCGCGCGCCGAAAAGCCGTGCCGCGAGTCGTAGACAACGACGGCTCCGATCCGCCGTTCGCCGGCCCGCCATGGCACCGCGACCGAGTTCTTCACGTCGGGTAGGCCTGACTCGTGCCAGATGGCGTCGAGCTCGGGGCACGTTCCCTTCACAAGCTCGAGGTCGTCCCCGAAGACGAGACGTTCGATGACGCTCTCGCCCCTCGCACCTAGCTGGAGCCTGACCGCATAGACGGGCGAATCGCCGGCGAAGCCCCAGGGTGCGGGTTGGAGGGCCAGTGTGCCGCGTGGGCCGAGTCGCCAGAAAGCAGCGCGGCGAGCGCGGGTCTGTTTGGCGACCGTGGCGCTCAGGCGGGCGAAGAACGAGGGAATGTCCTCGTCTGAGTCCAGATAGGAGGACACGGCCCCGAGGGCGGCCAGTGCCGCGTCCTGTGATCGCTCGAGCTGGTTGCCAGAGCGCTTCGACGGTGGGCCGCCATCGCCGACAAGCGCGACCTTGTCCGTCACCGGCAGCGACGCTGCTTCCACTCTCTCCCCCCTGGGCGCACTTATTCGATGTACATCAAATCGCCTGGGGGGCGGCCTCGTCGCCGTACAAGTGAGGTAGAAAGGGCTCCACCCTGGCTCGAAACTGGTGTGCCCAACCCTTGCGGGTCAGGCACATCTAAGAAACGCGCTTGGGACGGTGCGTACCGAGCTCGGCCGAACTCAATCCCGGTTGCAAAAAAGAACCGGGCTCGCGAGTTGCGAGCCCGGTCCATGCTGTCGCGTTTAGCGCCTTCGGTTACGCAGTCCGAGAGCGCCGAGCAGGAAGAGGATGCCGCCCAGGATGCCGCCCACGATGGGCGTGCCCGTAGCGGCGAGAACCTCGCCTGTTCCGCCGGATGTCGCGGTTGCGCCAGAGACTCCGCCTGCCCCGCCGGCTGCGGCGGCAGTCGTCGTTTGGGCAGAACCCTGGCCCTGAGAGCCGGCGCTATTGCCGACCTGGGAGGTCGTCTGGGCTGAGCCCTGGCCCTGGGAGCCGGCGCTGTTGCCGACCTGGGAGGCCGTCTGCTCTGAGCCCTGGCCGTTGGAGCCGGCGCTGTTGCCGACCTGGGAGGCCGTCTGGGCCGAGCCCTTACCGGCCGAACCTGAGCTGTTGCCGACCTGGGAGGCCGTCTGGGCCGAACCGTTGCCGGCGGAGCCTGAGCTGTTGCCGACCTGGGAGGCCGTCTGGGCCGAACCATTGCCGGCGGACCCTGAGCTGTTGCCGACCTGGGAGGCCGTCTGGGCCGAACCATTGCCCTCGGAGCCGGAGCTGTTGCCGACCTGAGAGGTGGTCTGGGCTGAACCCTGGCCTGTCGAGCCGGTGCTGCGATCGCCCTCGTCTTCGTCGTGTGACTTCTTGGTGGCCTTGGTGCGATCGTCACCGTTGCCTGACTTGCCTCCCGCGACATCACCGCGAGAGTCGGAGTTGCCTTCGCCCACTTCCTTGTGGTTACCGTTGCCGGAAGCCGTCATCGAGGCGCCGGCGGTGCTGTTGCCCTTGCTGGAACCGGCGTCCTTTGCGCTGTTGCCGGATGACGACGATGCATTGCTGCTCCCGGCACTCGCGTGACCGTTTCCGCTGCTCTTTACGCTCGCGTCAGCGCCTGCGTTTGCGCTGCCGTTCGACTTGGCGCTGCTCGACTGCCCAGAGCTAGATGCTTTGGTGCTGTCGCCCGAGCTGGCTTTCGGCTCAGGTGCAGATGCTTGGCTGCTGCTGCTGCTCGACTGCCCAGAGCTGGAAGCTTTGGTGCTGTCGCCCGAGCTGGCTTTCGGCTCAGGTGCAGATGCTTGGCTGCTGCTGCTCGACTGCCCAGAGCTGGAAGCTTTGGTGCTGTCGCCCGAGCTCGCTTTCGGCTCAGGTGCAGATGCATGGCTGCTGCCACTGCTCGACTGGCTGCTGTTGCTCTGACTCGACTGGCTGCTGGCTTGACTTGTCTGGCTCGTCTGATTGCTGCTGCTGTTGCTGTGACTCGCTTGGCTGCTGGCCTGACTTGTCCCGCTCGTCTGGCTGCTGCCGCCTGCTTTCGCTTGGCTGCCGCTGCCGGTCCCGCCCCCGCCCTTGCCTTTCCCTCCGCTGCTGTCGCCGTCACCGCCGCCAACGTGACTCTCGTTTTTCGCCGTCGGGCTGTCCTGGCGCTGAGCCACCGCGGAAGCACTCGTATGGTCGCGTGCTTTGCCCTGGCCATTGGAGTTGTCCGATGCCAGAGCCGGAGACGTGCGAGCAAGCATGAGGAGAAGTCCGGCCATGAGGACGAACGCGTTGACGGCCAGGCGCCGCGCGAGCACGGGTCGACTGGCTAAGAACTCGCCGAACGCTTCCAAATGCCCACCTCCACGTGGAAATGAGCGATTGCCTGCCGCCATCCCGGACACCAACCCCTCTACCCAGAAGGGATATGTCGCAGAACGCCCCGCTCAGCGTTCCCTTGTTGGGCAATACGCTTGAAATGGAAACGCGAACTGCATCTTTAGTAACCATGGAGGCGGCGACCGACAAGGAGTCGGTCGCCGCTTTCGTGGAAGAAACGCTGGCTGGTAGCGGCTGGGAGGTCGAATCCATCCGTCACCGTGTGGACCGCGTGGACCCCCCCAATTCCTACTGGTCGGTCTTCGCCGTCGAGATATATAAGGACGGGGAAGAACGCGACCTGAGACTTGTCGCCAGGGGCGCCTTGAACCCTGAGGCCTGGGAGAAGCTCAGCGCGCGCCTCGAGCGGCACGGAGCCGGCAACCCGTGTGACCCGATCAACGGGATCGGCTATCCACGGCTGTTTCCCGATACCTGGCACGCCTACTGGTTCTACCCATACGACCTTTCGATGTCCAATCTGCCCCTCGCGAACGACCCCATCCGGATGGCGGCCGTCCTGTTGGGGCTCGACAAACCCGAGGACATGCTGGCCGGGGCGCGACACATCGAGGTCGAGCGTGTGCGCTATCTCCCCGAGGTCAGCGCGATCCTGCGCTACACGATCGACGTCGGCGGAAGCCGAAACGTGATTTTCGGCAAGGTCCAGCCAGGCCGGCGGGGCCTTCGCACGAACGGCATCGTGGAGGGCCTCTGGCAAGCCTCGGCCAAGTACCCCGGATTCTTGAAGTTGCCGCGGCCGCTGGGCTATGTCGAAGAGATGAACATGCTCATCGAGGAGGGCATACGGGGCAAACCACTCGGTGGAAGCCGGACCAGCGCCGAGTTCATGCTTGTGCCCGAAGCGGCGGCCGAAGCCCTGGCCGTGATTCACGAATCACGCGTGGACAACGATGAGCGAATCACGATCGAGGCCGAGCTGGCACGCCTCGACAAGGTCGCGGAGAAGTTCGCATACGTCCATCCGGACGGTCACTTCTTGCTCAGAGACCTCATCACCCACATGCGGGAGCGGGTGCAGAGGACAGTCGAAGAGGAATGGCTACCGACGCACGGCGACCTCAAGTACGACCAGTTCATGGTCCATAACGACGAGTTCACGCTCCTGGACTTTGACTATTACGCGACCGCTGAAACGAGCTATGACCTGGGAAAGTTCTGCGCCTACCTGGTGCCGTCCCGTCCCAAAGACTGGAGGGATTCGGTGGCTGTGGAGGAGGGGCGTGTCCGCTTCATCCGCCGCTACCGCGAGCTGCGACCCCACGCGACCCTGCATCGATTTGGGGTTTACGAGGCGCTCCAGTTTGCGCTGCGGGCGATGTCCGCGATGTGGATGCAGAAGCCAGGGTGGCACCGAGTCGCGGAAACCTATCTCGTCTTGGGGTTTGAGCGTCTGAAGAGCCGCCTTCCCGAATAGTCGCGTTCGCGAGATCCATCGCCGGTTGTTTACAAGCCTTAACCCAAACGCGCGCCGGATAGTCCCCCACCGCCCGTCACACTCTGCCGTCTGCCATGCGGCTAGGTTCATGGTTCGGGGGAATCCTCATCGCGGTCGCCGTCGCCACGAGCGTCGGCGCGGTCACGCTCGCCCGTCAGCACACCAGTGCCGCGCCGGCTCTGACCGCGTCGCGCCAGGCCGCGGCAGGGACGTCGTTCAGCGCTTACGACCCGGTGCCCGATCCTCCACACAAGATCGACCCGCCGAGCCCCGTCGAGGTCGCCGCTCCCTCCAATCCTGCCGCCGGTGAGCCGCCGGCCGCGCGACCGCCCGCGTCGCAGCCATCGATCGTGGTCAACTCCACGCAGCAGGCGCTGATCAACCAGGACCGGGCCGCGCACGGACTTGCTCCCCTGACATGGAGCGGCTGCCTCTACAACGTGGCAGTGAGCAACGCGAGACGCATCGCCGCGCAGGGCTCTCTCACGCACACCAACGGACCGCAGGTTGACCTGTCGTGTGGTCTGGGCCATCAGGCCGGCGAGAACATCGGCTACTGGTCCGGTGGGATCAACGATCCGAAGCTCAACTCCATGTTCATGGCGAGCCCCGACCACTACGCCAACATCATGGGCCCGTACCATTACGTCGCCACCGCGTGGGTGGTCGCAGCGAACGGTTACGCCTACATCGCCGTCGAGTTCAGCTGAACTCGAATCTCGGGTAGCGCGAATTTAGCGAGCGTTGTTCTGACGAAGCGCTCAAACGCGGACTAGGTCCGCCCAGATGAGCGCTCGGAGGAGGAGCGCGAAGGGTGTCATCCGGACCGGTCGCTGGCCGCGGCCAGCAATCGCCCTGGCTCCGTCCGCTGGCATGGCTGTGGGCCAAGAAGGCGTGGATCTCCGCCGCGGTCGTCGAAGACTGGAGTCCGGCCGGTCACTACCACGTCACGCTGCAGCTCAAGGAGATGGGCCCCTACGCGCCCAAAGCCGTCCTCGCGGCCGAAGATCGCAACTTCTACAACCACGGCGCGATCGACCTCATGTCTACGGCGCGCGCCGCATGGGTCGACATCACATCCGGCGGGCTGCACCAGGGGGGCAGCACGATCACTCAACAGCTGGTGAAGATCCAGCTGCTTACCCCTCAGAAATCGGTGACGCGAAAAGTCCAGGAGATCGTGCTGGCGATCGCGCTCGAGCAGCGGTATTCCAAGGACCAGATCCTCAGCATGTACTTGAACCGCGTCTATTTCGGGCATGGCGCGTACGGCGTGGGTGCGGCGGCGCGGACGTATTTCAACAAGGACGCGAAGGACCTTTCCCCGGCAGAGGCGGCTTTTCTCGCTGGGCTGATCCAGGCTCCCGCGGCGTACGACCCGAAGGTCCATTACGAGCTCGCGCATGAGCGCCAGCTCTACGTCCTCGCGGGCATGGTGTCGACCGGCGCCCTGAGCTCGGAGCAGGCGGACAAGGCAGCCCAAGAGGACGTCAAGTCAGAGCTCCACATCCAGTCGACCGCGCGGCAGAGCAAGGCGCCCCATTTCGTCGACCACGTGCTCGTCGACCTGGAAAAGCTGTTCGGCTCCGCCGCGGTGCAGCAGGGCGGCATCGTCGTGCGCACCACGCTCGACCTGAACCTCCAGCAGGTTGCCGCCGCGGCTGTCTCCAACGGCGTGCAGGACCTCAGCCGATTCAACGTCAACAACTCCGCGCTGCTGGCCGCTGATCCCAAGACCGGCGAGATACGGGCCTGGGTCGGCTCGGCCGATTACGGCAACGACGAGATCGGGGGCCAGTTCGACGTCGTGCTCTCGCCGCGCCAGCCGGGATCGTCTTTCAAGCCGTACGTATACGAAGCCGCCCTGCGCGACCACAAGATCACGTGGGCCACGATCCTCCACGACCGGCTGACCAACTTCAACGGGTACATGCCGCGCGACTTTGACAACGGCGGCATGGGCGACATCAAGGCCAGCACGGCGATTCTCTACTCCCGCAACATCCCCGCGGTGCAGGTCGGACAGATGGAAGGCATGAACAACGTGGTCGAGCTTGCCCACGCGATGGGGATCAAAAGCAAGCTCGAGCCGTACCTCTCAACGGCGATCGGAGCCAGCGCGGTGACGCTATACGAGCACGTGCAGGGGTACCAGACCTTCGCGAACATGGGCCAGCGCGTCGACCTGCGCGTGATCAACGAGGTGCAGGACTCAAGCGGACATACCGCCTTCAAATACGAGAACCCCACCAGTACCACGGTTCTCACGCCTGCGGAAGCCTTTCTGATGACCGACGTGCTGAAGCACTACCAGAACACGTGGAGCTTCGGCTGGAACCGCCAGATGGCGAGCAAGACAGGGACCAGCGACAACGGCAAGGGTGGGATCCCCGACTCCTGGATCATGGCCTACAACCCCGACATCGTGGTGGGGGTGTGGATCGGCAACACGGCGCCCAACGGTGGGGGCGGACTGAT
>VBFV01000004.1 GCA_005881335.1 Chloroflexota bacterium
AAGGCTGACGCCGGAGAGAGCCACGGGTCGGTGAAGAGCACAACGTCGCAGCCTCGACCTGCCGCGACCCTCGCGCACTCGATCGTGTCCGGTTGGTATCGCCGGTAGTCGAAGATGACCAAGACATCCGTCTTGCGCATGTCGATGAGCTGCTGCGCCGGCGCGCTGCGGTCCGAGTCGACGAGTCCGACCCCCGGGCGCAGAAGGTGGAGCTGGCCGGCCAGGTAGCGGGCGAGGGGCGCGCTCACGCGCCCGCCCAGCACCATGACGCGCCGGCGGACGTCAGCGAGCACTTCCACCGCCTCCTTGACATCGCGGTCGGACAGCAGCTCCAGGGTCGCCTTCAAGTTGTGCGTCGATACATCGAAGGAGTGGTTGACGGCCGAGTCCTGCTTCGGCTCATCCCGGTAGCGCGCGAGGGGAGAGCTGAGCCGGGCCTGGACCTCGAGGCGGAGGCTCTCCTGGAACTCGGGGTAGCCGCGAAAGCCGAGCTTGGTGATGAAGCGGGTCACGGTCGGGGGGCTCACGCCTGCCCGCTCGGCGAACCTGGCCACGCTCTCGAGGCCGGCGATGGGATAGGAGGCGAGCAGGACGCGCGCCAGCCGCCGTTCGGCCGGGCTCAGGGAGTCGAGCCGCTGCCGGACCACCTCGCCCACGCTTTTGCTCGTTACGAACATTTCATTTCGCCCGAATTGATGAGTTTTCGGAACGTTCTTGACAAACCGCCCACGGTCGATCGTAATCTTGTCGCATTACGCTGACGAACGAAGGCCGGCCCAGGATCGGAATCACCACCAGTGCCCGGCGTGGGGACGGCTACTACCTTGCCTATGAGCGCGCGGTCGAGGCGGTGGGCGCTGAGGCCGTGGAGCTGCCGGCAGGCACGCCGGCGCTGCCTGAGGTCGATGGCCTCCTGCTCCCCGGCGGTTGGGACGTTGATCCCTCCCTCTATGGCGAAGAGCCCGATCCCAAAGTGGGGCCGGTGGACCGGGAGCTGGACGACACGGAGCTGAGGCTCTTCGCGCAGGCGCGGGACCGGGGCCTGCCGGTGATGGGGATCTGCCGCGGCCAGCAGGTGATCAACGTGGCCATGGGCGGATCGCTGCTGCAGCACCTGGACGGACACGAGGTGCGCTCGTTCGGCCGCAGTCACCTCGCGCACACGATCGAGGTCGATCCAAAGTCAGAGCTCGGACGCGCGGCCGGCCTGCAGAAGCTTCGAGTCAACAGCCTGCATCACCAGGCGATCGGCAAGCTCGCCCCCGGGCTGATGCAGACGGCGCGAGGCGACGACGGCACCGTCGAGGGGGTCGAGACCTCGGACGGGCTCATCGTCGCGGTGCAGTGCCACCCCGAGGAGCTCGCCGCCGATCTTCCCTGGGCGCGCAACCTCTTCGAGCGTTTCGTCGAACGGGCGCGGAGGGCTCAGACGCTCCGCTCATAGCGGTCGTTCTTCGAGTCGGGTTTCCTATCAGGTGTCGAACACGGGCTTGAGCGCGAAGTAAACCTCTCGATACCGTCTGTATGCGTCGTCGTAGAACCGCCTCCGCTCAGGATCGGGCGTGTGCTCTTCCGGACGGTAGGCGACGAACGCGTCGACCGCGGCCGCCACGCTCGGGAACAGGCCCGATCCGACCGCCGCGAGGATTGCGGCTCCGGTCGCCGTGGTCTCCACGTTGCCCGGGACCCTGACCGGCAGCCCGGTTACATCAGCCTTGATCTGCCGCCACAGCGCTCCCTTCGCGCCGCCGCCGACGATGGTCAGGCGGCGGACGTCGAGGCCGGCGTTCTGCATCGCCTCCAGGATGTCGCGCAGGGCGAACGCGCTGCCTTCGAGGAGAGCGCGCGTCATGTGCGCCCGGGTGTGGGCGAGGCTCAAGCCGAAGAAGACGCCGCGCGCGGCGCCATTCCACTCCGGCGCCATCGCGCCCTGCATGCAGGGGAGGAAGACGAGTCCTTCCGCCCCAGGCGCCACGTCGGCGGCGGGGGCGCAGATCGCGTCGTACTCGGAGTCGGGGCCGAAGAAGTGGTCGCGCCACCAGCGCAGGTTGCCGCCGGAGACGAATCCCGGGTTCTCCAGCAGCCAGCTGTCCGGGTCGCCGTGGGGATGGCACTCGACCAGCATCGTGCGGTCCTCGCGGGGCGTTGACGACACCGCGCAAACGGGTTCCGCGGTGCCCACAACGTCGCACACGTCACCCGGCGCGTATACCCCCGCCCCGAGCGTTGCCGCCATCTCGTCGCCACACCCCACCACAACGCACGTTTCGCGAGCGAGCCCGGTCGCCGACGCAAACCCCGCCGTCACGCGACCGACCCCATGGGTCCCCGGCGCGAGCTCGGGCAGCATCCGAATGTCGAGCCCTGCCGCTTCGACGATCGCGCCTGACCACTCGCGAGTCGTTGGATCGAGGAGCGCCAGCGACGATGCGTTGGAGAAGTCGACCATCGCCACCCCCGCGGCCTCCTGCAACACGAACGACCCGGGGGGCATCAGGCGGCCCGCGCTCGCGAATGCATCGGGCTCCTCATCGCGCACCCACAAGGCCTTGAAAACCGCGTGCGATGAATCGAGGTTCGTACCGACGTGGTGATAGAAGGCCTCACGCGACACGCGCTGCGCGAACGCTGCCGCCTGAGCCTCGGCGCGGCGATCCATCCAGATCAAGGCGTTGCGCAATGGCGCGCCCTTCCCGTCGCACACGACCATGCCATCGAGCTGCGAGCCGAACGAGATCGCCTTGACCGCCTCAGGTGGGACGTGTGCGAGCACCTGGCGGATCGTGCTGTGGAGCGCCTTGATCCACAGGCTCGGATCCTGCTCCGCCCAACCCGGGTGTGGAAACAGCACGTCGTATCCCTCGTACGCGGACGCGACCAGAGTTCCGTCGGCCGAATAGAGTCCGGTGTTCGTGCCCTGGCTCCCTACGTCGCAGCCGATCACGTAGGGTCCGGTCACTGGACGATGACGACTTTCAGTCCAGACCCGGAACGGATCGTGTTGAACGCCTCACCGATCCGCTCGAGGGGAAACCGGTGGGTGACGACCGAGGCGAGCTCGTCGCGGCGTCGCTCGAGGTAGTCCATCGTGATCCGGTACTGGCGGTGCGTCGCGCCGTACGCGCCCAGGATGGCGAGCTCCTTGTAGTGGAGCTGGTTCATGTCGAGCGCCGCCACCGGGTCGTGCTTCGGCAACCCGGCGAAGTACACCACTCGCGCCCGTTTGGCGGCCATCTCGAGCGCAGCCTGCTGCGCCTGCTTCGAAGGCGCGGCGACGATCACGCGCTCCGGCCCGCGTCCATCGGTATGTTCCATCGCCTGCGCGACGCCGTTGTCATCGCCGGCCACCCACGAGTCATCGACAAATTGGCCGACGGCGCGCAACGCCACGTCGAGGCGCTGCCGGTTGACGTCGGTGATAAAGACACGGCTTGCGCCGCGGTCACGCGCCATCACCGCCTGCCAGCATCCGATTGGACCCGAGCCGATGATGACCACCGTGTCACCGAGCCGCACGTCGAGCATCTCGATGCCGTTCAGCGCGCAGGCGAACGGATCCGCCACCGTGGCGAGGTCGGACGGCAGGTCGGCCGGAAGCGGGATCAGGTTCTTGACCGCGATCGGAGGCACCGCCGCGTACTCGGCGTACGCCCCGGGGTAGGGGTCGTAGCCGTAGAGCAGGTGCTCGTCGCAGAGGTTCTGCAGCCCTTCCATGCAGTAGCGGCAGCGCCCGCACGTCAGGATCGAACCGAGAAACACGCGGTCGCCCTTTTTGATCCCGGGCGGCAGCACCGCCTTCGACCCGACCTCCTCCAGAACGCCGACCGGTTCGTGACCGAGGATCCACGGCGCCGGCGCTTTCGGGTCGCCGTTGAAGAAGGTCCGCGCATCAGTGCCGCAGATCCCGCACGCCTCGACACGGAGGATCGCGCCCTCCGGGTCGAGCTCCGGCTCGGGCGCCTTGCGGATCTCCACCGCGTCGACGCCCGTCATGAAGGCGGCCTTCATCGCGCCGCCACCGTGCCGAGCTCCTGCTGGAGAGCGCCGATCGCCTTGCTTGCAGCCCACCGTTCCCGGATCACGCGCGACAGCGCGCGCGTGATGGCCTCTGGAGAGCGATGCATGAAGATGTTGCGGCCGACCGAGCAGCCGATCGCTCCCGCCGACATCGCGGATTCCATACGCCGAAGCAGCTCGTCATCTTCGAGGCGCGATCCACCGGCGAGGACGACCGGGATGCCGTTGGCCGCTTCGACCAGGCGCTGGAACGATGCCTCATCGCCAGGCCAGTTGGTCTTGATGATGTCGGCGCCGAGCTCGCCGCACAGACGCACATTGCGGCGCAGATACTCGAATCCGTAGCGCTGCTTCAGCTCGTCCACAGACGCGTAGGTGGTCGGGAATTCGGCCTCCGCGATGAAGGGTATGCCATGCGATTCGCAGGCGCGGCCGACCCCGGCGAGGATCCGGATCATGCCCGGCTCGTGCGGTCCACCAAGGGCGGTGAACAGGACGACCGCGTCGGCGCCGAGGCGGGCGGCTTCCTCGACCTCCGCGATCTGCACGATCTCAGGCTCGCCCTGTTCGGGATTTCCCGACGCGGAGAGCAGCAGTGCTAGCGAGGTGGTGGGCGCAAAGCTCGGCTCCGCGAGCCGGACCATGCCCTTCGACATCATGATCACGTTCGCGCCGCCGGCGACCGCCTCCGCGGTGCGTGTTGCGATGTCCGCCAGCGGCTCGAGGAACTGCGGCGAGGTCATGCCGTGATCGAGCGCGCAGATCACAGACACGCCCGCCTCGTCGATGACGCGCTTCATGCGCATCGATTTGCCCACACCCCTGATCACGGCGACCTCCTTCCTGGACCGCGCCGCAGCACGGTGAACTCGAACGCGTCGGCGAGGTGATACTCGTACGACGAGAGCACCGGCACGCCGTCCTCCGAATAGTCGACCTGCCAGATGGCGAGCAGGAGCTCGCCGCGCGGGATGCGGAGCCGCCGCGCCACCGTGACGTCCGCCCGCACCGGGCGGAAGCTGGCGACACCGTGGTGGATCACGACCCCGAGGTCGCGCTCCAGCACTTCGTATATCGAACGCTTGAGCATCTCGTCGGCGACGGCCGGCTGCCTGGCGATCAGGCGGCCGGGCAGGATGTCTCGGGAGAGCACGACTGGCTTGCCGTCAGCAGTGCGCACCCGCTCGACCACCAGCACGTCGGATCCCGGTTGCAGCTCGAGGCGGGCGGCCTCGGCCACGGTCGCGGGCTCCATCGAGTGGCCCGCCTGCTCGATGCCGGCCTGCATCCCGGCGGCCCGGATCGCATCGGTGACGCCGAAGTTCGCGTCCAGGCTGTTGGTCACGCGCCGGCCGTCGGCCACGAACGTTCCTGCGCCCCACAACCGGCGGACCAGTCCCTCGGTCTCGAGCGTCCGGAGCGCCTCCCGGAGCGTGGCGCGGGAGACGCCCAGCTCGGTCGCCAGGGCCGGCTCCGACGGCAGGCGCGACCCCGCGGCGAGCATGCCGCTGTCGATCCGCTGGGTGAGCTCCTCGCGGACCTGCACGCTCCGCGGCCGCGCGCGCTCGTCGGTGTTTTGGCTCGGCATGGCCACCTAGTATCTTGTCGGACAACTCATCCCGTCAAGGTAAAAGTTGTCTGGGCCCAAAAGTCCGTCTTGACTTGGAATTGGGGCTCGCCTAGCATTCGACCACATCACCGAAGCGTCAGACAACTTTGAGTCGCGGGAGTCGGCAAACGGCCTCGCGAGAGGGGGTAATCGACTTGTCTGAAGAGCGGCGCAAGGTAGGGACGGTTGCTTACAGGGAGGCGAGCCCGGCCTATTTCGCCAAGCGGGCTCTGAAGCGCCACGCGGCGTTCTGGTCGCTGTGGTCGCTAGGGGTCGCCGCGGTCATCTCGGGCGACTTTTACGGCTGGAACCTCGGTCTCGGCGTGGGCGGCTTCGGCGGTCTGCTGATCGCGACCGTCGTCATCGCCATCATGTACTACGGCCTCGTCTTCAGCATCGCGGAGATGTCGCCCGCCCTGCCGCACACGGGCGGCGCCTATTCGTTCGCGAGGTCCGCGTTCGGACCATGGGGCGGATTCATCACCGGCCTGGCCGAGAACATGGAGTACGTCATCACGCCCGCGGTCGTGGTGGGTGCCATGGGATTTCTCATGCAGGCCATCGTCCAGGCGCTCTTCAACGTCCAGGGCGACCCATGGTGGAACACCCCCTACGTCTGGTTCATCGTCTCTTACATCGTCTTCGTCGGTATCAACATCCGGGGCATCGTGGCCACGATGCGCTTCACGGTCGCGATCAACGCCATCGCCCTGGGCATCCTCACGATCTTCTTCCTCTCCGTCATCTTCTCCGGCAAGCTGAACCTCAGCCTGCTGACGAACATCCCGCCGACGTCCGGCAACTCCTGGTTCCTGCCGTTCGGCCTGGCGGGCATCTTCCCCGCGATCCCGTTCGCCATCTGGTTCTATCTCGCGATCGAGGAGCTGCCGCTTGCCGCCGAGGAGTCGCACGATCCCAAGCGCGACATTCCACGAGCAGCCATCTGGGGCCTCACCACCCTCGTCATCACCGGAGCGTTGATCTTTCTCTTGAACCCGGCCATCGGCGGCGGGTCGAAGGACCTGGGCAACTCGGCCACTCCCTTGTTCGACGGCTTCAAGGCCGTCTTCGGCTCGGGCACAGGGGCCGCGTTGCTGGCCCTGATCGGACTCGTCGGCCTGATCGCCAGTTTTTTCACGATCATCTACGCGTACGGCCGCAATACGTACTCGCTCTCCCGCGCGGGCTACTTCCCGCACTTCCTCTCCGTGACTCATCCGACCTTGAAGACACCTCACATTGCACTCATCGCCGGTGGGGTCGTCGGCCTCGTGCT
>VBFV01000005.1 GCA_005881335.1 Chloroflexota bacterium
TACCGCATGAACGAGCTGGTGGAGGATGTCGCCGGGATCATCAAGGCCTTCGGCCGGACGAGCGCCCACGTCGCCGGCCACGACTGGGGCGCGGCGGTGGCCTGGTACTTCGCCTCGATCCATCCCGACATGACCAAGACCCTGACTGTCCTCTCAGTCGGACACCCCGCGGCGCTGGCCGACGCGACCGCCGAGGACAAAGACCAGCAAGAACGATCACGGTACGTCGCTCTGTTCTTGTCTGAAGGCAAGGCCGAGAGTGTGCTGTCAGAGGAAGACCACCGCCGGCTGCGTGCGATGTTGGGAAGCGCGATACCTTCCGGCGTGGTCGACCACTTCGTCCGTTCGCTGTCAAGACCTGGTCGTCTGACGGCAGGTCTCAACTACTACCGGGCGAACCTCGCGCGCAACCGCGCATGGACAGATCTGCGACGAGATGTGATCGTCTCGGCTCCGACGGTGCTGCTCTGGGGCGACCAGGATCCCGCGCTGGGGCGTTTGCAAGCCGAGGACACCGCACGACACATGACAGGCGAGTACCGTCTCGAAGTTCTCGAGGGTGCGGGGCACTGGCTCCAGTTCGAGCGTCCGGACGAAGTGAGCCGCTCGCTCGTGGACGCTGTCTCAAAGTAAGCTGTCAGCGATGTTGCGGCCGGGCGAATCAGAAAGGCGGGGAGGACTCCGCCGCCTGGATGACATTCTGGAGAGCCTCGAACAGCTCAACCTGCATGACAAGACCGAGCTGCCCGACCACGTCGCCGAGGCGCTCGTGCTGCTTGGCATCGAGCAGCCGCATGCGGTCTCCATCCCACAGCTGATCGAAAAAGTGTGGGCGATGCAGCAGCCGTACCTGATCACGATCGTCGTCGAGCGCAGGCGGCGCCGCCGGCGCAAGCTGTCGACCGAATCGACGCTGCCCGACCAGGCTCACTGAAACAAATCCCCACGAACTCAGAGGCGGGGCCGTGAGTTCGCGGGGGACCCTGAACAGCCGCGAGTGGCTCCAGGTTTTCTCCCGCATCGGTCAAGGCGTGCGCCAGGCGGTGCTGCCGCTGGCCGGCACCGAGGCCGGTCGCATGCCGCTCAGCGTCGGCGCCGGCGGCGACACGACGATCGAGCTCGACCGGGCCGCCGAGGCGGTCGTCTTCGGCGAGCTGGCCGCTCTTGTCGAACGCGGGGAGAAATTCTCTGTCCTCTCCGAAGAAGCCGGCCCGCGCGACTTCGGCGCCGCCTTCCCGCTGGTCCTGGTCGACCCGGTCGATGGGAGTCTCAACGCCAAGCAAGGCGTGCCCCTCTTCGGGCTCATGCTGGCCGTGCTCGACGGCCCGACCCTCGAGGACGCGTTGGCGGGGCTCGTGCTGAACCTCAACACGGGCGAGGAGTGGACCGCCATCCGCAAGCAAGGCGCGCGTCGCGGGGGAAAGCCCTTCGCGCCGATGCAGCGGTCGGACCGCGGACGCATCGAGCTGCTCGGCCTCGAGAGCACGCCTCGATCGCTAAAGGTGGCCCAGCCGCTTGTGGAGCGCGCCGGCAAGATACGCATACTGGGTTCGATGGCGCTGTCGATCGCGCTGACGAGCGCGGGCGGATTCGACGTCTTCTGCGCGCCCCTTCCCATGAGGGTCTTCGACATGGCGGCGAGCCTCCTGCTGCTCGGCGAGGCGGGCGGAGTGGCGACCACGCTGCAGGGTGAGCCGCTCGGCCCGCTGCGCTGCGACCTCGCGACCCGGTCCACGCTTCTCTGTGCACCGACTCGTGAGCTGCACGCCGAGGCACTTCGGCTACTCGGCAGCCGCCCGTGAACCTCGACCCGGTCAGCACCGTCTTCGTCATCCTCAGCTTCGAAGGGCCAGATGTGTACAGCCAGGCCGGTGGCCTGGGCGTTCGGGTGAAGGGGCTCAGCCGGGGGCTTGCCCGAATGGGCTACACGACATACCTCTATTTCTGTGGCGACCCCGACCTCCCGGGGGAGGAGGAAGTCGAGGACGGCCGCCTGCACCTGCGGCGGTGGTGCCAGTGGATTTCCGCCCAGCACCGCGGCGGGGTCTACGACGGTGAGGAGGGCAAGATCCGCGACTGGAACTACAGTCTGCCGTCGAGCCTGATCGAGAACGTGATCGAGCCGGCAGTCAAGGCCGGCCAGTACGTGGTCATCCTGGGCGAGGAGTGGCACACCTCGTGGTCGATGAGGCTCATTTCCGACGCCCTGTACTACCGTGGGATCCGCGACCGCGTCGTCATGCTCTGGAACGCCAACAACACCTACGGGTTCGATCGCATCGAGTGGGCGGCCCTCAACCTGGCATCGACCGTGACGACGGTCAGCCGCTACATGAAGTTCCGGATGTGGGACTGGGGCCAGAACCCGATCGTGATCCCGAACGGAATCCCGCCCGAGGCGATCATCGACGCAGATCCAGCGGTCTCGGCGAGGTTGAGGTCGGCGGCGGCAGCCGAGCACATGTGGTTCAAGATCGGCCGCTTCGATCCCGACAAGCGTTGGCTGATGGCGGTCTCGGCGGCGGCGCTTCTCAAGCGGCGGGGCCGCTCCGTGAAGCTCCTCATGCGCGGGGGCCGAGAGCCGCACGGCGCTGAGGTGATCGGCCATGCGATCAACCAGGGCCTGGTCGTTCGCAACAGCGCCTCGCCCCCCAACGCGGCAGAGCTTGTCACTCTCCTGACCGCGACGAACGGCACCGACATCATCAATCTCACCACCTTCCTGGATGACTCGTTGGTCCCGCTGATGTACTCGGCCTGCGACGCGGTGCTCGCGAACTCCGGGCACGAGCCGTTCGGGCTCGTGGGACTCGAGGTCATGGCGGCGGGGGGCATCGCGGTTACCGGTGCCACGGGCGAGGACTACGCCGAGGCCTACCGGAATTCCGTGGTGGTCGAGACCGACGATCCGGTTGAAATCGTCACCGAGCTCGCTGCATTAAAGGAGAAGCCACGACTGGCTGCCCATCTCCGGAGGCGGGGCAGGGTGACGGCGCGCGATTACCTGTGGCCGAAGGTGATCGGCCAGCTGATGCTGCGGATCGACTTCGCGGCCGAGCGCCAGGCGGTCAGCCGGCCGGCGGAACCCGCGCCCCGAAAGCCGCGCAGGGTAATCCGTGCAGCGGTTCCCAGGCGTTGATCAGAGCGTGGTCCGACTCATGACGCTGCGATCATTGGACTGAGCTAATGAAGCCACTCAATGTCGCCTTCGTCTGGCACATGCATCAGCCCTACTACAAGGACGACCTCACGAGTACTTACCTGCTGCCGTGGGTCCGCCTCCGGTCCGCCAAGGACTACTACAAGATGCCCGCGCTGCTGGACGGCTATCCGAAGGTGCGGGCGACTTTCAACCTCGTGCCCTCCCTGCTCGCGCAGATCGAGGACTACGGCAAAGCGGAGTCGGTCGACCTCTTCCTCAACTTGAGCCAGCGCGCCGCCGGCGACCTGTCGGGCGAAGAGCGCGACTTCGTCCTGCGCTGGATGCGCGAGTCGCCGCGAGCGTTGCGCGTCCAGCAGTCGCCGCGGTACCTCGAGCTCGCATCGCGGGCTGTGGATGCCCAGTTCACCATGGCCGACATCCGCGACCTGCAGGTGTGGTTCAACCTCGCCTGGTGCGACCCGGTCTGGGTCGAGAACGATCGGGGGCTGGCGGAGCTGAAGCGCAAGGACCGTGACTTCACCGAACAGGACAAGGCGATCCTGTTCGCCGCGCAGCTGGAGAGGATTCGGAGCGTCATCCCCAAGTACCGTGAGCTCGCCGAGCGCGGGCAGGTCGAGCTCACCTTCTCTCCTTACTACCATCCCATCCTGCCGCTCATCTGTCATGTCGACTCGGCCCGGAGCGCCAACCCGCAGATCCAGCTCCCGGAGCGGCATTTCTCGCACCGTGAGGACGCCGAGCGCCAGATCGAGCTGGGCATGGGCTTGTTCGAGCGCATGCTCGGAACCAGGCCGAAGGGGATGTGGCCTTCGGAGATGGCGGTCGGCGAAGCGGTCATCGGACTCGCTGAGAAGGCCAGGCTCGACTGGATGATCAGCGACGAAGAGGTGCTCTCCCGGTCAATCGAAGGCCAGTTCAACCGCGACGAGAACCTGTACCAGCCCAAGCGCGTGGCGCGCGAGGGCGGTTCGGTCTCGATGGTCTTCCGCGACTCGCAGCTCTCCAACGTGATCGGCTTCGACTACCAGCGCATGTCGTCGGTCGACGCGGCGCGGGACTTGATCGGGCGCCTGCGCCGGATCAGAGACGTCCAGGGCGACCGCGATTTCCTGGCCGTGATCGCACTCGACGGGGAGAACGCATGGGAGTTCTACCCGCGGGACGGGCACGATTTCCTCAACGCGCTGTACACCGAGCTCGAATCGAGCGCCGACATCCTCACGACCACGGTCTCCGACTTCCTCGCGGAGCACCCTCCGCAGCAGCTGCTCCACCACCTGCACACGGGCAGCTGGATCGGCGCCAGCCTCGACACGTGGATCGGCGACCCCGAGCACAACATCGCGTGGGACCTGCTCGCCGAAACGCGCGACTGGCTCGATGCGCAGTCGCAGCAGAGGCCGAAGGAGTCGCAGCAGGCCGCGCTCGCGTGGCGAGAGATCCTGATCACCGAGGGCAGCGACTGGTTCTGGTGGTTCCGCCGCAAGCACGACTCGGGCATGGACCCGATCTGGGACAACCAGTTTCGCCTGCACTTGCGCAACGTCTACAACCTGATGGGCGCTCGCGCGCCCGCCCGCCTGTTCCAGCCGATCATCAAGCGCGCAGAACGCGTCATGTACGGCAACGACGAGGACAAGATGTACTTCCGGATCGACTCTCCTCGATCCGGTCAGGAGCTCGAATCGCAGAACATCGAGTTCTGGCTCTACTGCTCCGGAGCACCGGCGATCGACGGTCGGGGCGACCTCGATCTTCCGCTGCCTGCGACCTCATTGGCCGAGCTTGGTTTCGAGCCGGCGTTCGTGGTCCGCATCACGCCGCGTGCGCAAGGCGCCACCGTCACGGTGGCGAAGGTCGTCGATCCGCTTACGAAGGCGGCCGCGGAGTCGAGCTGGGACGTCGATGACCCTTTCGCAGTTGCGATTCCGTTTCGGCAGCTCGCCAAGCGGCCGGGCGATGCTTTCGAGCTGGCGCTGGTCGTAAGCCGCGAAGGTCGCGACATAGAGGTCGTGCCTCCTTCGGGTGCGCTCGGTCTACGCGTTCCCGGCCAGGCCACCGAGGTGGACGTGCCACAGGCGCAGCATCTGAAGGTGCTGGTGACGACAGCCGAGCTCGCGCCGTTCGCCAAGCTCGGCGGCGTATCGGATGTGGCCGCCGCGCTGTCCAAGGAGCTTCGCCGTTTGGGCCACGACGTGCGCGTGGTCCTACCCCGCTACCGGCAAGTCGACATCGGCCGCTATGGTCTCCGGCCCGTCGTGAGCGACCTCCAGGTGCCGCTCGGCACGGACAAGATGCCCGCGACGATCTTCGAGGGCCGGCTGGGCGAGATGGTCGTGTATTTCGTGGATTGCCCGGCGCTGTACGACCGCGATGGCATGTTCGGTTTTGGCGATGACGACGCGCGCTCGGTCTATTTCTGCCGCGCCGTGCTCGAGATGCTGCCGGCCCTGGACTTCTTCCCCGACGTCATCCACACCCACGACTGGTACGGGGCGCTCATCCCGAACCTCCTGGACCGCGTGTACGACAGCGATCCGTTTAGCGACATCGCGACGACGCTGACGGTTCACAACCTGTCCGCCCAGGGCGTCTTCGGGTTCGGGGCCCTGGTGCTCGCCGGGCTGCAGGAGTGGGGACTGATCCGGCTCGGCATACCCGGGCTCGACAACGTCGTGAACTTCTTGGGCCGCGGCATTCACTTCGCTGATGTCGTGAATACCGTGAGCGAGCGGTACGCCAAGGAGATCCAGACGCCGGAATACGGCGAAGGCCTGGATGAGCTGCTGCGGCGAAACACGCAAAAGCTGCACGGAATCCTGAACGGGATCGACTACGAGATCTTCGACCCGCAGCGCGACCCGAACATCCCGCATCACTACTCCGCGGAGGCGCCGCAGAACAAGGCTCTTTGTCGGGCGGCGCTGCGGGCCGAGCTCGGCCTCGAGGAGGTCAACAGGCCCGTTTGCGCGATCGTCTCGCGTTTCTACGACGTGAAGGGTTTCGACCTCATCGAGCAGGCGATGCCGGAGCTGATTCAGCTTGGCCTGCAGATCGTGGTCATCGGGACCGGGGACCGCCGCTACGAGGACATGTTCCGGCGGTGGGCAGGCGAGGCGCCACGCCAGGTTGCGGTCTCGGTCGGCTTCGATGCGGCGCTGGCGCAGCGGATCTACGCGGGCGCGGACATGCTGTGGATGCCGTCACGCTTCGAGCCGGGCGGGCTGGCGCAGCTGATCGCGCTTCGGTACGGAACCATCCCCGTTGTTCGTGCGACGGGCGGCCTCGCGGACACGATTCGGGACTACGACCCCGTGGCCCAGAGCGGGAATGGATTTCGTTTTGGACCCTATGACGCGTGGCAATTCTTCGCGGCGGTGGTGCGGGCGGCCGAGAACTTCAGGCACCCGACGGTTTGGACCTGGCTGGTCCAGCATGCGATGAAAGAAGATGTGTCGTGGTCGAGGTCCGCGCAGAAATACGTACAGCTTTACGTCGCCGCGATCGCGTCGAGGCGCGAACGTCGCGGCCTCACCACGGCCGCACCGTCACCGGCCCCCGTAGGGGAGTAAGCACCACGAGCGACCAGATTTCGCCTCGTTGGATCCAACGGTGCGTATCGAGCGCGCGGATTCGGCCTCGGTGGCGTCAGCGGTGCGGAAGCCGGCGCTAGCCACCCCAATCTGGCAATAGGCGCAGTTGCTCGACGCGGCGGGCGCCCGGGGCGTACGCCGTGTTGAAGTAGTCGATCACCATTCTTCGTGCGGCGAACTGCGTCACCACGTTGCGCATCGACGCCTTCATCATCTCGACCCACCTTCGCGGGACGCCCGCCTCATCCCGGTCGTAAAACGCGGGCACCACCTCGCGCTCGAGCAGCCGGAAAAGACCCTCGGCCTCGGCCACGTCGTCGATTTGCTGGCGGTCGAGCGTCGCACCTGACGGGATCGCCCAACCGAGCTCGGGGCGGTAGGCCTCGTCCCACCAGCCGTCCAGGACGCTGACGTTGAGCCCTCCGTTCGCGCCCGCCTTCATGCCGCTGGTGCCACTCGCTTCCAAAAATCGGCGCGGATTGTTCAACCACACGTCGGCGCCCTGCACGAGATGCCGCGCCAGCGCGATGTCGTAGTCCTTCAGGAACACCACGCGAGGCTCCTCGCGCGCGAGGCCGACGATCCCGGCGACGATGTCCTTCCCGGGCTGATCCGCGGGATGCGACTTTCCCGCAAACAAGATCTGAACGGGCCGTTTCGAGTTGCGCAGCAGCTTCGACAGGCGCGGCCTGTCTCGCAGCAGCAGGTTCGCGCGCTTGTACGGAGCGAAGCGCCGGCCGAAACCGATCGTCAACGCGTTCATGTCGAGCTCATGCGGCGTCTCGGCACGCTCCTTCGACAGTTCGAGCAGCCTGCGCTTGAGCTCGCCGCGCACCGCCCAGAGCTCGGCCGCCGGAATCTCGTACACCGCGTGCCAGCGACCGTCGGCGGGATCGAGGTCCCACCAGTCGGGACCGACGTAACGGCTGAGGAGCGTCGCGATCTCCGGCGCCACCCAGGTGGGCATGTGCACGCCGTTGGTGACCGAACCGATCGGAACTTGCGTTTCGGGCAGGCCGCGCCAGGCGTCCTTCCACAATCGTCGCGAAACCGCTCCGTGAAGGCGGCTGACACCGACCGACTGGTCGGCGAGGCGCAGCGCGGCGTAGGTCGTGCACAGCCGCTCGCGTGGATCGCCCGGTCGCTGCCGGCCCAGGTCCATGAAGCGGTCGAACGAGATTCCGACCTGGCCGAGGTACGGCCCGAGCAGATCCCAGACGAGGCCGGAGTCGAAATAGTCGCTGCCCGCCGCGATGGGCGTATGCGTCGTGAACACGATGCCGGCGCGGGCGACAAGGCGCGCTTCCTCGAGCGTCATCTGGCGCGACGCCCGCAGCTCGCGAATGCGCTCGATGGCGCAGAGGAAGCTGTGGCCTTCGTTGAGGTGGAACACGCCCGAGTCGACGCCGAGCGCGCGGAGGGCACGAACCCCGCCGATGCCGAGCACGATCTCCTGGCGCAGTCGGCGGTCCGGTTCGGGCACGTAGAGGCGGTCGGTGATGTTGCGGAGGTCTTGCGGGTTTGCCTCCAGGTCGGTGTCGAGCAGGAAGAGCGGAACCCGGCCCACCTGGGCGCGCCATACGGCGATGCGCACGTTACGCGCGCCGATCGGAGCTTCGACCTCCACGCCGTCGACCTTGCGGACGGGCAGATCGGCGCCACGGTTCTCCGAGTACACCTCGAACTGGCGGCCGCCCGCGTCGATGTCCTGTCGCCCGAAGCCCTGCCTGTACAGCAGCCCGACCGCGACCAGCGGCAGTCCCAGGTCGCTGGTCGCCTTCAGGTGGTCCCCTGCGAGTACTCCGAGCCCGCCGGAATAGATCGGCAGGCACTCTGAAAGCCCGAACTCGAGCGAGAAGTACGCGATCGCCATTGGCGCCTGCGCGTCCATGAAGCGCGGGTGGCGGTCGTAATACTCGCGGTAGGCGGCGCGAGCACCCTCGAACGCTTGGCGCACCTCTTCGCGTTCGCATGCGCGCTGGACGCCCTCCTCGCCGAGCTGAGAGAGCAGCAGCACGGGATTTTCGCGCGTCGATTTCCAGAGTGCGGGGTCAAGAGTGCGGAAAAGGGCTTCGATGCGGGGCTGCCACGTCCAGAGCAGGTCGTAAGCGAATTGTTTGAGTTCTTCCACCACCGAATTAAGATCGTATTGGGTTGGGGAAGTGAAGGCGGTCGTCATGGCCGGCGGCGAGGGCTCACGCCTCCGTCCGCTCACGAGCAGCCTGCCCAAGCCACTGGTCCCGGTCGCGGGCCGGCCGATCATGGAGCACATCCTTCTCCACCTGCGCCGCCATCAGCTGCGCGACGTGGTGGCCACCGTCCAGTACATGGGCGCGTCGTTCCGCAACTACTTCGGCGACGGCTCCGAGCAAGGCGTCGCCCTGACGTACTCGGTGGAGGACTCGCCGCTCGGCACGGCCGGCTCGGTGATGCTCGCGCGCCAGCAGCTGAACGAGCCGTTCGTCGTCATCTCGGGAGACTCGCTGACCGACATCGACCTGGGCGCCGCGGCGAGATTTCACCGCGAGCGCAAGGCGATCGCCACCATCGTCCTCAAGCCGGTGCCAAATCCGCTGGAGTACGGCGTCGTGGTGATGGACGAGGGCGGCGCCGTGCAGCGCTTCATCGAAAAGCCGAGCTGGGGCGAGGTCATCTCGGACCTCGCCAACACCGGCATCTACATCCTCGATCCCGCCGTCTTCGAATTCTTCCGCGCCGGGGAGGTCACCGATTGGTCGGGTGACGTGTTCCCGAAGCTGCTGAAACAAGGTGAGCACGTCTTCGGGTGGATCGCCGACGGCTACTGGGAAGACGTGGGCAGCCACGCCGCCTATGTCAAGGCGAACTTCGACTGCCTGGAGGGCAGGGTCAAAGTGCAGCTGCCCGGGGATCGGGTGGGCGAGTCGACCTGGATCCACCCCGACGCGGAAGTGTTCGAAGGAGCGCGCGTCGACGGACCTGCGTTCATCGGGGCGGGGGCCAAGGTGCGTGCGGGCGCATGGGTCAACGGGCCGGCGGTGATAGGCGCGTACACCACGGTCGACTCGGGCGTGAAGATCTCGAACTCGATCGTCTGGGACCACAGCTACATCGGCTTGAACTCTCGCCTTCGCGGCTCGGTCGTCTGCCGGTCAGTGACCGTTAAGAACGGCTGCCTGCTCGAAGAGGGAAGCGTGATCGGCAGCGACGTCACGATCGGCGCCGGCTCGAGCGTCAACGCCAACGTCCGGATCTGGCCGAACAAAGAGGTCGAGCCCGGCGCTGTGGTGCACGAATCGATCATCTGGGCGGGCTCTTGGAAGCGCGGGCTGTTCAGCTCGTACGGACTCACCGGGCTGATCAACATCGAGATCACGCCTGAGTTCGCGTCGCGCCTTGGCGCAGCGATCGGCGCGCTGACCACGAAGGGAACCGAGATCGCGTTCTCGCGCGACTACACGCGGTCGGCCCGCATGATCGGGCGTGCGCTGATGTCCGGGATGATCTCGTCGGGCACGAACGTAATCGACCTGTCAGTGCTGCCGGCCCCGATCTCGCGGTACTGGTCGCGGCACAACCATGTGTCAGCGGTTCACGTGCAGACTTCGCCGGTTGATCCCCGCTCGGCCGATGTCCGCATCTTCGACGATCACGGACTTGACGTCGACAAGAGAAGCGAGCGCAAGCTCGAAGGTTTGTTCTTCCGCGAAGACATCAGGCGCGTCTCCCACTACGAGATGGGACGTATCACGCGGCGGGACCAGCAAACCGAGCGCTACCTGGAGGACCTGATCTCGAAGCTCGACCTCGAGTCAGTGCGCGGCGCAGCTTTCAAGGTCGTGCTCGACTACAACAACGGCGCGGTCGCGATGGTGCTGCCACAGATCCTGCGCGAGCTGAACTGCTCTGTCATCCCACTCAATGCAGCTCCCGCGGAGATCGTGATGGAGCAGGACGATTCAACTTTTCAAGCGCACCTCCAGGAGATGGGAGTGATCACGTCCGCGGTGAAGGCGAAGATCGGGGTCTTCATCGACTCGCCCGGCGAGCGGTGCTTCATCGTCGACGAGACCGGCACGTTGCTGAGCCACGACCAGGCCTTCGCGGTCCTAACGCATCTTGCCCTGTCCGCGAAGAAGGGCATGGTGCTCGGCCCCGCCTCGACGTCGCTTGCGTTCTCGATGATCGCCGAGCAGCTTGGCGGCCGCTTCGTGCCGACCAAGATCACCCCAGGTGCGGTTCTGCGGGCGGCCCAGCACAGCGAGACGGTCCTCGCCTCAGACGGCGGCGGCGGTTTCTGCTGGCCGGACTTTGCGGTTTCGTTCGATGCGATCTTCACCGTCGCCCGCGTGCTGGAGCTCCTGGCCGTGAGCGGCACCTCGCTGGGAGCGCTGCGGTCACGAATCCCGCAGGTCACGCACCGGACCGCGGTCGAGTTTTGCCCATGGGAGGTGAAGGGCCGCGTGATGCGGACGATGATGGAGCGACACCTGAAGGACCGGGTCGACCTGACCGACGGAGTGAAAGTCTTCGTCGACGATGGTTGGGTCCTGGTCGCGCCGGACCCTGACCGGCCCGAGTACTACATCATCGCGTCGACGAGGGACGCCGGGCACGCGAACCGGCTCGTCGAAGAGTATTCGCAGCTGGTGCGGTCGGTGGTGGCCGAGGCGGCGCCTCAGGCGGAGGCCGTGGTCGAGACCTAGAATCGTTGGTCTCGGCCGAGCGGGCGTAGCTCACCTGGTAGAGCGCAACCATCCCAAGGTTGAGGTAGCCGGTTCGAGACCGGTCGCCCGCTCCATCTTGTCCACGCGAGTGCGCATTCGCGCGCGACGACTGTTCGGTTTGGGGCCATTCGACCAGGGCCGTGAACGCGAGCGCGGCCTGTTCCGTGGCGTCCCACAACGCGCCCGCCAAGAGTGGAATCACGAAGGCGGTCGCGTACTGCAGCGTGAAGATCGCCGCGCTCATGCGCGCCACGTCGCCGGCCGGGGCAACGCGCGGCGGAAGGCTCAGGACCACGACGAACGCAAGCGCCGTCGAGAAACCGAGCACGAAGGCCCACGCCACGACACCCACTCCAGGAGTCAAGACGAGGCCGAGCTGCGCCGCCGCCATGATCACGGCCGACCCGATGAAGCCGGCGCGACCGGTCAGCAGGCGCGGCCAAAGCGCGACCGCCGGCGCCGTCAGCAGCTGGGAACCGTTGAGCACGCCAAGGGTGGGCGAGATGAGGTCATGACGGCCGGTCTGGTCGAGAAAGTCCGGGATGAACGCGTTCGCGCCGAAATAGGCGGCTGAAGCCATCCCCATGACCAGGCCGATGCGGATCGCCTGGCCCTGGCGCCAGTCGGGCCACCATCGCGGCCGAGCCGCCGAGCCCGCCGTACGAGCAGGCGCTGCGGCACCGATCGCGATCGCGCTGAGGAGCACCAGCGCCGACCAGGAGGCGATGGCCCACCGCCAGTCGCCATGCGCGAGCGGCAGCACCCCGACCGGGGTCGTGAGCACGGTGGGCAGGGTCTCGCCGATCAAGATGCCGTTGGCGTAGACCGCGGTGGCGATCGCGATCCGTCGCGGGAACCACTCCCGGACGAGCGATGGAAACGCCGGCTGAGAGAGGGCCACGCCGACCCCCATCAAAAACGTGGCCGAGAACAGGACGGGAATGCTCGGCCCATAGCCACGGAGAGCGCCGAACACCGCCACCGAGCCCAAACCCACGAGCAGCGCTCCGCGCACGCCGAGCTTGGCGATAAGCAGCGACCCGGGCACCGAGGCGATCGCAAGCACCAACACAGGGCCGGACACCAGCGCACCGACCGACTTCTCGTCGAGGTTCAGCGCGTGGTGGATCGACGGAATGAGCGGCGGTACCGCGAGCATCGTCAGCCTCAGGTCGATGCCGCCGAGCCATAGAAGCAGCAGCCGCACCCAGTCGGCGCGCGTCAGCCTCAAAGCTCTTGCATACTGAGCGCGATGTCCGGCCTCCTCATCGTCACCGCCGCGGGTCCCGAGGACCCGACACGCGCGACTATTCCGTTCCACATCGCCGTCAACGGGGCCAGGCCTTCAGGAACCGAGGTTGCGGTCGCGCTGGCGGGTGACGCTGCGGAGCTGATCAAGCCCGACGTCACCGCGAACGTGCTCGGACTGGGCGTGCCGCCGCTGCGCGAGCTGCTCGACAAATGCATCGACCAGAACGTTCCCGTTTACGTTTGAAAAGGCTGCGCTGAGGCCCGTGGGGTCTTGCCGGAGATGCTCCCCCCGAACGCCAGATACATCACGCCGCCCGACCTCGTGCGGCTGACGATGGAGGCCGACAAGATCCTCAGCTTCTAGGAACGCGTGGCGCCGATGGCGGCGAGCGCGCTGGGATTTTCGAGCGACGACAGGTCGCCGGGATCCTTGCCGATGTAGACCGACTTCACCACGCGGCGCAGGATCTTGGCATTGCGCGTGCGCGGCAGGTCGGTGACGAAGTGCACG
>VBFV01000006.1 GCA_005881335.1 Chloroflexota bacterium
AAGACGACGTCGAAGACCTGGGCCTGATCAAGATGGACATGCTGGGCCTGCGCACCCTGTCGGTGGTGGCCGAAGCCCTCGAGCTGATCAAGGACACGACTGGCACACGGCCCGACCTCGACCAGCTGGCGCTGAAGGACGCCGCCGTGTTCGAGATGTGCAGTCAGGCGGACACCATCGGCGTCTTCCAGATCGAGTCGCGCGCCCAGATGCAGACCTTGCCTCGCACGCGCCCGCGAACTTTCAACGACCTGGTGGTCGAGGTGGCGATCATCCGGCCTGGACCGATCCAGGGCAACGCCGTCCATCCCTACATCCGCCGCAAGCAGGGACGGGAGCCGGTCACGTACGCGCATCCGCTGCTCGAGCCGATCCTCAAGGACACGCTCGGCGTGATCCTCTACCAGGAACAGATCATCGAGATCGCGATGTACGTCGCGGGCATGAGGCCAGGACGGGCGGATGGCTTTCGCCGCGCCATGACCCGCCATCTCAATCGCGTCGAGATGTCGTCCCTCGAGGACGAGTTCATCAGCGGCTGCCTCGCGAACGAAGTGCCGCGCGAGGTGGCGGACCAGCTGTTCGCCGCGGTGCAGGGCTTCGCCGTTTACGGCTTCTGCCGCTCACACGCGGCCGCCTTCGCCCGGACCGCTTACGAGACCGCATGGATGAAGCTGCATCACCCGGTCGAGTTCGGCTGCGGGCTGCTCAACAACCAGCCGATGGGTTTCTACCACCCGAGCGTGCTGGTCGAGGACCTGAAGCGGCACGGCATGAGGGCGCTCCCGGTCGACATCAATCTCTCGGACGTCCGCTGCCTGCCTGAACGCCTCGAGTCAGGCCTTGCGATGCGCATCGGATTCAATTACGTGCGCGATCTCGGCGAGGAGGGTCGGAAGGCGATCGTCGACGAGCGTGACCGTGGCGGGCCCTACACGACTTTCGATGATTACTTGAGCCGCCTGCGTGGTGGACCGATCGGCCCTCGCGCCGTCCGCAACCTGGTCATGGTCGGGGCCTTCGACGCTCTCGGCCACCCGCGGCGCGAGCTGCTGTGGGGCTGGCAGGAAAGGTGGCACGGCAAAGGCTTGAGGCGAGGCATCGACAGGCAATCCGAGCTGAGCCTCAACGCAACCTCGCCGACGCTGCCGACGATCGACGCCTTCGACGCCAACCAGCTCGAGTACCGGATCTCCGACCTGTCGACCGGCCACCACCTCATCCACTTCTGTCGAGACCGCCTGCGCACCCTGGGCGCGCTCGAGAGCAACAAGCTGACCGCGATCGCCAACAACAAGCACGTCCGGGTCGCCGGCCTTGTGATCACCCGGCAGGCGCCATCGACCGCGAAAAAGATTCGATTCTTCACGCTCGAAGACGAGTTCGGGCAGGTCAACGTGACGATCAAACCGGACGTTTACGACCGCTACCGCCAGGTCGCCAACCGGCAGCCGATCCTGATCATCGACGGCGTGATGCAGCGCCAGGACGGCGTCCATTCGGTGCTTGCGAGCCACATCGAGGCGCTCGACGGAGTCCCGCGACCGGCCCAGCGCTCGCACGACTACCGCTGAATGCCCAGCCCCACCGGATAGTCCGGACTATCCGGCTGCAGCTCCGGAAGCGCTGTTAGTCCGGACTATCCGGGAAAAGCCCCTCGGGGATTCCTTACTTTCTGTAGCCAGCAATGGGCCTTTTGCGCCAAGCTATTGGCCTACAGCCCAAATTTCGTCGCAGCAGCCAGAGGAAAAAACACCCCAAATGTCGACTGCCCGAGAAATCGAAGACATCGCCCGCGACCTGATCAAGCACCAGCACGACCATCCCCCGGTGCGCGATCTGAACCGCGAGGTCGAACGCCGCCTCACCTTCGCCGACCGTGTCGCCGACGATTTCGCCCGCCTGGTCGGCAGCTGGGTCTTCGTGCTCGTGCAGGCCGGGATCATGGTCGTCTGGATAGGGCTAAACGCGCTCAACCTGATCCGGCCATGGGACCGCTATCCCTTCTTCTTCCTCAACTTCATCCTCACCCTCGAGGCCGCGGTCTGGGTCTCAGTCGTGCTCATGGCCATGAACCGGCTCGCGGACCGCGACCGGCTGCGCGCACAGCAGGACTACGAGCTCAACGTCAAAGCCGAGGAAGAGCTCAAGGCGCTGATGAATCACCTGATGCACCAGGACGAGATCCTGCTCCAGATCGTCAACCGGCTCGACCGCGGCGACCGGGAGATGAAGCGACTCGCCAGGCGGCTCGAAGAAGTGCTCGCATCGAACAACGAGACGCCGGCGCCCAAGCCCGCCGGCCCGGAGCGTCCGCCGATCAGTATCCCGGCGCCGTAACCGCCGAGCCTACCGCACGCGGTAAACCGCGTACTCACCGTCGTCGTAGACGACTGTGCCGTGCTGCTCCCAGTAGGCGCGATTGGCTCCACGCGGGATCTCCTGCGGGCCGATCATCACGTAGTCGATGCCGTACTTACGCACGAGGTCCGGGGCGGCAGGGTCGCCCTGGAGAATCTTGTTGTCGTCGTCTGTCTTCTGGACGTAGTCGGCGAGCCCATACGTCCACAGCCAGCCTGGATAGCCGATGAGCTCGCGGCGACCTGCCAGGGTCGGGATGGGACTGTTGTGCTCCGGGGCCACGGCAAAGACGGCGGTCGGGCTCGTGTTGCGCCGCACCCAGTCCGCGACCTTGATGCCGCCAGGGTCGGTGAACAGAACCTTGCTCTGGTCGAAGTCGGACGCCCGCGCCAGGTCGAGGGCTCCCGACAGCCCGAGCAAGACCATCATCGCGACGGCGACGACCGCGGTGAGCGGCCCTAGGCGCAGCAGCCCGGCCAGGACGCCGCCGACCACGACGCTGCCCAGCAGCGCCCAGAAGACGAAGAACTTGGTGTTGTCCCAGGGCCAGGGCTGCAGGACCACGATGTTCGGGACCACAAACCACAGCCACATCGGGGCAAACCATTTCGGAAAAGCGGTCGGAAACCAACGCCCGAGCGCCTGGCCCACGATCAAAAGTGGAAGCAGCAGCGACGTGTTCCAGATCCAGAATCCACCGAAGTCGAAGCCGAACAACCACACGCCATTGCGCTGCCAGTCGGTGAACGAAAGCCAGCCCGGTTGGATGCAGAACCCATAGATCGCCGCCAGGTCGCCGCAAACGCTCGTGTTGTCTGGGGGCAGCATCCACAGGACGACCGGGACGCCGATCACGAGCGCCGGGATGAAGAAACCCAACCATTGGCGGCGGAGGTTGAACACCGCCCAGAACGCGGGCAGGGCAACGACGGTGCCGTACGCATGGACGTGAAACACGGGCATCAGGCCCGCGACCACGCCCGCGAAGACGAACGGCCGCCATCCCGACTCCTGCCGGATAGCGATCCAGATCACGACGAGCAGGATCAGGACCAGGCTGAACCCGAAGAGCGTCGAACGTTGCGGCACGAGGTAAGCGAGCACCGGGTTGAGCCACTGCAAGTTCACGTCGCGATTGAGCGTGTACTCGCGCGGCAGATGCGCCAGGACCGCCAGCCCGCCGTGCTGCAGGTCCGAGATCAGATACACAAAACCGAGACCGCCGCTGAGCAGGAAAACGAACACCGCCATGGTCGAGGCGGCGCGGCCGGCGGTGAACCGGAGCGCGGCCAGGTAGAGGACCACCGGGAACGCGAGCCCGAGCATCGCGCTCGTCGCTGTGATCGACTGGGTGAGCGACAGGCCCAGCGGAACGAGGTCCGCGGCGAGGAAGTCGATCATGAACGGGTAGCCCATGCGGTGGCCGGTGTCGATCGGATACTCGGGCGGAAAGTTGTGTCCGTAGGCAAATGACCCGGTGAAGCTCAGGTGCGCGGCCCAGTCGCCCCAGATGTTGATGTAGCCGGAGTACAACCCCGCGGGCGTGTAAACGTACGCCTGGTGCAGGAAGTGGATCGTCCACGCACCGCACACGACCACCACCGCCAGCAGCGGCCATGGGTGACCAGGCGCGCGCCAGGGACGGAGCCACCGGCGCCGCGCGTCTCTCCAGTCAGCGACCATCAGCCCGCGCTCCGGCAGCAGTCCGACGGCGCCAGCCCCGAGAGCGACGGCGAGTCCTCCGAGGACCGTCCCGACCGTGACGTCGCGCACCGCGAGTGACGGCAGGAAAGTCGCAGCCGCCACCAGCATCGGGCCAAGGACGACGCCGAACGCGAGGCGCTCCTCGAGTTTGAGCGCGACGCCGGAGAGATACGTGACGCCGAATCCAGTGGCGGCGCACGCGACGAGAAAAAACGCGGCGGCTAGTTCCAACAGAACAGCTGCGGCTCAGAAGCGGGAAGGTTCGGCTTGCAGTTCGTGAGCCAGAGCTTTGGCCCCCAGATCGGTGTGCCGGTACTGATGTAGTAGGCCGGCTGAGAGAGTGGCAGCGCCGTCCAGTTCGGATAGAAGTAGCCGAAGAAGAGCACGGCCATGCCGAGGTAGCCGCCGACCAGGAGCCTGCGGCCGGGCGGTCTCAGCTTCTCCGCCAGGTGCGTCAACACGAATGCATCCGCGAGGATCATGAAAATCAGCCCGCCGAACATGTGGTACATGAACAGCACGCGCGTGATCGGAAACCACGGCACGTACTGCGTGATGAAACCCAGCAGGATCAAGGTGGCCGCGAAGCTGCGGTGCCTGACGATGAAGTACGGCAGCGCAGCGACGCACGGCAGGCTGGTCCACCAGATCCAGGGGTTGCCGAGATTCGACATGCGAGCGATTAGCGGCTGCCCGGTGAAGACGTCGAGCCCGAGGTTGGTGTATTCGGCGTAGTACAGGACCGGCCGTGCCAGAAGCGGCCACGACCACGCCGGCGAGCCGTACGGGTGCGTGGCATGAAGGTTCCTGTGGTAGTTGAACGACTCGACCTGGTAGTTGATCAGGTCGGTGAGGCTCTGGAACTGGCCTCGCGCGAAGAACGGGTACCAGGACAGGACGTAGATCCCGAGCGGGATGATCACGAGCGCGATGACGGCCACCGCGAGATACGCGGGCCAGTAAACGTTTGAAATCGCCGGTCCTTCGCCGCGGCGCCACGAGAGGAACGGCCAGCCCATCGGCCCGAACTCGATGTCGACGCTTCGCAGCACGATGCGCATGACCAGGAGGAACACGATGCTGGCCCACGCGGCGAGGACGATCCACTTCGAAGCCATACCGATGCCCAGGACGGTGCCGAGCGCGACCAGGGAAAGCATCGACGTGTTGAACGAGCGGCTCTGGATGTGGACCAGAAACAGGAAGTACGAGGCGAGGATGAAAAAGATCGGGAAGATGTCGATCATCCCGATGCGCGACTGGATGAAGAACATCCCGTCGAAGCAGACCAGCGTCGCGGCGGCGAGCGCGAAGATCCTGTTCGGCAACAGGCGCCTGCCGAGGAGATACATCATCGGGACGCACAGGGTTCCGAAGAGGCAGGCGGCGATGCGCCATCCGAACGTGTTGAAGCCAAGGTCGATGTAGCTGCCGTGCGCGCCTTGGAAGGTGGCCCGGTACCAGCCGTAGCCCCACTCCCCGGCGCCGATGATCTCTTTCGCCAGCGGGGGCTCGGGGTCGAAATAGGGACAGAAGATGCTGTGGGGATGGCACTGCGTGTTCTTGAAGTCGATGTAGGCATCGACCGGGAAGTAGACCTCGTCGAAGACCTGTCCGTTGGGCGGCGAAAGCTGGCCGTTGGCATCGGCGTAGCCGCGGTTGAACGGGTAGGCCAGGCCGCACAGGGTGCCTGGATCACCCTGGGGATTGACCGGCGTGCTCTTCACGCAATCCGTGATCCAGGGCCCCTGGAATGGATGGACGAAGAAATCAGGAAGGATCGGGCTGAAGAAGCGCAGCACGAAGGCGACCGCGGTGAGGCTGAGGAGTGCGAAGAGATCGATTCGGTCGAAGTAAGAGCGCGGCGCTCTCAACGGCGACGCTTGCGTCGTCTCGCTCCGCCCTGGTTCTGTCCGAGGCGCTCGGGCAGATGAGAGTTGACCTCCCATACGACCGCGTCGGCGTCCGGGACAGGAATCGCGATCGTGTCCTCGTTCATCAGCCGCGCCCTGAACAACCCGAGGCGCTTTTTGATCGCGGCGAGCTCAGTCTCATCACCGCGGACTTTGATGAAGACCGCAGGCTTGTCGATGTGCTGCTTCATGATCGGCGCGATCATCCGGCTGCGCTTTTCCTGGAAGTGCTGCCGGAGCGGGAGCGCCTTCACCGACCTGATCGAGTCGTAGTCGATCACGATGCTGTTGAACATGTTGGAGATCTTCACGCCCTCGTCCCGGACCTGAAGATGGCTCCGCCGGCGGTATAGAAGGATGGCTCCGCCCAGCAAGAGTCCGGTCGGGATGTAGACGAGCCAG
>VBFV01000007.1 GCA_005881335.1 Chloroflexota bacterium
AGGTTGTGGACCACATACGCCTCCTGGGCGAAGGCGATGCCGGCCCACACCAGCGCGGCGCCGCCGGCGAGGACGACGACCGCCTTGCGCACACCGAAGAAATTGGTGCGCACGCTGCCCGCGACGCTCAAAGCTTTGCTGTGTCTCATGCTGCGTTGATTTCTATGACGTGTTGTCGGGGGAGCCGACTATATCAAACGGTTACCTGGATTCCTCCCAGCGGCGTAGCTTCTCTTCTTCACCCAGATCGCTCAAGTTCTTTCCCTCTCGGCGCACCGATGCCTCAGTGGTCGCGAAGCGCCGCCGAAATCTCTGGCCCGCGACTCGCAGAGCGTCCTCCGGATTGACCTTCAAGGTCCGGGCCAGCGAGACGATCGCGAACAGCAGGTCACCCATCTCCTCGAACGCCCGGTCGCGATCGCCGGACTCCGCCAGCTCGCGCGCCTCTTCGGCCACGGACTCCGCGGACGCGGCGGGCGACGCGAAATCAAACCCGACCCGGGCGGCGCGCTTCTGCAGGCCCAGGGTCCACGCCAGCGCGGGCAGGCTGGACGGCACCCGGTCCACGACCGACTCGTCGCCGCCGGCCTTGCGCGCCTCGTGCATCTTCTGGTGCTCCCAGTTGCGCAGCACCTCGTCCGCGTTCGCGACCGATACGTCGCCGAAGACGTGGGGATGACGCTTGACCATCTTGGCCGCCACCGCCTGCGAGACCTGCTTCGCATCGAAGCGTCCTTCCTCGGCTGCGATCTCGGCGTGCATGGCGACCTGGAGCAGAAGGTCGCCCAGCTCTTCCATCATCTTCGCGTCGTCGCCCGAGTCGATGGCCTCCAGCAGCTCGTACGTCTCCTCCAGCAAATAGGGGCGCAGCGACTCGTGCGTCTGCTCGCGGTCCCACGGGCATCCGCCTGGTGCGCGCAAGCGGTGCACGACTTCGAAGATGGCCTCGACGCCGTCCGAGTACGGCTTTTCCATGTCGCCTGATTCTGAAGAGTTCACTGGCCCGACGCGACCGGAGCGGCGCGACCTGACTCGTAGAGCTGCGCCATGTCGTCCAGCAGGCTCAGCAGGTCGTGCTGCCAGCCTTCTCCTTTCCTTCTCATCTTGATGCGATTGGGACCGACCACGATACGACCCGCCATCCGTCGGGAAAGCTCCTCGATGTCGAGGAATCGCTGCGGGTCGACGCGGATGACGATGTCGTGGCCCTCGGCAATCACCGCGCGCAGACCCATGCGCTGGCCGCGCAGCTTCACGCGAAGCGAGTACGCGAGGTTGTCCAGCTGCGACGGCGCGGGGCCGTAGCGATCCTTCAGCGAGCGCAGCATGGAGTCGAGGTCGTCCTCGTCCTCCGCATTGGCTAGCTGCCGGTAGGCGCCGAGGCGGAGCTTCTCGTCGCGGATGTACGACCGAGGGATGAAGTGGTCGAGCGGCAGGTCCAGGTTCATCTCCTCGGTGGACAGGACGTCACCCACGACTGTCTCCTCGGCACCGCTGCGCAGCTTGTTCACGGCGCTTTGCAGCATCTGCAGGTACATCTCGAAGCCGACCGCGGCGATGGCGCCGTGCTGCTCTGTTCCCAGCAGGTTGCCCGCACCGCGGATCTCCAGGTCGCGCAGCGCGATCTTGAATCCCTGGCCGAGCTCGTGCAGACCTGAGATGACGTCGAGTCGCTTGTCCGCCTGCTCCGTCAGCGACCGTCGCGGGTCATAGAGGAAGTACGCGTACGCGCGGCGTCCCGAGCGCCCCACTCGCCCGCGCAGCTGATACAGCTGTGCCAGGCCGAACCGGTCGGAGCGCTCGACGATGATCGTGTTGACGTTCGGGATGTCGAGGCCGGACTCGATGATCGTCGTGCAAACGAGCACGTCGTGCTTGCCGGACTCGAACTCCACCATCACAGTGGCGAGCTGGTCCTCCGACATCTGACCATGACCGACCGCGATGCGTGCCTCGGGCATGAGCTCGTGCACGCGCTCGGCCGCCTTCTGGATCGTGCGCACGCGGTTGTGGACGAAATAGACCTGGCCGCCTCGATGCAGCTCGCGGCTGATCGCCTCATGGATCAGCTCGTCGTCGTCGGCGGTGACGTACGTCTTGATCGGCTGGCGCTCTTCCGGTGGCGTCTGGATCACGCTCATGTCGCGGATCCCGCCGACGGCCATGTGCAGCGTGCGCGGAATCGGCGTGGCCGACAGCGAAAGCACGTCGAGCTGCGTGCGCAGCTTCTTGAGCCGCTCCTTCTGCATCACGCCGAAGCGGTGCTCCTCGTCGACCACGAGCAGGCCGAGGCGCTTGAACCTGACGTCGCGCTGGAGCAGGCGGTGCGTGCCGACCACGATGTCGACGTGACCTGTCTTCAGTCCCTCGACCGTGCGCGCCTGCGTCTCGTCATCGACGAATCGCGAGAGCATCTCCACCACAACCGGGAAGTTCTTCAAGCGCTCGCGAAAAACGTGGAAGTGCTGCTGCGCGAGCACGGTGGTGGGTGCCAGCAGCGCGACTTGCTTGCCACTCATGGCCGCCTTGAACGCGGCGCGCAACGCGAGCTCGGTCTTGCCAAACCCGACGTCCCCGCACAGCAGTCTGTCCATCGGCCGGTCCGACTCCATGTCCGCCTTGATCTCGGCGAGCGCGGCGACCTGGTCCGGCGTCTCTTCATAAGGAAAGGACGACTCGAGCTCCTGCTGCCATGCGGTGTCCGGCGCGAAGGCGACGCCGGGCCGCGCCTCGCGCATGGAGTAGATCTTCAGCAGGTCCTCGGCCACGTCCTGGACCACCTTGCGCGCGCGTCCGCGCGCGCGCGTCCAGTCCGAGGTGCCGAGGCGGTGAAGCGTCGGAGCACCCTCGCCGCCGAGGTACTTCTGCACGCGGTCGAGGTTTTCGACGGGCACGAAGAGGCGATCGCCTTCTGCGTACTCGAGCTCGAGGTATTCGCGATGCGCGCCATCCGACTCGATCAGACGCATGCCCTTGAAGCGCGCGATGCCGTGGTCGACGTGCACCACCAGCTCGTCGGGCGCGAAGTCCAGGGTGAACTCGCGTGTCATGTCCTCGGCGCGGGTGCGCGCGCGTCCACCGCGCGACGGGCGCCGAACGCGGCCGAAGAGCTCGGCGTCCGTGACCAGCTGAAAACCGATCGCCGGCTGAGAGCAACCGGCCGCCAGGTCGAGCGCCGCATGCAGGAGGTCTGGCGTCAGCTCGAGGTCCAGGTCGAGGTCGACCTCTTTCAGCGCGCTCTTCACGCCCGCCTCGTCCAGCAGCGCCCGCAGCCGCTCGTCCTGCTCGGTCGCGAACACGATCGCCGCCGAGTCGCTCTTCGCGGCCAGCCCGGCCAGAGCGCGCGGCTGGCCGACCAGCGGTTCGCCCGCAAACCAGCCGAGGTCGATCGCGTCGTCCGATCCTTCCGCCGCGGTGATCGTCAGCCGAGGCCTGTCGCCCAGGTCGTCGAGCCGGGTGACAGTGGGCAGGGTGAACAGGCGCGGCAGCTCCCCGCCCCCCGCCTCGGCGGCCGCGAGCATCGCCGTCTCGTCCAGCAGCGTGCGCGCGTCGACCAGCTGTCGGCTCGGCTCGAAATCCAGCACGACCGTCCCCGAAGGAAGGTGGTCGATGAGCGACGGCCGGGACGGGTCCAGGTACGCGGAGTAGAACTCGACCCCGGCGAAGGCGGCGCCCGCGCCCAGTCGCGCCAGCTCGTCCTCCCACTCCGAGCGCACGTCGCCGCGAAGGTTGTCGAGCGAGACCGACTCGCGCAGCCGATCGACCGCGGCTGAGCCGCGCTCCGCACCGATCAGCAGCTCGCGTCCCGTCCGGATGACGGCCTCAGGAATCGGCATCACGGAGCGCTGGTTCTCGGGGTCGAACAAGCGCAGCGTTTCGACGGTCTCGCCCGACCACTCGGCGCGCACCGGCGCGTCGGCCGCCGACGGAAACACGTCGAGGATTCCCCCACGCAGCGAGAACTGTCCGCGCTCCTCGACCAGCGGCTCGCGTGTGTAGCCCAGCTCGACCAGCCTGGCGGCCACGGTCACCGGGTCCGGCCCTTGCCCGGGTTGCAGCACCAGCGTGCTTTCCACCAGGTCGCGCCGGCTGATCGTCTGCCGCGTGATCGCGCGCCGGGAGGAGACCACTATCACCGGCTCCGCGCCAGCCAGTGCGGTCAGGGCCTCGAGGCGGCGGTTCACCGCCTCGTCAAAGGCCGGCGGGCGGTCGAGGAAGGAGACGGCGACCTCGGCGAAAACATAGGTCGGTGGGTTCCCCGCGAGCCACAGCCTCAGCTCATCCGCGAAGCGGTCGGGCCCCGAAACCAGGATGAGGACGGCTCGGCCGCGGTCCACCATAGCCCGAGCGACTGACCCTCCGACGATGGGCCACGCTGGGCGCGGTAGCCGCGCCACCTCGCCTTCCCCCGCAGCGTGAGTGATCCAGTCGCCGAGCTTCGGGGCAGCGCCGATGGCGCCTTCCCAGAGTTTCACGGGATCTCCTCGCAGCCCAGCGCGCCCGCCCGGTTGTAGCGGTCCATCGCGCGCTCGACACCGGCCTCGACCGCGAGCTCCAATGCGTCCGCCACGCCGCTGACGATTTTCGGCACCCTCTCCGCCTCGGCTTTCGTGAAGCGGCCGAGCACGTAGTGGCGGCCCGCAGGCGAACCCTTGCGCGCGGGCTTGCCGATGCCGACCCGAAACCGTACGAAGTCGTCGGTGCCGAGCGAAGTGATAAGGGAGAGCACGCCGTTGTGCCCCGCCCCTGAACCACCGCGCCTGATGCGCATCCTGCAGAGTGGGAGGTCGAGCTCGTCGTACACGACCCAGGTCTGGTCAGGCGTCAGGCCGGTGTCCTTGAGCGCCTTGGCGACCGCTTGGCCGGAGAGGTTCATGTAGGTCTGGGGCATGACGAGCCACACCCCCCCGGCTTCCGACCGGCCGACGAGCGACTGCCAGCGCTTCTTCTCCATCGAAACGCCGAGACGGCGCGCCAGCTCGCGCACGCAGGCGAAACCCATGTTGTGGCGGGTGTCGGCGTACTCGGACTCGGGGTTGCCGAGCCCGACGATCAGTCGCTCTTCCCGCTCTTTCTTTTCTTCCATGCAGGCGCAGTTAGGCCCGCGGCGAGTGCCGCAGACCGATCAGCCTCGGCCGGAAAGCCCTCGACGAGTCTTCGGCGCCCAGGCGCCCCATCTCCGGGTTCAGCGCCTGTGCTGCTCGCTTACGCATGGTCGATGCGCTCGCTGCGCTGCTCGGCGCTTCACCCGGATCTGGAGCACCTGGATCACCGAATCTCTCGTCGAGGTTTTCCGTCCGAGCCTGTAGGCTTCGAGTTTAGAGGCGATTCGGGGCGAGCTTGATCCCTGAGCGCTCCAGGGCCGCGACCGTCAAGCGGTTCATCTCCCTGCGTTCCGCCGCCTTCGCGTGGTCCCACCCCAGCAAGTGGAGGAGGCCGTGGACCGCCAGCAGCGCAAGCTCGGCCTTCTCGTCGTGTCCATGTTCCGCGGCCTGCCTGGTCACCGCGGGCCACGAGATGGCGATGTCGCCGACGTGGCTGCCCGTGCCCGTGAAGGAGAGCACGTCGGTCGCGTGCGCACCCCCCGCGTAGGTGCGGTTCAACCGCTTCATCTCGTCGTCGCCGGTGATGCGGACGGCGACTGTGCACACGCCTTCCGGAAGGCGAGCGGCGATTTCGAGCACATTCGCGGCACGGACGAGAACGCGCCGGACGAAGGCAGGCGCCACGCCGGCGCGCACGGCCTTGACGACTTCCGCTTCCAGTACAGTCACCCTGGGTGAAGATTCTCGTCACCGGCGGCGCCGGTTTCATCGGCTCGAACGTCGTCGACGCATACGTCGCCGCGGGACACGAGGTGGCTGTGCTCGACAACCTCGCCACCGGACGTGAGGAGAACGTCAACCCCACCGCACGCCTGCACCGCGTCGACGTCAGGGAGCTGGCCCAGGTCCAGGCCGCCGTCGGGTCTTTCCGGCCTGACGTGGTCAACCATCACGCGGCGCAGGCTGAAGTGCCCAAATCCGTGGCCGACCCGGGTTACGACGCTCAGATCAACGTGGTTGGCGGCTTGAACGTGTTGCGTGCCTGCGTTGACAACTCGGTGCGCAAGGTCATCTTCAGCTCCACAGGCGGCGCTCTCTACGGCGAGCCCGACATCGTCCCCGCCGGCGAGGACCACCCGGTCCGGCCGCTTTCGCCTTACGGCACGGCCAAGTTTGCGTTCGAGCAGTACCTCGGCACGTTCGAGCGCACATTCGGCCTCCGATTCACGACGCTTCGCTACGCCAACGTCTACGGCGCGCGCCAGGACTTCTTCGCCGAGGAAGGCCGCGTGGTCGCAATCTTTGCCAGCCGGATGATCGAAGGCAAGCCGGTGACGATCGACGGCGATGGAAACCAGTCGCGCGACATGCTGCATGTCGGGGACGTCGCGACAGCGAACCTCGCGGCCCTGGACAAAGGCGACGGAGGCACGTATCACATCAGCACCGGCGTCCCGGTCACGGTCAACGACTTGTTTCGCAAGCTGGCGATCCTGACCGAGTACAAGCTCGAGCCGCGCTTCGGGCCGTCGCGCAAGGGCGACGTGTACCGGATCGCGCTGGACAACCGGCGGGCGCATGACGACCTGGGGTGGGAGCCGCGGATCCAGCTCGAAGAGGGACTTCGCCTCACCGTCGATTATTTCCGCGAGCAGATCGCCCGCCTGCGTGCGTGATTGATCGAAACACTCAGCTTCCTGCACGGCTACGGCGCCCGCGTCCTGCTCGTGTTCGGGCTGCTGCTCGGACTCTGGGGCACGTATCACTACTTCCGCAACGAGCGGGTCAGCGGCGGATTTCGGTCGACGTACCTGATCATGACCGGCATCACACCGGTGCAGGGACTGCTCGGGCTTTCCACTCTGCTGC
>VBFV01000008.1 GCA_005881335.1 Chloroflexota bacterium
AGTCCGGACTAACCAACCAATTCCGTAACGAGAACCTCGGATAGTCCGGACTATCCGGCATTAGCTGTCGGCGCTATTCCCCGCGGACGCTCAGCGCGATCGCCAGCCCCACCAGCGCCGCGGTCTCGGCCCGCAGGTTGCGCGGACCCAGGGTCGCCGTTTCCGTCGCCAGCTCCAGCTCGCGTTCCGTCCAGCCGCCTTCGGGGCCGATCAAGAGCGCGACGTCCCGCGGCTCGGTCATATCGGCGAGGCGCCGCGGCGAGTCGCGCGCCAGCAGCACCGCGGTGTCGACGGCTCCGATCACGGCTTCGACTGACGATGCGGCCGAAACCTCGGGGACACGCAGCCGTCTTGCGAGCATCGCCGCCTCGCGGCAGATCGTGCCCCACCGCTCCAGCTTCTCGCCGCGCCCGACGCTGCGGTCCGCGTTGAAGACGACGAACGCGTGAGCCCCGGCCTCGGTGCACCGCGAGAGCGCGTGCTCGAGCGCCGGCGCGGGTAGGTTGGCGATCGCAACCGTGATCTGACACATGGGTTCGGGTTGATGGGTACGCTCGCCGACCACGTGACCTTCGACTCGCTTCACGGAGACCGCATCGAGACGGACGTCGAGAAGAAATCCGTCAGGGTCGACGACCTCGATCGATTCGCCGGGCCGCGCGCGCAAGGATCGTGCGAGGTGTCGCGCGTCGCCGCCCTCGATCACCACACGGGCACCCTCGCGGCGGCCGAAAAACGCTGGCACGCGTCTACATCACGTTGAAGGTTTCGTAGACCGCGACCCTCGCGCCGCCCCTGATCACCGGGCAACTTTTCGCCAGCTTCGTCGCCTTCTCCAGCGACGGAGCTTCGATGATGCTGTATCCAGACGCTCGCCGACCTACTGCACCCTTGGCGACTTCGCCATCCGCTTCGATCTTGTTCACCTTGCCGGAGAACGGATTGCCGGGGTCGACGATGGCCGGGCCGAGCTTGGTGAACCACGCGGTCCACTGCTTCATCACCCGCGCCTGCTGCGCCGGCGTGTCGGGCATGCTGCCGCCGTAATAGATAAGTAGGTATCTCACGGCGCCAAGTTTGAACGCAGCTCGCCGATCAGTGCGAGCGCTTGCGCCAGTCGTTCGCGGTTCTCTGGCGCGTTGAGCCAGCGATTCTGCCCCGACGGGTGCGGAAGCGGAACCATCACGGGACGCTCGCCGAAACGCTCGCCGACGCGGTCCTCGAGTGACCCCGGACCCAGAAACCGGGAGATCGCCATCTGGCCGACCAGGATCAACACCTTCGGCTTCAGCAGTCGCAGCTCGGCGTCGAGCCAGTGCGCGCAGTTCGCCACGGCGGCGGGGGGCGGCCGGAGGTCGCCGGTGTTCTTCGGGTTGCGGCCTGGGAAGCAGCGCATCAGGGCGGCGATGTATGTGAGCCGTCGAAATTCTTCAGGGTCGCGAAAGCCGGCGCGGAGCATCCAGCGGTCGAGCTCCTTGCCCGCGCGCCCTGAAAACGGCCGCCGCGTCGCCTTCTCGGCAGGGCCGGGTGCCTGGCCGACCATGAAGAACGGAGCTCCCCACCGGCCCTCGAACGTCGGGTTCGCCTCCGGGATGATGCCCTGCTCCACGCACACGTGACAAGCCCGGCAGGCCGCCTGGTGAGCGAGGAGCTCCTTAGATGACACGTGCGAGCCGCGGGTTCGGGGCCGCGCCCGGAATCCGTCCTCGCTTGGTCATCGGCTTGCCCGCGATCTCCTTGATGTCGGCGGTGAACGCGATCGGCGGCGCGGAGCTGATCGCCATCCCGACACCATAAGAATGGATGGGGCTCTTCGCGGCTTCGAACTCGCGGATCCGGCTCGCGTCCAGGCCCCCCGAGATGAAGATCCCGACATGTCCGAATCCGGCCTGGTCGAGCCGGGCGCGGACCTCTTTGACCAGGTCGACGGTGACTCCCCCGCGCTCGCTCGGAGTGTCCAGCCGCACCCCGCGCAGGCGTTTGCCGAGCGCCTCGGCGACGCGCAATGACTCTTCCGCTTCGTCCTTGAACGTATCCACCAGCACGATGCGCAGGACGTCGTCGCCCATGTGCTGGTCGAACGCAAGCGCTGCTTTCACGGTGTCTCCGAACAGGAGGATCATCGCGTGCGCCATCGTCCCCGACGGGCCGAGCAGGCCGGCGAGCTGCGCTCCCAGGGGCGTGGCGCATCCGGCGCACCCCCCGACGACGGCGGAGTACTCCATGGTGGGAGCGATCAGCGGGTGCACGTGGCGCGCGCCGAAGCTGATCACGCGCTTGCCGCCCGCGGCGTCGACGATTTCGCGGGCCGCGGTCGCCCAGCCTGAGCAGCTGGAGAGCATGCCGAGCAAAGCGGTCTCGTAGACGCCGAATCGCGAGTACGGCGCACGGATGCGAAGCACGGTCTCCTTCTGGCTCATCGTTTCGCCCTCGGCGATCGCCCACGCCTCATCGCCTTTCTGGAGAATCCCGCCGAGCAGCCGTGTCGCCTCGGCGACTCCGCACAGGATGCCGGGCCGGCTGGCGAAGAAATCCATCGCGACCACCGCGTCGACATGCGCCCCCGCCAGCGTCTTCTGGGCTCGCTGGAAGTAGACGTCGGAGGCCGGGCCGCCGTAGTAGGCGATCAGCTCTGAGGCCGGGCTGACCGCCGTCACCTGTTTCATGGCGCACTGAACTTATCAGGCGCGCCGACTTCAGTTGCCAGGCCTCGGTAAGATCGCAGCCGATGAGCGCTCCCTCTTCGCAGCAGGTCCTCGACGCGCTGGGGCGCATCAAGGATCCAGACCTGGGTCGCGACGTGGTCAGCCTCGGCATGATCAAGGAGCTGGACGTGAGCCCGCAGGGCAAGGTCAGCTTCACCTTTGAGCTCACCACACCGGCCTGCCCGGTGAGAGACCGATTCAAGTCGCAGGCCGAAGACGCCGTCGGCGAGATCCCCGGGGTGACGGGCGTCGAGGTGCGCATGACCGCCAATGTGCGCCCCGCGTTCATGCGACCGAAACCCTCTGAGGTCCTCCCCGGCGTCAAGCAGACGATCGCCGTCGCCTCGGGCAAGGGCGGCGTCGGCAAGTCGACCGTCGCGGTCAACCTGGCGGCCGCGCTGTGCAAGAGCGGGGCTTCGGTCGGGCTGCTGGACGCCGACATCTACGGGCCATCCGTCCCGGTCATGACGGGTTCCAAGGTGGTGCCGCAGCAGTCGAACGGCCGCCTCCTCCCCATCGATGCCCACGGCATGAAGCTGATGTCGTTCGGCCACATCAACCCGGGCAGCGAGCCCACCATCTACCGCGGCCCGATGGTCGGCAAGGCGATCGAGGCGATGATGGTCCAGGTCGATTGGGGCCAGCTCGACTACCTGGTCATCGACCTTCCGCCTGGCACCGGGGACGCATCTCTGACTCTCGCGCAGGCGGTGCCTCTGACGGGCGTCGCCATCGTGTGCACTCCGCAAGACGTGGCGACCGACATCGCGATCAAGGCGCTGCAGATGTTTCGCAAGTTGAACGTGACGCCGCTCGGCCTCATCGAGAACATGAGCTGGTACGTGTGCCCGAGCTGCGGTCACCGGCACGAGATCTTCAGCCACGGCGGCGCCGAGTCCGCGGCCAAGCGTCTCGGGGTTCCGTTTCTGGGCGCGATCCCGCTCGAGGAGGGGATCCGCGAAGACGCGGACTCGGGCACTCCCGTCGTCATCTCACGACCCGAGTCGGCCGGCGCGAAAGCCTTCGTCGAGATCGCTTCGCAGGTCGCCGCGCGCACATCCATCCAGTCGTTCCGCCAGCTGCCCGTCATCAACGTGCACTAGGCCAACGTCCTGCAAGACCCCGATCCGTTTCCCACCAACGTCGACGTCGACCGCGAGCGCCAGGTGATGGAGATCACCTGGGAAGACGGAAGCCGCAGCACACTCTCGGGCGAGCAGCTGCGATGGGCGTGCCCGTGCGCTGAGTGCCGGGGTGAGGCGGGCATGGCGGGGCGCCTCTCGCGCGTGAAGACGCTCAGTGACGCGGAGCTGCGCATCCGCGACGTGACCCTCGTGGGCCAGTACGCACTCCAGATCGCGTTCGAGAGCGGTCACGCGACCGGGATCTACACCTTCTCGCTGCTGCGGCACTTAGTGGCATAATTCCCGCGGCCCGTTGTCCATATCCACGTCGCTCCCCGAGCTCGAGCCAGCGCCACCCGCTGCCCCTTCCTTGAGAAGGCCACGCCGCCGCCGAGGTTTCGGCCGCCGCGGCTGGATCTCCCTAGGCATGGTTTTGCTGGTCATCCTCGTCGGCGTCGGCGCGTTCCTCGCGTACGAGAACACGCTGCCGACGACTGTTACGGCCAACGTCAAGAACGGTCAGAAAGACGTGCCGACGGACGGGAGCTTCCTCCTCAGCTTCTCGAGATCCGTGAGCATCGACGCCGTCAAGGCTGCTTTCTCGATCACGCCCACGACTGACGGCGCGGTCACGTCCGTGTCAGGCCAGACGCAGTACTCGTGGACGCCGAGCAAACCACTCACTGAGCTCACCACCTACACGGTGAACATGAAGCCCATCTATGACGTCGGGCATCACCGCGTGGGCAGCGGTACCTGGAGCTTCACCACGATCATCATTCCGCGCGTCATCGCGATCACCGCCGCCGACGGCAGCCCGCTGAAAGACGGGAACGAAGTCGACCCCGGCGCGACCATGAAGCTCACTTTCAACGACGCGATGGAACCGGTCACGATCAAGGTGAACGTCGGGACCCAGGTCGCGGCCCTGAAGTGGGCCGCGGACAACAAGAGCGCGACCTTCTCGCTGGCGGGCATGGCGTCGGGACCGCTCACCGTGCAGATCGCGCCCGGCGGCCGCGACCAGACCGGTCACCTGGTGCCGGCGGCCTTCACACTGAAGTCCGGCATCTACTGGCACGACCGTGAGCACACGGTCTCGCTGCCCTACCCGGCGCTGATCCAGGTTCCGAACGACCAGGAGGCCGTCGACCAGAACGGCCTTCAAGCCGCGGACATCGTCTACGAGTACGTGGCCGAGGGCGGGATCACCCGCCTCACGGCGATGTTTCAGAACGCTCCGGACCTGATCGGTCCCATGCGCTCCGCACGCTTCATCTCGTTGAAGCTTGGGCGCCACTACAAGGGTCTGTTGTTTCAGTCCGGCGAGTCGCAGGCGACCCGGTCGCGAGCCGCCCAGGACCCGACGCCGCAGTTCTTCGACACGATCGGCTACCAGTACCGGACCTCTGCTCGCTACGCGCCGGACAACCTGATGATCAGCGGCGACAAGGTGCGGGCGGCCGAGGGACTCTTCGGATTAGGGGCATACACGATTCCGAAGGCGCGACCCAACTTGAGCGGAGGGACGGCCGTGAACGCGTTCAACGTGGACGAGCACTACTCCACCTACTCGTATGACTCCAACACCGGCACCTACACGAAAAAGGAAGAGGGGCACGCGTACTCGGACGCGAGCCTCCGCCAGCCGCTGCGCATGGAGATGGTGATCACCCTGCACACGCGCGAGCAGACGCTCCTGATCGACAACCATTACCTGCACGACTACGACATGGACACCAGCGGGCGGATCGACGTGTACTACAAAGGACAGCAGTACGCCGGCACATGGACGTCGAACGACAGCCACGGCCCTCTGGTGTTCCAGCTGGACAACGGCCAGGCCGTCACGCTGCCGCCGGGCCTGGTCTGGATCGACGTAGTCCGCTAGACGCTCACGCCATCACTTACGGCTGTTAACGGCAAAGTTCAATTTTTCCGGAGCAGCTCAGCGTCGATCATCGTTCCGCGACACATCTTCGATCCACATTTGCATGTGTACGCGTCGGTGCTGTCGGCGGGGTCGCCCGGCCGCAGATTGTAGTCATAGGTCAGTTCCTCACCCGGCCGAATCGGTCGCAGCGCATGCACGAATACCCTGTCCACCTCGACGCTTGTCTCGCAGTTAGGGTCGCAGGAGTGATTCATGAACCGAATGCTGTTGCCTTTGACTCCAGCATCAATCGTGAGGCCATCATCGAGGGCGAACAGAAGCGTGTAGGCGGGATCAGAATTCCAGGCGCTTGACGTTTCGCCCTCCAACGCCACGTCGATCACGCGGCCCCGATATTCACCGACCAAATCTCCCCGTCTGTATGGTGTTCGCGCGAAGAGTCCTCGGCCATGGACCGGCGACCGCCGAACACTGTATGAACTCATGCCCTTGATCCAACTGTGCCTTTGTGCGGAATGGTTCGTACATGCTCTCGGCGCCGGCATAAGAACAGGTCTCTGATGCGCTCGTCGCTCACGACTGACGCTGTGAATCCGGCCTTCCGCAATAGACGCAGCCATACCGCACGCGCGAAAAGACCATGGGTTTGGCGTTCGTGCTCGACCCGCACGACCCCTTGTTCGTCGCGGAGCAGGATTCCGAAGTCCACCTGAATGGCCGTGTCGCGCGGGTCCGGATCTGTGGTCCACTGCACATAACGTAAGGCGCGGTCCTCTCGATCGTTGCCGCCATGGTCTGTACTTGGGACAAAGGTTTCACGCAGCTCATCTGGCACGAACAGAGCGATGCCTCCAGGACGACAGTGAACAAATGCCGTCTCCATGACCGCCCGCAAATCCGATTCGGTGGTCATATGGCAGATCGCATCGTGAACAAAGACCGCATCAAAGTTCCTGCCCAACCGTAGAGTTCGTATGTCTCCTTGAAGGTGTTCGCACTCGGGATTTAGCGCTCGATTGACCGCCAGCATCTGAGGAGACATGTCCACGAGAGTCAACGCGAAGTGTGCTTTGAGATGGAAGGCGTTGATTCCGCTGCCGGACCCAAGATCGAGCACGGTGCGAGGCGGAGGATTGGACGACTCTCTCAGCAGGCGATCAAAGAACAGAGCCTCTTCCCGATACTCGGCCGGATCCGCCATGATCGGCCACCATTCAGCCAGTTCGTTGTAAAGCTTCATGACCTGTCGATCGATACGTTACAGAGGGCTCGGCGATGCTCGCACGCAAGCGCTACCAGGTGTGATCGTCGTCGTTGTCGTCCCCGGTCCCTGTCCTGGAAGGAAATCAATCATTTGATGGAATGGCTCCCAATGGGGCGAGATTGTCACTATCTGAGTCGGGATATCAGCCGAAACGCTCAAGGGAGGAGTTCGTCACGGGATTCCTCCTTGGCATCTACTACGAGCCGGATGGGGCAGGCACCCCTGCGCCCGCCTACACGAGCGTCAACTTCATCCAGCACAGCGTCTACCTGGGCTGGCTCATCCGCGGGGTTCATTTCTGGGGCGCCAACCTGCTGCTCGTAGCGGCGCTCCTGCATCTGACCTTCGTGTTCTGGAACGGCGGCTATCGGGCACCACGCGAGCTGAACTGGATGGTCGGGGTGGTGATTTTTCTGGTCATCGTCCTGTTCAGCTTCACGGGATCGCTATTGCCCTGGGACGCCAACTCCTACCTCGCTCGAAGCCGTGAAATTTCGATTGCGTCGGGAGCCTCCGTGCTGCCCGACGGAGTGAGCGGATTCATCAAATACGTGCTCCAGGGTGGGCCGCTCGTCGGACCATCGACCTTGCTGCGATTTTTCATGGCGCACGTCTTTCTGCTCCCGGCCGTGATGACAGTGCTTCTCTACGTCCATTTCCGGCTCGCACGCTGGCAGGGTCCATCCGAGCCGGCATGAGGGAGCCGAAAAGAGATCCGCGAGGCCTTCCGATCGGGCCCGGGCACGTCCTCTATCCGATACTGGCGACGCTCGCACTGACGGGCATCCTGTTCGGCTCCATCGGTCACCACGTGACCGAGGACATGCCGGAAAGCAAAACCCACCCTTACTTCCCAGACCACATCTGGCCTTATCCCATCCTGGCCATGGTCCTGCTCATCACGCTGGGCTTGCTCGCTGTTTTCGGGCAGCCGGCGCTTCAGCTTGGACAGGCCGCCGATCCACGGGTGGTCGCCATCCCGAGGCCGGAGTGGTACTTCCTTTCGCTTTTTCAGTTCGTGAAGCTGGGGCCGGCCCTCGTCACCTCGATCTTGGTCCCGGCGGGCGTGGTGGTCGGGCTTATCTTCTGGCCGTTGATCGACGCGCGGTTGGGTCCCAGGTTGGCGCGCCGGCTGGGCTGGAGCTCCTGGCCAGTCCCCAAGCGAAACGTCATCACCGGCACCATGTGGATGGTCGGACTCGGAATCATCGGGCTGCTGACACTGTGGGCGGCGCTCGTCCCTCAACTCTGTATTCCGTGGCTCACCAACGGCCCGGTCTGCGGCGGCTGAGCGTCGCCACGCTAGCGCTACTGAATTTGCAAATGTTCCAGGTCGATGGCTTCGTCGGCGAGCGCCCGCGGGTCCGGTCGAGCCTCCCTCGCGATCAAGCGGCCCGCCGCGGCCAGCTCACCATGTTCATCCAGCTCAGGGTCACCGCCCCGGTCGAGGCCGACCGCCGCCCGTAACACGCCGTCCGTCAGGTAAAAACCGACGATCTTCCGATCTCTCAGCGAACCCCGCAGTACGAAGCGGTCCCATTTGCGAACGTGGCCGACGTACTCGAGCTTGTGTCGGTACTGATCCGACCAGAACGTGTGGACATATCCGTACGCAGAGTCTGAACCCAGCATGGACCTGGCTGCGGCCGCCCCCTGCTTCTCAGCGTTGTTGTAATGCTCCACGCGGATGCGGCCGAACAGCGGATGCAGATGGTTGGCCACATCGCCGGCCGCGAATAT
>VBFV01000118.1 GCA_005881335.1 Chloroflexota bacterium
ACACTGGGGGGAGTCCTGCCGGCCAGTCGAAACTCTGCGAGCGCTTCGCTGTCCCTGGCAGCCGCGAACAGAGCGAACCCCAGCCCCAAATGCGCGCTCACGTCGTGCGGGTCGAGTTCGAGAATACTGCGGTACTGACGTATCGCTTGGTCATACCTACGCGCATACAGCAGCCAGAGGCCCAGCATTTGCCTGACGGCGGGCGACAGTGGATCGAGGGCCTGTGCCTTTCGCAATGCCGCTAGGGCCGAGTCGAGCTGGCCGAGTGCACCTAACAATATTCCCTCGTAGACGTACACGGTGCTGGCACTCGGATGCGCTGCGATGGCCCGACTGAGGTCGTGTCTCGCGGGCTTGAAATTCCAATCGTACAGCAGTTCGACCGCACCGAGCGCGGCTAATCCGTCCCCGAGGGTCGAGTCGATGCTCAGCGCCTTCAGGGCGGCCTCCCTCGCCTTGGGATACGCCTCCCGGGGCGCCATGAAGTTGTCGGCGAGTGACATCCAAGCGTCGGCAATGCCTGCCCACGCAAGGGCGAAATTCGGATCCCTGGACAAGGCTTGCTGATACAACTCGATACTGCCACGAAGGTCGGGCTCGGTTTGCTTATTGTAGAAGTAGCGGCCCTTGAGATATAGATCGTGCGCCTCGACGTCTCGCGTCGGCGTCATGGAGAGGGCTTCTCGCTCAGGAGCCGCGAGCGCCACGTCCAATGCACCGGCCACTCTCTCCGCGAGGTTGGACTCCACGTCGAAGACACCGGCCAAGACGGTATCGTATTGTTTGGCCCACACCTGGTTGGCATCCACGGCCCGCATCAAAGCAGTACTTACCCGAACGCGATTCGGTCTCCTTGCTGACTTCTCCCACCGGACCGTTCCCGCCTCGATGTATTCGACGCCGAGTTCCTTGCCTATCGCCTGTGGGCTCTTGGTCGTCTTCTTGTAACCCATGGCGCTCTGTCGGGCAATTACACCCAGGCTGGGCACAGTCCCGAGTCGCGTCGTGATCGCTTCGGAGAGGCCGTCGGCGAAATACTCGTCTTCGGGCGCACCAAGGTTCTCGAGCGGGAGTACCACCAGCATCTTGTGGCTCGCGGCAGGCCCGGAGTCGCCGCGGGGCAACAATTTCGTCCGCAGGCCATGGGCGAGCGCGGCAACCAGGCTTATTCCGACAGCGATCAAAGCATACGAGCCCGCCCGGTTCCGGCGTGCGCCGGCCGGCCTGTCGAGCGCGTTCGCAAACTCCACCGGAGTACCGAACCGATCCGCCGGCGCTTTGGCCAGCGCCCGCATGATCGCCGCGTCCACCGCCGGCGGGATCGTCTCCCGCAGTCGCCGCACCGACGGGACCGGATCCGTGAACCGCTTGGCAATCACCACCTGCGCGCTCGGCCCGGTATAGGGCGGCTCCCCAGCGAGCATCTCATACAACACGCACGCGAGACTGTAGACGTCGCTCCGCCCGTCGATCGGGCCGCCCCCGCTCGCCTGCTCAGGACTCATGTACGCCGGTGTCCCCACCGGAATCCCCGTCTCGGTGAGCCCCCGGCCCCCGGCCTGCGTAATCGCCCGCGCGATCCCGAAGTCCGCCACCACCGCTTCCCCGCCCGACAGCAGAATGTTCTCCGGCTTGATGTCGCGGTGCACCACGTCGTGGTTGTGGGCGTAAGCAAGGGCGCTCGCCACCTCCCGCGTGATCCGCAGGGCCTCCTCGAGCGGCAGTTGACCCTCCCGCTCGAGCCGGTCGCGCAGCGATTCACTTTCGATGTACGGCATGACGTAATAGAGGAACCCCGCCGCTTCCCCTGAGTCGTGCAGCGGCAGGATGTGCGGGTGGGTGAGCCGCGCCGCGACTTCGATCTCCCGCAGGAAGCGCTCGGGACCGAGCGCGGCGGCGATCTCGGGGCGGAGGACCTTGATGGCGACCGCACGGCCGTGCTTGAGATCCCGCGCGAGATACACCGTCGCCATCCCGCCGCGCCCCAGCTCGCGCTCCAGCGCGTAGCGGTCGGCCAGAGCCGCGCGGAGACGATCGAACGGCGGGGCGGTCACCCGAGACCGACGCGCTTCAGCAGCGCTCCGAAGCGCGGATCGTCGCGCAGCCGGTCGCACATCGGCTCGACCTTCAGATACACGGAGTAGCCGGCCCGTTCGTCGCAGCCCTGCTGCAGGGAGCGGAACGCGCGATCGGCGTCCCCGAGCTCCGCGTGGATGGCCGCGACATAATAGGCGCTCACGTACTGGCGCTGCGCCCGCTCCTCGAGCTCCCTCAGGACGGTACGCGCCTTCGCCCCCTGCCCCGCCCGCGCCTCGATCCACCCCTCGGCGAGCAACGGCCGCACACTCTCCGGCGCCGCCGCCCGGGCGGCCCGGCACACGGCCCGCGCTTCACCGAGCTCGCCCTGAAGCCCCAGCACCCGGGCCAGCTCGAACTGCGCCGGGAGGAACCGCGGGTCCATCTCGAGCGCCAGGCGGTAGTGCGCCACCGCCTCCGGGTAGCGCCGGGCGAAGGCGTACGCGCGCCCCAGATTCGTAGGCACGATGGGGAACAGGGGATCGAGCGTGAGCGCGCGCTGCATGGCGGCGATGCTATCGTCGGCGCGGCCCATGGCCATCAGGTAGAGCGCGAACCAGTGGTGACCGACGGCGGCGTCGGGCTTGAGCGCGATGGCGCGCTGAAACTCCCGCTCGGCGCCGCTCCAGTCCCATTCGTAAAACAGGCAGACCCAGCCGAGCGCCGCGTGCGGCTCGGCCAGCGCGGCGTCGAGCTCGAGCGCCTTGAGCGCGGCGGCCTTGCCGCGGGGCATCGCGACGGACGGCGGCTGGCCCCGGTACTCATCGAACCCGAATAGCACGTAGGCATTCGCGAGGCCAGCGTAGGCCAGCGCGTACCCCGGATCAGACTCGAGGGCGAGCTCGAAGCACTCGATCGCCTTGCGAAGCCCCTCCTCCGTGCGCGCCGCCAGATAGTGCTGACCCCGCAGAAACAGCATGTACGCCGGCATGCTGGAGGTAGACTGTCTGACGAGCGGCTGGGGCTGTGACACGAGCCGGGTCGCCAGTTTCCCGGCGATGGCACGTGCCAGCTCGTCCTGCACGGTGAACATGTCGCCGAGCGTGCGGTCATACGTCTCGGACCAGAGCTGGTACCCGTCGGCGGCGTTGATCAGCTGCGCCGCGATCCGCAACCGCTCGCCCGCCTTGCGCACGCTGCCTTCGAGCACGGTCCCCACGTTGAGACGCGCCGCCACATCGCGCACGTCGGTGTGCGCACCCTTGAACGCGAAGGCCGACATTCGCGCCGCGACGCGGAGGCCGGAGACCTTCGCCAGCGCGCCGATCAGCTCTTCGGTGATCCCGTCGCTGACGTACTCGGTGTCGGGATCCGGGCCGAGGCTCACGAACGGCAGCACGGCGATGGAGGCGATGGCGAGGCTGGAGCGGCGCGGCGGCGGTGTGGGGGTGCGCCGCAGCTCGGCGGCGAGGGCGGTCACGGGAGCATCGGGCGCCGCTTCGAGCTCGGTCCGGACGGTGCGCTCGTGCTCTCGCGCGTGCTGCAGCGCCGCGGCGCGGTCTCCCGCCGCCACGAGCGCGCGCATCAAAGCGACCGCCACCCGCGAGCTCAACGGATCGAGCCCCGCGAGCCGCCGCCACCACGCGGCAGCACCCGCATGATCGCCCCGGCGGGCCGCGTCGTCGGCGAGCGACTCGAGCGCCGCGGCGACGCGCTTCGCGAGCTGTGCCCGCTCCACCTCCACGAGCCGCTCGAACTCGAGCGCACCGCCGAGATGGAACCCGTCGAGCAGGGGGCCGCCGTACGCGGCCACGGCGCGCTCGAACTCATGCCGCGCCAGTGCCGCCTCGACGTCGTCCAGATCGACCGAGATCACGTCACGATTGAGGCGCAGCTCGCTCGCGCCCACGGTCGCGTCCGCCTTGCCCAAGTCTCGCCGCAGCGCATACAGCAGCTGGGCGAGCGCATGGTGGGCGCGCTCCGCGTCGCTCTCGGGCCAGAGATACGCCACGACCTTGTCGCGGCTCATCCCTTTGTCGCGTCCCAAGGCCAAGAGCGCGAGGAAGGCGAGGCAGCGCCGCTGGGTCGCGCTCGGTGGCAGCGGCCTGTCCTCGCTGGCGAGCGCCAGTGAGCCGAGCGTCGTCAGCCGATACGGCGGCTGGCCGCTGATGCCGATATGACGGCCCTCTGACGGGACGATGCGATACTAGACCTCAGGCAAAACGGGAGCAAGGCCGTGAGCGCGATGGCTGTCGTGGAATGGTATTTCAAGGCGTTACTCATTGCAACGCTCGCCGCGGCTGGAACGTACCGCCACTGCTATGTGGTGAACTAAGACTCTCACGTGGGGCCGTGCGCCGCGCGAAACTCGCGGGCGAGCTCGCGCCGCAGCAGTTTCCCGATGGCGGACTTGGGCAGCGCCTCCCGAAACTCTACGCGCTTCGGAACCTTGTACGCGGCGAGGTGTCGCCGGCAGTGGTCGCGGACCTCCTCCTCGGTCAGGCCCATGCCTTTCCGCGTGACCACCCAGGCCATCACAGCCTCTCCCGAATGCGCGTCCGGGACCCCCGCGACGCCGACCTCAGCGACGGCGGCGTGTGTCGCGATGACTTCTTCGACCTCGCGAGGCCAAACCTGAAAACCGCTCGCCTTGATGAGATCCTTCTTGCGATCGACGATGGTGAGATACCCGTCCCCATCGAGCAACCCCAGATCGCCGGTATAGAGCCGGCCGTTGCGCAGCATTTCCGTGGTCGCCTCCGGATTGTGCCAGTAGCCTTCCATCAGCTGCGGCGCCTCGATGACGATCTCGCCGATCTCGCCGGGTCCGACCTCCTGGCTCGGATCATCGACGTCCACGATTCGCACGTCGACATCGGGCAGAGGGATGCCGACCGCGCCCTCCTTATAGGTGCCCATCACGGGCGTACCGACGGCGGCCATGCAGGCCTCGGTCAGCGAGTACACTTCGATGATCCGGGCGCCGGTCAGCTGCTCGAACCGCCGCTTGGTCTCTGCGAGGAGCGGCGACGCGCCCGAAACGCACAGCTTGACCGACGAGAAGTCCACCTTACCGGCCCGCACCGCAGGATGGACGAGCATGGCGTTGTACAGTGCAGGAACGGCCGGCAGCACGGCCGGACGCTCTTTCTGGATTGTGCGCAGCAATTCGTTTATGTCCCGGGGATTGGGGACGAGCACCCCGGGGTTCCGCCCCACCAGCGCCGTGCCGAGAATGCCCACGTTTCCGGCGACATGAAACGGCGGGAACACGAACGCGATGCCGTCGTCCCATTCCCTGATGATCGGCCGGAACCAGCGGTTGATCTGCATGGCCGCCATGAGCACGCCGTGATGTCGCAGTAAAGCCGCCTTCGGGACGCCCGTCGTGCCGCCCGTGAGCATGAGCAACGCGGCGTCGGAGGGGCTCGGGCCGGCGCGCGGCGGCGCCGCCGAGGGGGGGGCCCGGATCACCGCCTGAAACCACACGTCCCCGGGCGTCAGCGCGACCCGGTCTCCTTCCTTCCGTTCCTTGAGCAAGGTGTACGCGAGCCGGAGCAGGCGCGGCAAGAACTCCTTGATGTTGGTCGCGATTACGACTTCGAGCGCGGTGCCCGGCTGGAGGTGCTTGATCTTGTGATAGAACCGGCTCAGCACCACGGCCGCGCGGGCGCCGGTGCCGGCCAGGGCGTGCGCCAGCTCCTCCTCCGAGGATAACGGATTCAACGGGACGGCGACCGCGCCGGCTTTCCACACACCCAGCTGAGCGATGATCACTTGCGGGCAGTTCGGCATGATGAGGGCGACGCGGTCGCCCTTCACGACCCCGCGCGCCGCGAGCCACGCGGCGAAGCCATCGCTCAACCCGTTCAGCTCCCCGTACGACAGCCGGGCACCCTTGAAGAGCACCGCCGGGTGGCGTGGCCGTTCGGCGGCGCTGGCCCTCACGACGTCCACCAGGGTCTTCTCAGGGTAGGGCGCCAGGGTCGCCGGCACCCCGTCGTCGTAGTGCGCGAGCCAGGGCCTGTCCATGACGGAGTTTGCAGGCCCCGCGCAGGGAGCGCCAGTCGGGCTTTAGTGGGGAATGATCTTCAGGTCCGCGAAATCCCCGCCGGAGCCGTTCCCCACCCACAGGCCGACCAGTCCCTTCGTGCGGTCGCTCAGCTGGGTGACCACCAGACTCGGCTGTTTCGCGTCGCCGACGAAGACGCTCACCTTGGGAGTCGCGACGACGACGCGCACATGGAACCACGCGTTAGGATCGGGCGCGGGACTCACGGGCTGCTCGAAGATTCCCGGCCGCTCGGCTCGCAGCTTCTGCCACGGATAGGTGGGCTGCGATACGTACTGTACGGCG
>VBFV01000068.1 GCA_005881335.1 Chloroflexota bacterium
GATGATCAGCGGCTGGCGAAACCTCCACGTGACCGCGGCGATCAGGGCCGCCGCGCCGACACAGATGCCGATGCTCGAGAGAAGGTCGGTGGGGACGTTCAACGGCGCGGTTCCGCGAGCACCAGGAAGCGAGGATGGTGCAGGGCGTCGATCAAGCTGTCGACCTGCTGATCGGTCGGTCTGGATTGCTCCTCGACATCGTCGCCCTCGCCCCGGTGCAGCAGACGACTGACGCCGCGCGACCGGGTGTTCTGGCCGATGCGCGGGCCCCTGGACCCGGTGCAGTAGAGGGAGACGTTGACCCCGGTTCCGTCGAGCTCCGCGGCCAGGCTGCGCGTGAATGCGGCCAGCGCGGCATGCCCGGCGTCATAGGCGACGGTCAGCGGGTCGTGCGGCGCGGGGCCGTCTGCGCTCACTGCGTTGACGATGTGGCCCGCGCGCCTCTCCTTCATGTGCGGCATCAGCGCCGTGGTCGTGCGGACCGCGCCCAGCAGGTTCGTTTGCAGCATCCACTTCCAGTCGCTGGTCTTGATCCGGTCGAGTGGGCCCTCCAGGAGGACGCCCGCCATGTTGATGAGGATGTCGACCTGCCCCATCGCCTTGATCGCGTCGCCTGCCATCGCGCGCACCGACGCATCGCTGCGCACGTCCGTGGAGAGCGCCAGCGCGTCGGCGATCCCCAGCTCCAGGATCTCCTCCACCGTGCGCTCCATCCGCTCCGAATCGAAATCGGCGATGACCACCCGGGCACCCTGGCGCGCGAGCGCGTTGGCCACGGTCCTGCCGATCCCGCTGGCGCCTCCGGCGACGACGGCTACCTTGCCCGACAATGCGCCGCGCGATTGCGCGTGAGCGTCTACCACAGCGGGCATTCTATTGACGCGGACGCGGGTCAGAGGCGATGTAGCAGCGGGATGCGCGGCGCGACCGCGTAATTGAGCTGGATGAGGACGATCGCAGCAATGCTCAGGTGCGTGTCGATGAGACACAGGAGCATGCCGACCAGGTAAAGCGCCTGGGCGCCGTAAACCCGGCGCCGCGTCAACCGGGCGATCGACGCTGTGTCGGCTTCGGGGAAGAGCTTGGCCCGAGCCCCGTACTCAAAGGCGAGGAGCAGCACCGCTCCGAGGACGAAGATGTTCAGCCAGTACACGACCAGTGCCACCCGCGACCAATGAAAGCGTGCCAGCAGCGCGGTCGAGAACGGAATCAAGGTGACCGCGAGCAAGAAGCCCAGGTGAATCCAGGTGAAGTTGCGGTTGGCCCGTTCCAATCGGCCGAGCTGCGTCTGTTGAGCCACCCAGAAGATGCCCAGGGTCAAAAAGCTCATGAAGTACGTGACGACGGCCGGCAGCAAGCCTCCAAGCTGCCCCAGGAGGTCGCCTTCGGACTTGACGGCGTCCAGGGCCGGAACGGCCAGGCCCAGGACCAGAAGCGTCATGCCGACCGCAAAGATGCCGTCGGCGAGACCCGCGAGCCTGTGGATGCTCGAGCCGGCCACCTCGTTGTAGCTCGTCGGTTGGTCCGGGACGCTGCTCACGCGTAGATTGTCGCGACATGCCGACACCTGAGAACGTGCGGTTCTTCGAGACCCCGGCAGAGCTGCGCGCCTGGTTCGAAGGCAACCATGACACCGCGACCGAGCTCTGGCTCGGCTATCACCGCAAGCGAACCGGCCGCCCGTCGGTGACCTGGCAAGAGGTTGTCGACCAGGAGCTGTGCTTTGGCTGGATCGACAGCGTTCGCTACTCGCTCGACGACGACCGCTCAGCGCAGCGGATCACGCCGCGGCGGAAGGGAAGCATCTGGAGCGATGTCAACATCAAGCGCTTCGGAGAGCTGGACGGGCTGGGCCTGATCCACCCGAGCGGAAAAGCGGCGTTCGAGAGAAGGGACGAAGCACGGTCAAGGATCTACTCGTACGAAAACCGTTCGCGGGGCCTCGATCCGGCAAGCGAGGCTGCATTCCGAAAGCACAAGGCCGCGTGGAAATTTTTCGAGACACAGGCCCCGTCGTATCGAATGACTGCTTCTTACTGGGTGATGGGCGCGAAGCAGGAGGCAACCAAGCAGCGGCGCCTGGAAAAGCTCATCGAGCACTCGCGGAACGGTGAGCGCGTGCCGGCCTTTGTGAGCCCTGCTCGACGTCGCGCTCCTTCACCCGCGCCCTGACCAGGCTGCCGATCTTGGCGACCGGAAGCGGTTCATCGAGCGGGAACCTGAGAGTCGACTTCGCGGCCAGGTAGCGCTCGAGGCCTTTCGCGTCTCCCGCCGGGTACAGCGCCACGTGCTTCCTGTAACCGGCGAAATAGATGAGTCGCCCGTGGTACTCGTAGAAGGGGATGCCGTAGCTCAGCGCCTCCTTGGCTTTGGGCGCGGCGGAATTGATGATCTGCCGCAGGCGGCGCAGATGCGGCTGCGCCTCTTCAGGCGCAGCCGCTATGTAGCCGTCGACGCTACTGAACTTTGCTCTCGACATCCCACTCGCCAATCAGGACCGCGAGAGCTTCGATCATTACGACTTGCCCGCTTTCATCATTTCGAGGAGCTCGGCCAGGCGCTCGATCGACTCATTGGCTCCCTCCTCCATGCCGGAGGCGACCATGCCGTCGCGGTCCATCACGGACTGGAAAACCTGGTGCGCGACCAGCTTGGTCTTGTTGCCGAGGGGCTCGAACGTGGCCGTCTGAAGAGCGACGTGGCCGGGCACGCCTTCGTACTCGAAGGTGGCCACGATCCGCTCGGGCGCGACGACGTCGTGGTTGACACCGCGGAACCCATGCCGGCTGCCGTCGGCGCCGACGTGCTCGACCCGCCACGAGCCTCCCGGCCGCGAGTCGAACTTGTCGATCTTGATCTCGTACCGCCGCGGGCCCCACCACTGCGCGAACAGCTTCGGGTCCGTGTAAGCCTTGAAGACGAGCTCGCGCGGCGCATCGAGGATCGTCGTCGAGATGATCTCTTGCTTGCCGGGTTCGATCACGTATTCGGTCTTAGGCATCGTGCCCTTCGTGTTCATCTGTCTTCTCCTTTTTGATCAGATCCTGCAGAACCTCGTCCAGGCGCTGGAAGCTCTCGTCCCAGAAGTGCCTGTATTGCCCCACCCACTCAGTCGCCCCTTTTAGACCTTCGGCCTCCAGCCGGCACGGCCGCCACTGGGCGTTTCGGCTTTGCCGGACCAGCCCGGCCCGCTGCAGCACTTTCAGGTGTTTGGAGATGCCGGGGAGGCTCAGGTCGAACGGTTTGGCCAGTTCCGTGACCGAGGCCTCGCCCTGTGCGAGACGAGCCAGGATCGCCCGCCGGGTGGGATCGGCGAGGGCTGCAAACGTGACGCTCAGTTGATCGGTTGCCATCGTACTTTTCTCTCTAGCTAATTAACTAATCGGTAGAATACGACCCCGCAAGGGGCCTTGTCAAGTGGCTTTTTTGGCGCGGCACAACCTCCAGGTCGGGATGTGCGCGGCCGCGTTCTCGCCGGGCTGCGCGGCGAACGCCTGGCCGAGGAATACCGGACGCAGGCGCGGCCTGGTGGATTACGCCGTCAAGGGGTAGCCTTCAGCGGGCGGCTTTCAAGGCGGCCTTGATGTCCGAGACGCCGAAGTAGGCGGTCAGCTTCCGAGCACTGCCGGCCGACCCGCCGTAGACGTACTGGATGTTCAAACCAGCCCGGCCCAGCTTCGTGGCCACCTTGCCGAGGGTGCCAGGCGAGTCCGACAGCACGACGGCGAGCACCTCTTCCTCGGTCGTCTGCCAGCCCTTCGCGGCAAAGACCTTCTTCGCCGTGGCCGGCTTGTCGACGATCAGGCGGACGGCCCCGCGGCCACCCTCGGTCGCGCCCATCAGGGCCCCGATGTTCGTCTTCTTCTCACCCAGCGCCGACGCGATCTCGCCGAGCGTTCCCGGCTGGTCCGGAACCCACACTGTCAACTGTTTGGCCCGTGGCATGCCCCCAAACCTCCTGGTGAACCCTTCGTAATGCGAGCCAAGTGTAGGCATGTTTAGGAGTGGAATTTCGCTCCCCTGACGTCACAGGTATGTAATCCGATGGGCACAAAGGCCTCGCTGGCACCAACGGTGCGGAACGCCATATTAAGAAGAAGACGCGATGGCCTCGGAGCCTACGCGTAGGCCCAGCGCAACCAGGACAGCGCCCAGCATGCCGTCAATCGCACGTCGAACCGCGCTCCGGCGCAGCCAGCGGCTCATCCGTTCCACCGCCAACGTGTACCCGACCAGCCATGCCAGCGTCAGGAGGCAGAAGTTCAACCCGAGCGCAAGCAGGAGGATGAAGCTCGGGTGCGGTCCGGCGAACGGGGGCAGAAGGCTGATGAAGAACGCCACCATCTTGGCGTTCGACAGGTTGCTCACGAACCCCTGAGCGAAGGCGGCACTAGTCGAGAGGCGCGATGCCGGCGGATTCATTGCATGAGTGGCGTCTCTGCGCGCCATCGCGCTCAGCAGAGAGCGTGCGCCGAGATAGATGAGATACGCCGCGCCCGCGAGGCGGACGGCGAGAAACAGCGGAGCCGAGGCCGCGAGGATCACCGCCAGACCCGCGCTGGTGGCCACCGTCCACGTCGCCTGACCCGCCGAAACTCCAAGGGCAGTGGCCGCGCCAGTCCGGCGGTTGCCCAGCAGCGTGTTGCGGATGGTCAGCGCGGTGTCCTGTCCCGGCGTGCAGATCACAAGCAACGAGACACCGACAAATGCGACGTACTCCCCGAACCCCATCAAGCACTCATTGTGAGTCAGCCAAAAGGGCCCAAAAGGCTGTGTCTGGTCGCGGGATTGCGCCCCAAGGGCCCGAATGGCGAAACGACGGCCCCTGGTTAGTTCCCGGAGTACGCCCGGAGGGCTGCGGCCCGGCCCGTCCGGCGCAGCTTGTCGAGCGCATGGCGCTCGAGCTGGCGGACGGTCTCGCGACTCGTGCCCAGCCTGCGTGCGACCTCGTCGAGCGCGCGCTGATGTCCGTCGGTCAGGCCGAACCTGAGCTGGATCACCCGCCGCTCGCGCGGCTCGAGGGTGCGGAGCACGTCGTCCACCTGGTCCTTCAGGTCGGTGACCAGCGCGGCCGACGATGGGGACTCCGCCGTGGCGTCCTCGATCAGGTGACCGAGCTCGGTGTCGCCCTCCTCGCCGATCGGCGTCTCGAGCGAGACCGTGTCGCGCGAGGTCTGGCGGAGCGCCTCGACCTCGAGCGTGGTCAACCCCAGCTCCTCAGCGATCTCCTCGTCGGTCGGATGGCGGCCGAGCGAATCGCGAAGGCGGTCGGAGACGCGGACCAGCTTGTTGGTCTGGTCGCCGATATGGATGGGAAGCCTGATGGTGCGCGCCTGGTCGCCGATCGCGCGCAGGACGGCTTGCCGGATCCACCAGGTCGCGTACGTCGAGAACTTGAAACCGCGCCGGTGATCGAACTTGGCCACCGCCCGCATCAGCCCGACGTTGCCTTCCGGGATCAGGTCGAGCAGCCGCAGGCCGCGTCCCTGGTGCTTCTTCGCGATCGAGACGACGAGCCGCAAGTTGGCTTCAGTCATGCGGCGCCTCGCCGCGTCGGAGCCCTTCTCGATCTGCTTGGCCAGCTCGACCTCTTGCTCCTTGGTCAAAAGAGTGCCGCGGCCGATCTCGCGCAGGTACGCGCCGAGGGCGTCGTCGACCTCGGCCTGGCCCGGCTCGGTCGGAGCCTCAGGGCGCTCTTCGATCTCCGCCAGGACGTCGGCGAGATCAGGCCCAGCGCCCTGAGCGCTGCCTCTGCCTTCATCCTCGGTGTCATCAAGCCACGGTGGGACGTTCGATTGGAGTTGCATGCAATATTGGATTTACCCACCGGTCGCTCTGGACAAACCCGCGTAAGGTGATTTTCGAGGACAAATTTCCAGGGAGGTACGCCATGAAAATTGCGTGTGTGCTGGGGCCCAAATTCGAGGATTCCGAGTTCCAGGAGCCTTACGACGCGCTCCGCAAGGCGGGTCATGCGGTCACCATCGTCGGACTCGAGGCCGGGGCCGAGCTTCAGGGCGATAAGGGCAAGGTCACGGCGAAGGTCGACAAGTCGTTCCAAGATGTAAAACCGGAGGAATTCGATGCCCTGCTCATCCCCGGCGGGGGGAGCCCGGACAAGCTCCGCGCCCACGACCAGCCCGTGGCGTTCGTGAAGGCGTTCATGCAAGCGGGCAAGCCGGTGTTCGCGATCTGCCACGGTCCGCAGCTGCTGCTGAGTGCTGACGAGTACAAGGACCACCGCATGACCGCGTGGAAGACGATCCAGGGCGACCTCAAGAAGGCCGGCGCAAAAGTCGTCGATCAGGAGGTCGTGGTGGACCGCAACCTGGTGACCTCACGCCAGCCTTCGGACATCCCGGCCTTCATCCGCGAATCGCTCAAGGTCCTGGAGCAGATCCCGGCCCAGCGCTGAGCGCCGATGGGCTGGGTCGATTTCGAGGTCCGCACGCGACGGCGCGCTGAGCTGGTCGACATCACCGAGCGCGTCGCCGAAGCGGTCGCGCGTTCGGGGATAGCCGAGGGAACCTGCCATGTGTTCGTGCCGCACACGACCGCCGGCGTGACGATCAACGAGGGCGCGGACCCCGACGTCGCGGCCGACATCGAGTCCCACATGACCGAGCTCGTCCCGAAGGAGGCTGCCTACGAGCACGCGGAGGGTAACTCGGACTCGCACATCAAGACGGTGCTGGTGGGCCCGTCGTGCACTGCGCCAGTGCGCGACGGCAAGCTCGCACTCGGGACGTGGCAGGCGATCTTCCTGTGCGAGTGGGACGGGCCGCGCACCCGTCGGGTCGAGGTGGCCGTCTCCCGGGTCTAGTTGACCAGCTCCAGGTCCCGGGCGGTCACGACCGTGTTCACCTTCGACTTGGTGCCCAGCTTTTCGCTGATCGACCGGATGTGCGTGCGCACCGTCGAGTAGCTGATGCCGAGCCGCTGGGCGATCTGCCGGCTGGCGATTCCGTCCGCCAGCAGCTGCAGCACCTCGCGCTCCCGGGGGCTCAGGCTGTCGCGCATATGCTCCCTGTCGTGGCCCCGGCTGACGAGCCTGGCGACCATCGCCGGCGTGATCAGGCTCATCCCCGCCGCGACCTTCCGGATGGTGTCGATCACGTCCGACGCGGCGCTCGACTTGTGCAGGTAGGCGCTCGCGCCGGCTTCGACAGCGGCGAGGCGGGCATCGTCGCTGTCATCGCGGCTCAAGAAGACAAACCTCACGTTCGGGAATATGTCGCGCATGGCCAGCGCGGCGTCGTGACCCGTGCCCTCGCCGAGGTGGTAGTCCATCACGACGACGTCAGGCGACAGCTGCCGCGGCAGCGCGCCGGCCTCAGCTACGGAGGTCGCCTTTCCGACCACCTCCATGTCTTTCTGCCCGTCGAGCAGCAGGCCCAGGCTCTCCGAGACGAGCTGGTGGTTCTCGACGATGACGACCCGGATCGGCCCACGGTTGCCATTGCCGTTGCCGTTCGCAACGGGGGGTACCCGTCGCGACTTGAGCATGCTCATCGCAGCCTCAGGAAAGCTCGGCCCGTCTGGTCTGGTAGCGGGCCTCCAGCTCGAGCACGACCGCCGCGACGTCGGGGCGCTCGTCGGTGTGGGCGACACGAAGCCGTTCGCGGAAGGTCCCGAGCCAACCGCAGATCTCTTCCAGGGTGTCGATCGCTGGCACGTAGAGCTGAAGAGATGGCAAAGGGGCCAGACCCTCCCTCAGGACCTTGGCCCCTTGCCCGGTCTTTGCCCCCCGGTGGATCGACTCAATCTTGCTGCGCCCCGCAGCCATACCGGCGCCAACGGTAGGCGTCGGAGCGCAAAATTAGGGGCCAAAATTCACTGCCCGAACCGGACCTGGCGGTGTACTCTCAGGTATGGAGGCTAGGGTCTTGCGCGATACATGGGGCGATTGGAGCGAGCTTCCGGGCGAGGATCTGACAACTTCCGCCCTGCCAGAGGTGGCGGGATGGATCTCGATCTACGAGGAACTGGCGTCGGTCCTCCGCTCGGTGATCTCGCGCGCCAACGGAAGCCCTGAATCTGGCGAACTGCAGCGACACCTCGCCTGGATCGAAGACAGGCTCGCCGCCTGGCGCGACCGCCACGCCGAATTGGCCGGGGTGGTGATCGACCCCAAGGACCACACGCTGACCTACGCCGGCAAGTCCCTCCGTTTGACCCGGCGGGAGGCCCACCTGCTCGACTTCCTCCTCCGCCACCCCAGGCGCCCCTTCACGAGCAAGCAGCTCGCCACGCTCGCCTGGCAGAACTCGAGGCTCTCCGACGCCCAGGTCCGGACCTACATCATGCGGTTGCGGAGCAGGCTGCGTGAGATGGGCCTGGAGCATGTGATCACGGTGGTCAGGAACCGCGGCTACGGCGTGACGGCGCCACTGGTCGTGGGAGAAAGAGGGTCCTGATGAGCGAGATCACGCCTAGCCCTCCCCCCTCAATCGCCGAATCGCTCATCTCCTCCCGCCTGCTGGTGCTGCAGTCCAAGCGCATGATGCTGGCCTCGCTGGAGCGCCGCCTGCAGAAGGAGGCGCTGGAATCGCTGATGAGGCGGGCGGATCGCCTCCGCGAAGAGACCGCGAACGCGCAGGAGCAGTACAGCTCGTCGATGTTGAGATGGGGATCGCCTGAGCGCGCCGGTTACTGGCCGGTGGCTTACGCGCGGCTGGTCGAAACCGCGGACAGGCTGTTCACCAAGATGCGCCGGGCAGTCGTCGACATGCCACCCGCCGAGAGGTTTCAGCTGGCGGCCGAGGTCGAGATGCTCGAGGTGCTCGTGGAGGGTTGGCGAGAGGCCATCCGAGCCTCGGTGATCGCTGTCGCGTAGCCCTTTAGGGCTTCAGCTCCTCCATCACCAGCACCACGCCCGCGGACCGATCACCGTCTCCGATCGCATGGGCGATCACCCGGCAGCGGATCTCACGGCCTTTGCGCGTGGTCGCCTTGACCACGAGCTCGTCGTGCAGTGGACGGCCTCCCGTTCCCGCACGGATCAGGCCCCTGAGCTGCTCGGCGGGCAGCCCGATGTCGAGGTTGAAGAACGAATTCCCGACCACCTCCTCCGACCGCACGCCCCATAGATCGGCGGCCCGCTCGTTCCACAGCTGGACCCGCATGCCTCCGTCGAGCACGGCGGCGCCGACCTCGATGTTGCCGGTGACCGCGAGGAGGAGCGTGTTCAGCCGTTCCACCTCGCGGGTCCGCAGCTGAAGGTCGGTGTTGATGCTGTTCAGCTCGGCGTTGGTCGACTCGAGCTCCTCGTTCAGCGTCTCGAGCTCCTCGTTGGTCGACTGGAGCTCCTCGTTGGTCGTCTCGAGCTCCTCGACGGTGGATTGAAGCTCTTCGTTGGTCGTCTCGAGCTCCTCCTTGTGCGACTGCAGCTCCTGGCCCAACCGCTCGAGCTCGGAGCGAAGCTGGCTCGCGTGGGTGATGTCCACGTAGTTGATGACGATTCCCACCAGGGAGCCGTCGTCGTCGATCAGGGGGGCGGCGTGAATGTCGTACAGCCCCGGCGTGCCGTCTCTTCTTTTGATCTCTACGCTCGGCATCGACACCGGACGGCGTTCCCGATTGATCCGGTCGATCGGGGTTCGAAGATCCACCGGCTTGTAGGAAAGCTCGAGGTCCTTCAACGAGCGGCCGAGATCGTCCGCCGGAATCGTGAAGAGCAGGCGCGCAGGCTGGTTGGCGCTGATCAGGATGCCGGCAGCGTCGACGACGATCTGCGGGTACGGGGTGCCTTCGGTGGTCAGCTCCCGTACACGTAGCTGGCGGGCGATGTGATTCGTGGCTTCCTTGCTGCCCGACTGCGCAAGGAGAACGAGCCGGTCTTGAAGGTGAAGGCTCGCCACCTTGGTGAAGATGCGTTCTTTCACGTCCACCGGCGTGAACAGCGCCGCATGAGTGAGCAGCATCTCGGCCCGGCCCAAAAACAGATAACCATCGTCGTTCAGCGCGTAATGGAACCGGGCCAGGATCCGGCCCTGGGTCTCGGCCATGAAGTAGATGAGCGTGTTGCGGCAGATCAAGAGGTCGAGCCGGGAGATGGGCGCGTCCTGAGTCAGGTCGTGGCGCCCGAAGATGATCGTGCGGCGAAGCGCGGTGCGAAACATGAAGCGCTCGCCCTGGCGTTCGAAGTAGCGCAACCGCAGACCGTCGTCCACCGAGGCGAGCTCCTTGGCGGTGTAGCCGCTGCGAGCCTTGGCCAGCGCTTCCTCGTCGACGTCGGTCGCGTAGATCTTGACCCTGTCGACGAAGCTTTCCTCGCCCAGCGCCTCGCAAAGCAGGATCGCTGCGGAGTATGCCTCTTCGCCCGATGAGGTGCCGGTGCTCCAGACGCGGATCTCTCCGGTCTTGGCCGCGATCCGGGGAATGACCTTCTCGGCGAGATAGTCCCAGGTTTCCTTGTCGCGGAAGAACTCCGTGACGTTGATCAGGATCTTGTTGAAGAGCGAACCGAACTCTTCGGTGTGGACCTGCAGGTAGTCGAGGTAGGCGCGGAAGTTGTCGATTGAAAGCTCCGAGCATCGCAGCGACACCCGGCGGAGCAGGCTCGCGCGCTTGTAGCCGGTGAAGTCGAACCCACGCGTGTCCCGAAGGTATTCGATGAGCTTCTCGAACGCGGGTCCCGCTTCGAGTGCCATTCTCGAGAGCTTACCCCTCGATCAGCGCGACGAGCTTGGGGGCGATATCGTCCAGCGGCAGGACGAAGTCGACCGCACCCGTCGTGATCGCGGCGGATGGCATGCCGAAGAATTCCGACGAAGCCTCGTCCTGCGCGATCACGGTCCCGCCTCGCTGCTTGATCGCGGTCACGCCCATCGCGCCGTCGTGGCCGGAGCCGGTCAGCACGACCGCGATCGCGCGCTCGCCATAGGCGGCGGCCACCGATTCGAACATAAGGTCCGCCGAGGGTCGGACGAAGTTGACCAGCTCGGTATCGGTCAGCGTGAGCGTCCCTTTGCGATTGATCAGCATGTGCTGGTTCGGGGGCGCCAGGTACACATGGTCCGCCTCCAGCTTGATTCCTTCTTCGGCATGCGCGACCGGAAGCCGGGTCTGTCGCCCGATGACCTGCGGCATCAGGCTGCGGTGGCGAGGGTCGACGTGCTGGACGATGACGATGATCGCTCCGAACCCACCCGGCAGCTGGCTGAGAAGCTGGGTCAGGGCGCTGACGCCGCCCGCCGAGGCGGCGATCGCGACTATGTCAAAGGCGGTTTCGGATCGAACCGGGCCGTTCAGCCCGGGCCCGCTTCACGTCTGTGCATCTGTGCCTGCCTACCCCACGAAAACCGGTTCGAATTTGCACCTGCCATCATGCTCTCGATCCGCTCCCGTGGGGCGACATGGGCGTTTTGCGTTGAACCTGCCTTCCTGCTTAAGATCGGACTCAGTGCTGCGGAAGGTGAATACCCTGGAGCCGAAGACCGTCGGCGACCAGTTCGCCCTGCTTGTGTCAAGCGTCGTCGACTACGCGATCTTCATGCTCGATCCGACGGGCAGGATCGTGACCTGGAACGACGGCGCCCAGCGGATCAAGGGCTACACCGCGGACGAGGTCATCGGCCGCCACTTCTCGCTCTTCTACCCGCCCGAAGAGGCCCGCAGCCGGAAACCCGACTGGGAGCTCGAGGTGGCCAAGCGCGAGGGGCACTACACGGAAGAAGGCTGGCGGCTGCGCAAGGACGGCACGCGCTTTTGGGCGAGCGTCGTCATCACGGCGCTGAGGGACCAGACGGGCCGGCTGCGAGGCTTCGGCAAGGTCACGCGAGACCTGACCGAGCGCCACGAGCAGGAAGAAGCCCGCAACGCGGCCCGTGACCGGGAGGAGGCCCGGCTGCGCGCGCATGCCGACCGGATGGCCGAGCTCGAGCGGACCAAAGCGCAATTCCTGAACCTCGCATCGCATGAGCTCCGCGGACCCCTGACGCTGATCCGCGGCTACAACTCGATGCTCCAGGACGGGTCGATCCCGGCCGGGCAGGTCCCGGCCGTGGCCCGGCTGCTCGAAACCAAGCTGGCGCACGTGGACCTGCTGGTCGAACAGATGCTGGAAACGGCGCGACTGGAGCACGACGCCTTCGATCTGTTCCGGCAACGATTCGATTTGGGCGACGTCGTCCAGGAGCAGCTGGACATCTTCCGGCCGTTGTCGCCGGACCACCAATTCATGCTGGATGACGACGGCACGCCGCTGATCGTCGAAGGTGACCGCGCGCGAATCGCGACCATCATCGCGAACCTCTTCGACAACGCCATCAAGTATTCGCCGGCGGGCGGCGAGATCTGGTGCACGACCCGCAACCAGGGCTCGCAGATCTCGGTGATCGTTCGCGACCAGGGCCTCGGCATTGCCGCCGAGCACATGCCGAGGCTTTTCACCCGATTCGGCAGGCTGCCGACCGAAGAGAACGTGACCATCCATGGCACCGGACTCGGGCTGTTTCTTTGCAAGGAGATCGCGACGCGCCACGGCGGCGACATCACCGCGAAGTCCGAGCCGGGCGCGGGGAGCGAGTTCACGCTTATCCTTCCGACCGCCCCTTAACGGGGCTTGCCCGCCAGGGCAACGCGTGCGAACATTTGCTCGTAATGGATCCACCTTCGCAGGAAGCCATCGAGCTCGGCCTCAACACCGCCGAGCCAGCCACGCTCGTCGTCGACCTGAATTGCGCTTTCGCCTCGATCGAGCAGCAGCACGACCCGGCGCTACGCGGCCGCCCGCTCGCGATCGCGGCTTACGCCACCGACGCCGCCACGATCGTCTCCTCGTCGCGTGAAGCTCGCGACCTCGGGATCAAGACCGGGATGCGCGTGTTCGAGGCGAAGGCAATTTTTCCCTCGATCCTCGTCCGCGAGCCCGACCCGCCGCTTTACCGATCTGTCTCGGACAAGCTCATCGAGATCATGCATCGGCACAGCCCGGACGTGCTGAGGATGTCGATCGACGAGGCGTCGATTAACCTCGCCGGGACACCAGGTTTGAAGAAGATCGGACCTGAGGGCGTCGGCCAGTCGGTGAAGGTAGCGATCCGCGACGAGGTCGGCGAGTGCCTGACCGCGTCCGTCGGGATCTCGACGTCGATCTGGATGGCCAAGCAAGCATCCAACCTCGACAAGCGAGATGGCCTGCAGCGAATCGACCACACGAACCTGGTCTCGGTCTTCGAGCGCCTGCGTCTCACCGACCTGTCAGGCATCGCCGAGGCGTCGGCGCGGAGGCTCGCGCGCGCCGGCATCTTGACCCCGGTTCAATTCCTGCGAGCGACACCTCCGCGACTCAGGCTCGTGGGTATGCACGCCGAGGTGGCGCGCGGTTGGAGCATGCGGCTGCGTGGATTCGAGGTCGGCGGCTTCGAGACCGCGCGGCGCAAGAGCTACAGCCACTCCCACGTGATGGCCCGCGCGACCGCGTCCCAGGGCGAGCTCGAAGAGCTGCTCATGCGGCTGTCCGACATGGTCGGCCGCAGGCTCCGTGCGGCGGGGCGGCGCGGCCGCATCGTTTCGGTCGGAGTGGTCTACCGGCCCGACGAGGGCAATTTCTCGAAGCAGGAGAAGCAGCCTGCCCCGATAGCGACGGGCGACGAGATCTACCAGGCTGCGCTCAACCTGCTGGCCGCCCGCGATCCGCGCCGGACGGTCGGCACCCTCGGAGTCGGCGTGTCGGGATTGACCGATGGCGACGCCGGCCAGCTCGACCTCTTCCCGCAGGCGGGACGCCCGCGGAGCGAGCGGCTGGAGGCGGCGGTGGATGCGATTCGCGACCGGTTCGGGGAAGACGCCGTCCAGCGCTCACGGCTACTTGGTGTAGCCCAAGTGGTGAGGGATCGGATCGCGTTTGGTAATACAGGCCACCCGGATGACGCCCCGCCAGAAAAGACGTGACTTATCGAGAGATAGAGACCACTATATGAATATGGCCTCCAATCGAGAGGAGGCTGCTGGGGCGGCCTGGGAGGGCGCTGACGTCGAGCGACTGATACTCGGAGAGAATCCGCAAACGCAGTCGCTGGAAGACGCACGCCACTGGGCTGCGGTGTATCGGCACCTCGTCGTCCTCGAGCAGCACTTGTTTGACGTGCTGGCCAAGATGATCCCGAACATGCCGGGCGAAGCGCAGCGGGAGGCCGAGCAGACGAACCTGCCTGTGATCGCGTCGCAGGTCGAACGGTTCAGGCACCGCCTCGACTATTGGTCGAATCGCCAGCGCGAGCTGGAGAAGCCCTAGCCGCCTCGATCGCCCCCAGGGCGGCCAGGTCGTCGATCGCGGCCATGAAAGGAATGCTTCCGTGGTTGGCGCCCGAGCTCGCGTGGGCAATTTCGTGCAGCACGACGCGCGCGAAGTGTCGGCGTGAATCCAGCACCGACCGCTTGACGACGATGTGCGGCGAGTCCCAGACCCCCTCGGTCTCGTAGGCGCCCTCGTCGAGCCGCATCGTGTTCGAGATTCGGATCTCCTTGACTCGTTTCGCGTGGTCACCGGCCAGGCGCACCAGCTCGGGCAGGATCGCCCAGCTCTCACGCTCGGACTTCTTGAGCTTCGACGGATCGACGAAGTCGTACGTGAACGACGCGTTCCAGGCCTGGATGAAACCTTTGATGTCGAGGATGGGGTTGCCGTTGAGGTCGCGCAGGCTCGATAGCCGCGCCAGCAAGCGGTCGGGGATCACGATCACCTTGTAGCCGTCGGCCCTCGCCTCCTGCACCGTCGCGCCCATCGTGAACAGCTGCTGTGAGGTGACGAAGACCGTCTTGCCCTTGGTCGCGAGGATTCGCACGGCCTGCTCCTGCACGTCGAGCCAGAGCACCTCGTCGTGGTTAGTGCCCGCTGGAATACGTGTCAGGTCTTGCGCGAGCTGCTCCGCGACGACATCGGACGTAGCCTTGAGCAGGATTGCTTTCACGCGGTCCTGGTAGGCGCTGCGTCCCACGTTGGTGCGCTCTCGATTCAGCGCGCGCTGCAGCTGAGCGGTGGTCGATGTGATGTTGTACGAGAAAAGGAACTGCTCTTCGAGCGCCACGCGCACGCCCTTGACGTAGATCCGCGCCGGCTGGTCTGGTCGCCGGCGCAGGATGCTGCCGAACTCTGTGCGTTCCAGCTCCTCGTCGCCGGCGAAGCGGAGAAAGTAATCCCGGGCCGCGGTCATGTCCGCGTCCGGCAGCGAGCGCAGGGTGAAATCAGTCCCGTGTCGCTTCAGCTCCGAAGGCGCCGAGATGGCCGCGTGCAGCGTCTTCACGTCGGCGAAGTTGCTCTTGGCGGCACGCTGCAGGGTGATGTCGGCCTGCGGCGTGCGGATCTTCACCTCGATGCCGCGGCGGTAAAACGTGGCGAGCGCATCCTTCAGCCCGACCCCGAACTTACCGACCACGAGCTCGGACTTCCGGCGCTTCTCGGGATTCTCGTTCTGGGTCAGGTGCTGGTAGTGAAGGCCGCGGCCGAAGTCGGTGACATGCCACCCGTCGCGACGCTTGACGATGCGCGGCTCGGCCGTGCCGCTGAGCGCCTGCTCGTCGAGCGCGTTGGCGATCACCTCGCGGATCGCCTCGGGCACGCCCCAGTGGTCGAGGATCTTCTCGACGTTGAGGTCGAAGAGCGCCGGTTTTTTCTTGGTCGGCAAGGCCCTACTGCTCGATAGGCACGTTCATCGGCGTCCAGTGCAGCCCGCCGTCCGATGTGGTCACGAGCTGAACGCCCGCGCCATCGTCTATCTGCCCCCACGCATGCGCGGAGTCCAGCACCTGGACCTGGATCGGGGCGGCCGAGGTTCGCACGGCGAATGGAAACCACGATCGGCCGCTGTCGACCGTCTTATAAAGGACGAGCTGCTGGAACATCCACCAGTGGGTGGCGTCCTCGAAGAAGAAGCTGCCGCCGTCTCCGGGCGATTCGGGCCAACTCACGCGAGACCACGTCGTTCCGGCGTCAAACGACGTGTAGGCGTGGAGCGGACCTTGGGCCTCCGCAAACACATACGCGACCACGCCATTGCCCGGAAGCAGTCGCACCATGGTCAAGAACCCCACCTCAGGCAGGTCCCCGGTCACAGGCAGGTCGCGGCGCTGCCACTTCACGCCCGCGTCAGTGCTCAGGTAGACATACGCGCGGTCACGAGCTGCGGCTCCGCCCCAGCCCTCTGACGGGCGCCGAAACTCGGTGGTGAACTCAAAGTCCAAGGGGGGATCCGGCAGCTGCTTCCAGGTGGAGCCTCCGTCGGCGGTCCCGTACAGGCGCAGCCGCGCCTTCGGGACGCCCGTCGGCCCGGCCACGAGCCAGCCGAACGATCGGTCGCTGAATCTGGCCATCAGCGCATCGCGCATCGGCAGCTCTCGACGAGCCCAGTGCGCGCCTCCGTCGGAGCTCCGATAGACGGCGAGCGGGTCGCCGGCCACGACGAACCCGTTCTGCGCGTCGACGAAGTGGAGCGACTCTGAGGTGGTGCCGATCTGGGTGGTCTCGCCCGACAGGACCCTCTGCCAGTGCTTCGCGCCGTCGACCGTCCTGAAGATCCAGTACGGACCCGAGGAACCGGAGCCGGGTGTGATCTGAACGGCCCAGCCGAGCGACAGGTTCATGAACTGGTAGCGCGCGAAATCTCCGCCGCGTAAAACAGGAGGGCGCTTGACCTGCGTGGTTGCCGTCGCAGGCTGCGCCGCCTGCCAGGGGTGCACGAAATAGATCGAGGTCGCCGCGATCGCGACGACGGCCAGCACCATGAGACCGACCGCGCGGCGCACGCGCGGAGAGAGCGTCCCAACCAAAGAAGCCGGCCTGTCCAATCCGCCCGTCGATCTCAGTCTAAGCGGAGCCGGGCCGGCCTCTCACTTCGCGCTCGGAGGCTTGACCCGTGTCCAGTTGAAACCGCCGTCTGAGGTGACGGCAAGCCCATCGCCATACCCCTGATCGCCGGTGATCCCCCAGGCGTGCATCGCGTCCAGGACCTGCAACCGGCCGAGCCCACTCGGAAGGTAGTTGCCATCGACATGTGCCCACGAGTGGCCGGCGTCTGCCGTCTTGAACAGGTCCAGGGCCCGGACCATCCACCAATGGGTAGCGTCCTCGAACGAGAGGGCTCCAAGGTCTCCGTCAGAGGTCGGTGTCGCCACCAGGGCCCACGACGTCCCGCCGTCGAAGCTCGTGTAGGTATTGGTCGTCGACGGATTTCCCTGGAAGGACGACGCAACGACGCCATGCCCGGGGAGCAGTTGCGCGAAGGTGCCAACCGGCGTGCCGGGAGCCACTTCGGTCGTCATCGGCAGGTCAAGGCGCCGCCAACTCAGGCCGAAGTCCGGGGTCGTATAGACGTGCGGCCGATCGCCCGTCCCGCCGGCGCCGACCCATCCTTCGGATGTGTTGCGAAACGCTGGCATCGACCCCACGTCGAGGGGTAGATTCTTCGCCACCGTCCACGTGCCGCCCCCGTCGATGCTCGAGTACATGTCTAATCTCGTCGCGGCCCAGCCAAGCCGGGCGTCCGCAAACTGGACCATGTCCACCGTCGCCCTGGGCAGGCCGACGCTCTTCCAGTGCTCGCCTCCATCCGTGGTTCGGTAGAGCGACATCGGATCGCCCGCCACGACAAACCCGGTGCGCAAGCCGAAGAACTGAAGCGTGGTGAGCGTCAGCCAGATCATCTGTGACTGACCGCGCAGCTGCTGCTGCCAGTGCCGCCCGCCGTCCACGGTCCTGAAGACCCAGTACCGACCTGCGTTGCTGCCGATGCCCTGCTTCGATTCGACCTCTACCGCCCAGCCCAGAGCCGCACTCTTGAAGTCGTAGTTGTAGATGTGGCTCGTCTGCTCGGCCGACGTGACCACAAACGACGGCGCCACAGCCGGCCGCGCGTCCATCCACGGGCGCAGGTAATACACCGACGTGGCAGCGATGACGACGATCGCCACGAGCATCAAGCTGACGGCGCGGCGAGCCCGCGGAGACATGGCGTCGAGCCAAGAGGCCGCTTTCTCCCTCACTCCTGCCATCATGTCGAGCGCGCTCTGCGCCGCCAAGTCTAGGCCGGGCCCGGGCGGCTTATCTGTCCGCCGCAACCGCCCACGCGTCGATCTCGACTCGATACTCCGGCGCCGCCAGGGCAGCGACGTAGACCAGGGTCGAGGCCGGCTCGTGTCCGTTCAGCCAAGCCATCAGCACCTCGCGGCGACGGCGGGCGTCCACGTCGCCCACCAGGTACCAAGTCAGTTTGACGAGATCGGTCACCGCCATGCCCGCTGCGTCGAGGTTGTGGCGCACGTTCTCCAGGGCGACCTCGACCTGCGCGATAGGGTCTTCGGGCACCTCGCCGTCACGGGTCCGGCCGACCTGGCCCGCCATGACCAGCCAGCGCGCTCCGCCGCGGACTTCGACCTGATGGCTGTAGGCGCCGAGGGGCGGATGAATCGACTCAGGGTTGCGCGGGGTTTTGCTCACAAGTCTGTGGGCCCAATCACCCTGACGAGACTAGAGCTTGCCGCTTTCAGTCTTGCGTCCTGGTCACCAGTTTGCCTTATGGCTGGACTGGTTTGTAGGTCAGCAGGACGTTGCCTGAGCGAAACTCACGCGTCGACAGCAATTTCAGTGGGATCCGACGCTCCGCGCTGCTGGCCAGCGAGTTGCCCGCCCCGATCAAGACCGGGTTGATGATGATCCGGAGCTCGTCCAGCAGACCGAGCTCCATCAGGTTCGTGGTGAGGACCGAGCTCCCCAGCACGAGCATCTCCTTGCCCTTCTCTTTTTTCAACGGTGCGAGGTCCTCGACGTCCCTGACCAGACGAGTGTTCGACCAGGCGGGCTCGGGCGTGTCGAGCGCGTGCGAGACGACGATCTTGGGCGAACTATTCATCTTCGCCGCCACGATGGGATCGTCCTTGATCGCCTGCTCGGACGGCCAGTACTGCGCCATTCCAACATAGGTCGCGCGGCCGAAGACCAGGCAGTCGGTGGCGTCGAGCTGTTCGATCGCGAAGTCGTTGAACTCCTCGTCGACGTTGTGCCAGTCGATGTCCCACGGCTTCTCGCCCTCGAAGTAACCGTCGAGGGTCACCATAAGAAAGGACGCGAGCTTGCGCATGGCTACGCCGCCGCCTCGGCTTCTGCGGCGGCGGTCTCCATCTGCTCGACCCGATTCGAGCGCAGCAGCCAGGCCGCCACCCCGAGCGTAGCCACGACCACGCCCGCGCTGACGAGCCACGCGAAGTGGTAGCCGCCTGCCAAGGCCTGGACCGTGTCGGCGCCGCCGCGGAGCATGTCCACGCTGTAGGCGCCGGCCAGCGTGGCCAGCACCGCCAGCCCGAACGCGCCGCCGACCTGCCCGGTCGTGTTCAGCAGCCCAGAAGCGAGCCCGGCATCCATGGGCGAGACGTCCTCCATCGCGATCATCGTCAGCGCCGGGAAGGTCAGCCCGCCGCCCAGCCCGAGCAGCGCCAGCGGGACCAGCATGTGGACCAGGTAGTTGGCGTGGGTGGGTCCGACTGCGACCATCGCCAGCGCGACCAGCGCCACGGCCTGGCCGGCCACCAGCATGCGCCCGGCCCCGAACCTGCCGATCAGCAGAGCCGAGAACCGGATCGAGAACAGCGCCATCACGACCGCGACGGGCAGGAAAGCGAGGCCGATCGCCATCGGGCCGTAGCCCTGCACGCGCTGGAAGTCGAGCGAGCAGACGAAGAAGAACCCGAGGAAGGACGTCGACATGAGCGCTTGCACGACGTTCGAACCGGTGACCTTGCGCGAGCGGAACAAGCGCAGCGGGAGGATCGGGTTGCGCCCGCGTGCCTGGCGGACGACGAACGCCACGAGCAGGACCATCGTGACTGCGCCGAGCACCGCGGTGCGGACCGAGACGAGTCCGTAATCGGACGTCTGGACGATCGTGTAGACACCGAGCATCAGGGCCGCCGTCACCATGACCGCCCCCAGGATGTCAGCACCCTGGCGGATGCCAATTCCCCTGTCCGGTTCGAGCAGGCGGGCCGCCAGCAGTGCGGTCACGATGCCGAGCGGAAGGTTGACGAAGAAGATCCAGTGCCAGCTGACCGACTGGGTGATGAGCCCGCCGGCGATCAGACCGACCACCGCGCCCGCTGAGGCGACGAAGCTGAAGATCCCGAAGGCCTTCGCGCGCTCCACCGGCTCGGGGAAAAGGGTGACGATCATGGCGAGGATCACCGCCGAGCTCACCGCGCCGCCGATGCCCTGGATGAAGCGGGCGGCGATCAGCATCGGCTGGCTGAACGAGAGGCCGCAGAGAAGCGACGCGGCGGTGAACAATGCGAGACCCGCGAGGAAGACCCGCTTGCGTCCGACGAGGTCGCCGACGCGGCCGGCGAGCAGGAGCAGCCCGCCGAACGCAATCAGGTACGCGTTGATCACCCAGGCGAGGCCGGACTGGGTGAAACCGAGGTCACGCTGGATGGACGGAAGCGCGACGTTGACGATGGTCATGTCGACCACGATCAGCAGAAAGCCTGTGCAAAGCACCAGCAGCGAAAGCCAGCGTGAATTCTTCATGCCCATTTAGACGACCCCACGTACCAAAACTCATCGATGGCCAACCGATGAGTTCGCGTGGCCTATTCCGTCTAAATTCCGATGGCGACCGATACGGTCACCTTGAACTGTGCTCGGATGAAGAAGCCGGATCTCGCCTCGATCGGCGAGATCGCGCAGGTCCAGCTCGGCATGCGCCGATGCGGCTGCGAGGTCCGGTTGACGCAGGCGAGCGACGACCTGCTGGCCCTGATCGAGTTCGCCGGCCTTGGCGACGTGCTACGCGTCGAGGTGCAGCGGAAGCCCGAAGAGAGGAAATAGCCTCGCCGTGTCGAGAAAGAACGTGAACTCGCCGATCCGACCGTCTGCCAGGTCGAGGACCTGGATCGCCCAGGCGTCGTAGCCGCCGTTCGGGCTGGGCTTCCACTGGGCAAAGGTCGGCATCCCGTTCGCGCTCTCGATCGGGCGGACGCGCGAGCCCTCGCAGCCGATGCCGGGCCCAAACCACCACCTGAGGATGTCGTCGCGGCCGGCCAGCCACATGTCGTAGGGCGGCATCGACTGCTTGGCGTCTTCCCGGATGAGGGCCGTGAGCGCGGTTATGTCGTAGCGCTCGAACGCGGCCACGTAGCGCTCGAGCAAGGCGCGATTGACGTCGGTTAGCGGCTGCGCTCTTTCTGCGGCTCCAGCGTTGGTGCTGGCGAGCGTCGCCCGAGCCCGCTGGAGCGCGCTGTTGACTGAAGCCACCGAGGTGCCGAGCAGCTCGGCGACCTCCGAGGCCTGCCAGTCGAGCACCTCGCGCAGGATGAGCACGGCGCGCTGCCGCGCGGGCAGGTGCTGCAGCGCGGCGACGAAGGCGAGGCGGATCGACTCATTCTGGACGGCCACCTCGGCCGGGTCGCGCTCGGGTGCGATGAGGTGAAGCGGGATCGGCTCTAGCCACGTCACCTCGGCCGGCACGTTGAGGTTCGCCTCGATCGGCTCGACTGACGGGCCCAGGTCCATCGGCCTCGCCCGCCTCTCCTTGCCTTTCAGCATGTCGAGGCATACGTTGGTCGCGATGCGGTAGAGCCAGGAGCGCATCGCTGCACGGCCTTCGAACCGCTCGCGATTTCGCCACGCCCTCACAAAAGCGTCCTGCACCGCATCCTCGGCATCGAACGGAGAGCCGAGCATTCGGTAGCAGTAGGCGGTGAGCTCGCCTCGATATGGTTCGAGGTCGCCGAAGGCGTGCGACGGCGAGAGGGTCGGGGTCTGCATCAAGGCGATTTTAGCGGCCGTTTTCGGACGAGTCGGTCAGGCGGTCTCGGCGGCCGAGTCGTCCGATTGTTCGTGGAGCCACGACAAGCCGCAGTTGAACGCATCCTCGACCGAGTCGTGGTTGTGCGTGCAGCCCCACTGCGGCTCCCGAAACCTGTCCGTTTCCTCGTAAGCCTCGGCGCGGTACACCAAAGCGGGCATCGCACCTTTGCGCATGGGCCCATGCGACGCCATGACCCGGACTTTCAGCGCCACGGCGGAACCCTAATCTGCGCCGGGGCGGCGTGTCGTCGTCCATTTGAGGTACCGAGGCGCCCGGCGAACTCGATTCGGCCCCTAGAACGGCTTGAAAATCATCAGGACGAGCAGGACGACGAGCCCGACCGCGCCGACCCACAGGGCGAGCATCGGCCTGGTTCGGCGGAGATGCTCGGCGAGGGCATCGTCGGGTCCCCCGGCGGCTCCGCGCGCATATCGGTACGCGTTCGCTATGAAGCCCATGAAGGCGGCCACTGCGAGGAGCACGACCACCGCCGCCCATGGCCAGATCCTGCCCCACCAGCTGCCCGCGAACGCCATCCAGATCCCCGTGGCCAGTATCAGCACCAGGCCGGCGTTGGCGAAGATCGACGACCGCTCCGAGAGGCGCAGCAGCGCCCGGCTGTGACCCGAGACGGGACCGCGCAGGGCGAAGGCCGCGCCGCCTGACACGCCGTGGGCAAAGAGAAACACCGCCACGCCGAAGATGTGCAGGAACCTCAGCCAGACGTACAGGCTCATTGCGGGTGGATGCTAAGCGATCCGGCGGTCATTCGACGAGGCGTGCGAAGAGCTCGCCGTACTGCTTGAGATGCCGGTCGGTCAAGAAGTTTTCCGCGACCCTGCGCATCGCTGACTGCCCCATCTCCTGGGCCGTTGCACGTTGGGTCAACAGGCGCGTTACCGCAGCTGCGTAACCCTGCAAGTCGGTCGGATCGTCGAGCAGGATGCCGGACTTCTCATGTTCGACCTGGTCCTGGATCCCGCCGATCCGGCTGGCCACGACCGGTCGTGCTTTCCACATTGCCTCGGAAACGGTCAGGCCGAATCCCTCGGCGAGGCTCTTCTGGACGATGACCTCCGACCAGCGTTGGAGCGCGTTGACGATCGCGGCATTCTCGTCGAGGTCCTGCATCGGCAGGCACGCGAGGTGGACGCGCCGGCGAGCCGCTTCGGGCAGCCGCTCCCAGGCGACCCTCGCCTCGTTGAGCACCTCCGCGCCCTCGGGGTCGTCGG
>VBFV01000119.1 GCA_005881335.1 Chloroflexota bacterium
CACGTCGCCGCCTCCCGCAGCGTCCGCGTTGAGCCCCTGGCTCTTCAGATACCAGCGCAGCGCTACGTCCTGGGTCGCGCCAAGTTGCGGATCGGCGATCTTCTTGCCCTTCAGCTCGGCTGGGGATTTGATGCTCGGCTTCACGACCAGCAGAGCCCCACCTGAGGTGGCGCCGGCGACGACCCTGATCGCCTGGCCGTGGGACTGGGCAAATGCGTTGACCGTCGGATTCGGACCGACAAACGTGGCGTCGACCGAGTCGGACAGAATCGCCGTGACGGCGTCGCCACCCGCGTTGAAGGTCTTGGTCTCCAACGTCACTTTGCTGTCAAGGCTTGCGGCAAAGAAATTCCTGTTGATTCCGATCAGCGCAGGGGCGTGAGTGAGGTTGGGGAAGAAGCCAAGCCGAAGCGTGAGCGGGCCGTCGTCGCTGGGCGCGCCAGCTGAAGCCGCGCCGCAGGCGGCGGCCAGCAGCATCGCCGCGCCGAGGCCGAGGGTTTTCCAACGATTCACTGATCCCTGCTCCCGTTGAATGGGCGCGGTCTTCCGTCGGGCGAGTAGTGGATTCCGCACTCTTTGAGCTCGTTTTGCTCCCACCACCAGCGCCCGGCGCGCTCGTCCTCACCGGCGCTGGTGGCGCGCGTGCACGGCGCGCATCCGATCGACGTGTAGCCCTGGTCGTAGAGGGCGTGGTACGGGAGATGGTTCGCGCGGATGTAATCCCAGACCTGCCCCTTCGACCATGTGGCGAGCGGCGCGATCTTGGCGATGCCGTGGTGCTGCTCGTCGACGGTGAAGATCGGGGTTTCGGCGCGGGTCGCCGACTGCTCGCGGCGGACTCCGGTCACCCACGCGTCGTAGCCGCGCAGCGCGCCGTCGAGAGGCCGTGACTTGCGCACGTCGCAGCACAACCGCCTCAGATCTGGTGAGTTGTAGAACAGGTTGATGCCGTGCTGCGACACGACCTGCCGCACCTCCTCGGCGTCGGGGTGCACGACCTGGACCTCGATCCTGTAACGCTCCCGGACGCGGTCGATCATGTCGTGTGTCTCTTGAGGGAGCCGCCCCGTGTCGAGCGTCAGCACGGACAGGTCGGGGCGGACCCTTGATGCAATGTCGATGATCACGGACGACTCCGCCTGGAAGCTCGCCACGATGGCGACCCGGTTGAAGTTTTCGTAGGCCCAGCGCAACACCTCTTCGGGCTCGGGATTCGCGATCATGCCGGCTGCTCCGATCGCTCGCGCAGAGCTTCGAAACCGACGCGCTCGACCCAGTCGCCGAAGCCTTCGCCCGGCGCGCGGTTCGCACCGAAGTCGACGAACATCGGGCGGAGCAGGGATGGAATCACGCCGATGGGCACGTTCGGCGCGTACACGCGGTTGAGACGCGTGCCGTCGAAGTCGCCCGCCAGCATGACGTCGTACTTGCCGAGCGTGGTCCCGACGAAACCCACGTCCCCCAGATAGGGCCTTGAGCATCCGTTGGGGCACCCGCTCATCCGGAAGCTGATCCGCTCATGGCCAAGCCCGAGCTCATCGAGCATCGAGGCGATCTGACGGATGAGGGACGGCAGCGCGCGCTCGGCCTCGGCCACGGCCAGGCCGCAGGTCGGGATGGCCGGGCACGCCATCGAGTAGCGGATGGCGCGAGGAATCGATTCCAGCGCAGCGATGCCGTACTCGGCCAGGAGCTGGTCCACGCGCGCCTTCTGCGCGGGCTTGATGCCGGCGAGGATCACGTTCTGCTGCGCGGTCAGGCGGACCTCCGGCCGGATCTCTTCGACGATCGCGCGGAGCCCTGATCGCGACCGAACGTCGCCGACATCTGCGATGCGGCCGTTCTCGATGTACACGCCGAGATACAGATTCCCGTCGCCCTGCTCGTGCCAGCCGAGGTGGTCGTCGACGGGTTTCCAGCGCAGCGGTTCGGGGGGTTGGAGCTGGAACGGGAGGCGCTTCTGCACCTCGGCCCGAAACCAGTCGAGCCCGCGGTCCGCGATCGTGTACTTGAGGCGCGCGTGCTTGCGGTTGCTGCGGTCGCCGTAATCGCGCTGCACCGCGACGACCTCGCGCGCGACATCCACCACCTGGTCGGGCTGCACGAACGCCATCGGCCGGGCGACGGCCACAAATGTTTCCGGCTTGTTGTGGGTCCGGCCCAGACCTCCGCCGACGAGGACGTTGAATCCTCTCACCGCATCATCCGTTCCCCGCATCGCGACGAGCGCGAGGTCGTGGGCGTAGACGTCGACGCAGTTGTCGCCCTCCAGCGCGATGGTCGTCTTGAACTTTCGGGGGAGATACTGCTCGCCGTAGACGGGTTCCTCCTCCGGCTCCGATGAGCGCACCACCTCACCGTCGAGCCAGATCTCGTGGTATGTCCCAGTCCGCGGCGTCAACGCGGCGACGATCGATGCGATCGATTGACCGACCTGCTCGTGGAAGGCGTCGTTTTTCGGCTCGGGGCAGCACATGACGTTGCGGTTGACGTCGCCGCATCCGCCGAGCGTCGGCAGCAGTGCCTCGTTGATCCCCGCGATGGACTTCTTGAGGTTGCCTTTGAGCACGCCGTGGAGCTGGAAGTCCTGGCGCGTCGTCACCCTCAGCGTTCCATTCGCCCACTCCTGACTGATGTCGTCGTGGGCGATGTATGCATCCGCCGACACGACGCCGCCCGGAATCCGGGTCCGGATCATCAGCTGGTGGTGCTTGTCGAGGCCCTTGGCCCTCGCCTCCTTGCGGCGATCTCGGTCGTCCTGCTGATAGATCCCGTGGAACTTGAGCAGCTGCTCGGAATCGTCACCGAACGCGGGCGCGTCTTCGACGAGCTCCTCTTTGATGAGCCCCCGCAGGTGGTTGCTGGCCGCCTTGATGGACTCGTTCTTGGAGAAGCCGTCGAGAGATGTGCCGTCGGACAGATTGGCCAAAATGGATGCGCCTCCGCTTGATTCGCTGATGCCGAAAAAACCACGCCGGGCGTGGTTGGGCCATGGGGCCCGTTCAGAGAGTTCGGCTAGCTACAGAAGCAGCTGGCGCAGCGCACGTAGTCGATCGCTCGTCGCCGAGTGAGGAGGAGGCCGCGAGCCGTCGACATACGCATGGAACCTATGACGTTAGTCGATCTAGCTCCTCGGCGCGATGTGGACCCACAACAAATTCGGCCGGTTGATTCTTGGTCCTGGCCTCCAGATGACGTCAGCTTTCGCTGGAGGCGGCCCAGATGTTGATCCCGCTGTCGGTCGCGTGGCGGTCGATCTCTTTGAGCTCGGCGGGCGAGAACTCGAGCCTGTCCAGGGCGGCGACGTTTTGCTCCAGCTGGGCGACGCTGCTGGCCCCCACCAGCGCCGAGGTCACGACCGGGTCGCGCAGCGTCCATGCCACCGCCATCTGGGCCAGCGTCTGGCCGCGCCGTTTCGCGATCTCGTTCAGGGCGCGGATCTTGGCCAGGTTCTCCTCGGTCAGCATCTCCTGCGACATCGGGCCGGGGTGGCTGGCGCGCGAGCCTTCCGGCACGCCTTGGAGGTACCGGTCCGTGAGCATGCCCTGGGCCAGCGGCGAGCAGACGATGCAGCCGGTCCCCTCCTCCCTCAGCACGTCGAGGAGGTCCGGCTCGATCCACCGGTTGAGCATCGAGTAGGACGGCTGGTGGATGAGCAGCCGCGTACCGAGCTTATGGAGGATCGCGGCGGCTTCGCGCGTGCGGTTGGCCGAATACGACGAGATGCCGGCGTAGAGCGCCTTGCCCTGGCGAACCGCGGTGTCCAGCGCGCCCATGGTCTCTTCGAGTGGGGTCTCGGGGTCGAAGCGGTGCGAGTAGAAGATGTCCACGTACTCCAGCCCCATGCGCTTCAGGCTCTGGTCGAGGCTCGCCAGCAGGTACTTGCGCGAGCCCCAGATGCCGTACGGGCCCGGCCACATGTCGTAACCGGCCTTGGTCGTGATCACGAGCTCATCGCGGTGGCCGGCCAGGTCGGTCGCCAGGATCCGGCCGAAGTTCTCCTCGGCCGAGCCGTAAGGAGGGCCGTAGTTGTTGGCCAGGTCGAACTGGGTGACCCCCAGGTCGAACGCACGGCGGACGATCGCGCGCTGGCGCTCCAGCGGGACGTCGCCGCCAAAGTTCTGCCACAGGCCGAGCGAGATCGCCGGCAGCTTCAGCCCGCTCCGGCCGCAGCGGCGGTACTGCATGCGTGCGTAGCGGTCGCTGCCGTTTCCGATCACTTGCGTCTCAATTCTTGCGGAAGGCCGGATCGGAGATGCGGCGGATCGATGCGACCAGGCACACCCACCCGAACGCGACGAGCAGGCTGGCCAGGACGTCGAGGGGCCAGTGAGCTCCGACGTAAACGCGGCTGACGGCCACCAGAAGCGCGATCAGTCCGACCACGGTCCAGCCGGTGCGATTGGCCCAGGCGGGGAGATATCGGTGGCCGATGCACAGCATGAGGACGGCGAGGTCGATGGTGAGGAAGATGACGTGGCCGCTGGGGAAGCTCGTGCTGCCGGGCTGCTCGGTGATGCGGAGCACCTGGTCCGCGGTGGGACGCGCGCGGTGGGCCACGACGATGAGGACCTCGTACCAAACGCCGCCTGCGATGGCGGCGACGGCGAGGAGCCAGGCGCGCCGGTTGAACAGGAGCACCAGCGCGATGGTCGCGGCCGCCATGTAGGTGCCGCCAGGGCCGCCGGCCCATCGGAAGAATGGAAAAGGTGCGGTGAGAGGGCCGAGGTCGAGGGACTGGATGGCTCTGAGGACGGAATCGTCCAGGGGGATATAAGGCGTTGTCTTGACCAGGATCGTCAGCCCGGCGACGGCGGCCCCGCACAGCACCGCAACAATCAACGGTGACCGGCGGACGGCAGTCATGGGTTCAGGCTACCCGGCGCCGGCGGATTGCTTGGTGTGTAAATTGGCTTGATATTGGAGTCGAACGTTCGTACGCTCTGGGCATGCTCCAGATGGTCGACCGAGGCGCCCTTCTCGCCCAGCAGCTGATCGAAAACCAGCGCCAGGTCGACCTGTTGCTGCTCGAGCAATCCCGGCTCGCGGCGGAATTCGTCCAGACCGACTTCTGGGACTGGGAGGGCTCGGCCACCCCCTACGACTGGATTCGTATCAACTGCCACCTGACGAGCAACACGGTGAGCGATCGGGTCTCGGTCGGAGAGCGGATGTCCGAGCTGCCGCAGAGCGTGCAGGCGGTTCAGGAGCGGCAGATCGGCTTCGCCCATCTCGCCGTGATGGCGCGGACGGCCGATGCGGTCGGCAAAGCGTTCGATGAGACCAAGCTGCTTCCCCTCGCACGGGAATACTCGCCGGGCAAGTTCCACTACAAGTGCCTGCACTACCGGCACTCGGTCGACGCGCAGGCTTACGCGCAGGAGCAGGAGGAGCAGGCACAGCACAACCGCATCGACCTGAGCACCGGCGAGGACGGCTGCTTGCTCCTCAATGGGGTCCTCGACCCCGTCGGGGGCGCGGCGGTGCGGACGGCGCTCGAGCCGCTGGCCCGGAAGAGCGGCGAACACGACGACCGTCTGCTGCCTCAGCGCTACGGGGACGCGTTGGTCGAGCTTGCCTCGGGTGGCAGGCCAGCCAACATTCAGGTCACAGCCACCATCGAGACGTTGAAGGGCCTGGCCGGCGCGGCCGGCGCCGAGATGGAGTTCTCGCTGCCCATCTCATCGGCTTCACTCCAGCGCAGGGCGTGCGACTGCAGCGTCACCCGGGTCCTTCTCAGCCAGGAGTCGGTGGTAATCGACATCGGCCGCTCCAGGCGCATGATCAGGGGTCCGGCGCGCAAGGCGCTGAACGCTCGCGACGGCCACTGCCGGTGGCCGGGCTGCGAGAGGCCGGCGTCATGGTGCGACGGGCATCACATCGTCCACTGGATCGAGGGCGGGACGAACGAGCCGAACAACCTGGTCCTTCTCTGTCGCCGGCATCATCGGATGGTGCACGAGGGCGGATGGCAGCTGGTCAAATGCGATGACGGGCAGATCATCACCCTCGCGCCGACCATCACGTTCGGTTTGCCAAGAGCGCCGGACTGATGCTGCCTGGTCATTCAGGTTCGAGCTTCAGGGTCAGGATCTTGAAGGCGGGGAGCTCCAGGTCGATCGCGCTGTCAACGACGTCGAGTTGTTTGTGTTCGCGCTCCAGAAGGTCGCAAAGAAACGCACGCGAGGCCGGCAGAGTTGTCCGCAGTCGAGCTTTGCATGGCCTGCCCCACGCTTCGTACAGCCGGACGATCGTCGCATCCGAATCCTCGGCCCGCTTGATCGCGTCCACGATCACCTGGCGCGTGTTCACCTCGATGAGTGACCGCGACGAGCCCTGGGCCAGACTCGTCGGGACCACGCGTAGCGGCGCGTTGAGGTCTTCGGCGGCCTCGATGACGCCTGCCTCGCGCCAGTCGCCTGGATGGGGCATGAGCGCGTACGTGAACTGGTGAAGCCCCTGATCCGCGTTCGGGTCCGGGTGCGTCGGGCCACGCAGCAGCGACAACCTCATCACCGAGTCATGGATGTCATAGCCATGCTTGCAATCGTTGAGCAGCGCCACGCCGTAATGCCCATCGCTCAAGTCGGCCCAGCGCTGCGCGCACACCTCGAACATCGCACTCGCCCGGGGCGTCTTCATGTGCGTCGGCCGCCGGATGTGCCCGAACTGGATTTCGTAGGTCGCCTCCTCCGCACTGACTGTCACGGGGAACGCGACCTTGAGAATCTTGTGCCGCTCGTGCCAGTCGGCAGTGGTATCGAAACGCAGCACGCGCGAGCCGGCCTCGAGCGAGATGGTCTGTT
>VBFV01000120.1 GCA_005881335.1 Chloroflexota bacterium
CCTCCACCAGCTCGGTGATGCGCGGCTCGTCGCGGGTCAATACCCATGGGGCGTGCTCGAACATCGACGAGTCCGCGGCATCGATGCCCGAGGTTTCCTTGCCGCACATCGGGTGGCCGCCGACGAGGTCGATGCCCTCCGCGGCGGCCCACTCCACGACGTCCGCCTTGGTGCTCGCCATATCCGTGACCGGCTTGCCTTCGGAGAGCGCGCCGAGTTTCGCGAAAAGCTCGCGCATCGCGCTGATCGGCGCGCCGACGACCACCATGTCCGCCATCTCGACGACGCTGAGGTCGGTGTTGGCGGTCGAGACGACGTCGCGGTCGAGCGCCTTGCGCACCACGAGGGGATTGCGGTCGCTCCCCACGACGACGATGTCCGGCCGGGCCTTCTTCAGCGCCAGAGCGAAGGACGATCCCATGAGGCCGAGGCCCACCACCGCGACAGTGGGCAACTTAGGCGAGTTGCTTTTGCATTGCGCCGAGCAGCCGTCTCACATCGGCCATCAGGTGGTCGAACGCCTCGAAGTCGAGCGATTGCGCACCGTCCGACAGCGCCTGGTTGGGCGTCGGGTGCACCTCGATGATGAGACCGTTCGCGCCCGCGGCGACCGCCGCGAGCGACATGGGGCCGACCAGCGACCACCGCCCGGTGGCCTGCGACGGATCGACGATCACCGGCAGGTGCGAGAGCTCGCGCACCAGGGGCACGGCGTTGAGGTCGAGCGTGAAACGCGTCGCGGTCTCGAAGGTCCGGATGCCGCGCTCGCACAGGATCACGTCGCGGTTGCCCTGCGACAGGATGTACTCAGCCGCCAGCAGCCACTCTTCGATGGTGGATGACATGCCGCGCTTGAGCAGCACGGGTTTGCCGGAGCGGCCGGCCTCCTGCAGCAGCGCGTAGTTCTGCATGTTGCGAGTCCCCAGCTGGAGGATGTCGGCGTACTTGGCGACGAGCGCGACGTCGCCGGGCGAGACGACCTCGGTCACGACCTTCAGCCCCGTCTCGTCGCGTGCCTCGGCCATCATCTTCAACGCCGACTCGCCCAGGCCCTGGAACGAGTAGGGCGAGGTGCGCGGCTTGAACGCGCCGCCGCGAAGCACGCGCGCGCCTTGCTTGGCGACGTGCCGCGCCGTCTCGAGCAGCATCTCCTCGCCTTCGACCGAGCACGGTCCGGCCATGACCACGACCTCGTGGTTCCCGATCTTCACGCCTCCGACGTCGACCACCGTGTCCTGGCGGCGGAACTCGCGGCTGGCGAGCTTGAACGGCTTGGTGATCGGCACTATCTCCTGGATGCCGCCGAGGTGCGAGAAAGCGTCTCTGTAGGCATAGGCGTTGCCGCCGATCACGCCGATGACCGTCCGCTCCTCGCCGCGCGACAGCTCGGTCTTGAGACCGATCTCCTCCACGCGGTCGACGACGGCCTTGATCTCGGCCGGGGTCGCCTGGTGCGACATCACGATGATCACGGCTTGAGAGACCCTCGCATGTAATCAAGGTCGGCTTTGATCGCCTCGGCCCCGCGCATGTACGCGAAACGCATTGTGGCCTGCGGTCGCGGCGTGTTGTAGAGCAGCAGGATGCGAACGCACATGGCCACGCCGCGGGGGTTCGGCTGCTGCACGTTCATGTCATGTCCGCACAGCAGCGGGACTTCGAGCCAGCCGAGCCGTCGCGCGGCGAGCGCGGGAAACTCCGCGTTCAGGTCGGGCGTCGTTGTGAAGTAGGCGAACGCGATCTCGGCCGGGTCGAGGTCGTTCAGCTGGACGAGCTCCCGCAGCAGCTCCTCGGTGGCTTCGGTGATCGCCTCCGCCGTGTTCGCGGTCGCCGTCGTCGCGCCCCGGATGCCCCTTACCGGCACGCCTTCAACAGCTCCCTCACGAGCGACACGCCGTCGCCGCCCCGCTCGATCTCGTCGACGATGGCGCTGCCGACCACCGCCGCGTCCGCGTTTCCCTTCAGGGCCTTCAAATGCTCCTGGCGCGAGATGCCAAAGCCCGCCGCGACCGGCAGGGAGGTGCGGCTTTTGACTTCCTTGAGCAGCGCGGGAATCCCCTCCGGCAGCTCCTTTCGCGCTCCCGTGATCCCGGTCACGGTCACGCAGTACACGAAGCCGCTCGAGTGGGAGCAGATCGTGCTGATCCGGTCGGGCGGAGTCGTGGGCGCGACCATGAAGACGGTGTCGAGCGCCGCGGAGCGCAGCCATCCGGTCACCGGCTCCGCCTCCTCGATGGGCAGGTCGGGGACGATCACGCCCGCCACGCCTGCCTGGGCCGCCTCGGCCGAGAATTTCCTGGGGTCGTAGGACAGGACCGGATTGATGTACGTCATCAACACGACCGGCACACCTTCCGCGGCGACCGCCTTCGCGACGTCGAGAGCGCCGGACACCGTCATCCCGTGCTCCAGGGCGACCTTACCCGCGCGCTGGATCACGGGCCCGTCGGCCAGGGGGTCCGAATGAGGAATGCCGATCTCCAGCGCGGCGATGCCTGAGGCGGCCAGCCTCTTCCCCACGTCGATCGAGCGTTTGGCGGTGGGATGCCCGGCCATCATGTAGGCGACCAGCTTGAGGTCGCCCTTCGCCCGTAAGGCGCTTTCCAGTCGCGTCCCGGCCTTAGCCACCATCGACGCTGTCCATGTCTTTGTCACCACGTCCTGACAGGCACACGAGGATGCTGCCGCCTGGACCCAGCTCCTTCGCGATCACGCCCGCGTGGTGGATCGCGTGCGCGGGCTCCAGCGCGGGCATGATGCCTTCGAGGCGCGTGCAGAGCTTGAATGCGGCGAGCGCATCCTTGTCGGTGACCGCCACGTACTCCACGCGCTCGATGTCGCGCAGGAACGAGTGCTCGGGTCCGACGCCGGGATAGTCGAGACCGGCCGAGATCGAGTGGGTCGGAAGGATCTGCCCGTCGCCGTTCTGCAGCACGTAGGAATAGGAACCGTGCAGCACGCCAGGCCGGCCGCCGACTAGGGACGCTGCATGCTCGCCCGTCCTGATCCCCTTGCCGGCCGCCTCCACGCCGACGAGCCCGACTTCCCTGTCATCGAGAAACGCAGTGAAGATCCCGATCGCATTCGAGCCGCCGCCGATGCACGCGACGACGACGTCGGGCAGCTTGCCGTCGAGCGACAGGTACTGTTCGCGCGCCTCGTCGCCGATCACCCGCTGCAGGTCTCGCACCATCTCGGGATACGGATGCGGCCCCACCACCGAACCGATGATGTAGTGGGTCGTGCGCACGTTGGTGACCCAGTCCCGGATGGCCTCGGTGGTCGCGTCCTTCAATGTCTTGGAGCCGCTCTTCACCTCGACGACCTGCGCGCCGAGCAGCTTCATGCGCCGCACGTTCATGGACTGTCGGTGCATATCCTCCGTGCCCATGTAGACGGTGCAGTCGAGACCGAAGCGGGCGCAAACCGTCGCGGCGGCGACACCATGCTGGCCGGCGCCGGTCTCGGCGATGATCCGCTTCTTGCCCATGCGCAGCGCGAGCAGCGCCTGGCCGACCGCGTTGTTGAGCTTGTGCGCGCCAGTGTGGCAGAGGTCTTCGCGCTTGAAGTGGATGTGGGTGCCGCCGAAGTGCTCGCTCAGCCTGGTGGCGGCGTAGAGGGGTGTCGGCCGGCCGATGAAGGCGCGCCGGTGGCCGGCCAGCTCGAGCTGGAACTGCGGGTCGGCCTTGGCCTCGTGCCACATGTCCTCGAGCTCCTGGAGCGCGCTCATCAGCGTCTCGGGGACATACTGGCCGCCGAAGGCTCCAAACCTGCCGTCGACGGGGTGGGTCAGCGTCATCCGCGACATCAGGCCAGGGCCTCGGCGAGCCGGACGGCGCGCACGAACGCCCGCATCTTGTCCGGGTCTTTGACCCGCACGCGCGCCTCGACGCCGCTGGAAACGTCCACGCCGTAGGGCTTGAGCTCGCTCACGACCTTGCCCACGTTACCCGGTTGCAGACCACCTGCGATGAACACCTGGCGGTCGGCGATCAGGGCGCGGGCCAGGTCCCAATCCCAGGTCCGGCCGGTCCCGCCCCGCTGGTCAGCCGACCAGGAGTCGAGCATGATGGGGTCGGGCCAGTCGTTTGCGCTGGGGATCCCCGCCTCGGTGACCTTGAGGACTTTAATCACCGGCCTGGCTGCGTCGAAGCCCGGCTGCTCCGAGCCATGCAGCTGCACGAGGTCGAGGTCGACATACTCGGCGATCCTGCGCACCTCTTCCGGGGACTCATCGATGAACACGCCCACGATCTTGGGCCGCACGAAGAGCTCGTCGACGATGGCCTTGGCCTCCTCGGGCGAGACGCGGCGCTCCGAGTCGCAGAAGTGAAAACCGATGAGGTCGGCGCCCGCGTCGACGGCCGACTTCGCCGCCTCCAGGTCGCAGATGCCGCAGATCTTCACCCGAATCACTTAGGCCGTTAGCTCCCTGATCTGGGCCGCCGGGTCGGCCGAACGCATCAGCGCCTCTCCCACCAGGATCGCGTCCGCCCCCGCCTCGCGCATGCGGCGAGCGTCGGCCGGCGTGTGGATCCCGCTCTCCGCGACCAGCACAACACTCTTGGGAACCATCTTGCGCAGGCGCTCGGTCAGGCCCAGGTCGACGCTGAAGTCGCGCAGGTTGCGGTGGTTCACCCCGATCGCCTGCGCGCCCGCCTCGAGCGCGGTCGCGGTCTCGTCCTCGTCGTGCACCTCGACCAGCGCAGCGATGCCGCGGCTTTTCGTCAGCGCGACGAGGTCTCGCAGCAGCGCGCGCTCGAGCGCCGCGACGATCAGCAGCACGGCGTCGGCGCCGCAGGCCCGCGCCTCGGCGACCTCGTACGGGTCGGTGACGAAGTCCTTGCGCAGGATCGGCAACTGGGTCGCGGCGCGCACCATCCGGATGTGCTCGGGCCGGCCGCCGAACCCGGCCATGTGTGTCAGCACAGAGATGGCGGCAGCGCCGCCATCCGAGTAAGCGTGCGCGATGTCGGCCGGGTGATAGTCCTCGGCCAGCACGCCCATGCTCGGCGTCCGCTGCTTCATCTCGGCGATCACCGCCAGCGCGGGTCGGCGCAGCGCGCCGAGGAAGTCCTTGGGTTCGTAGGCCGCCACGGCCAGCTCGAGCTGGTCCGAGCCCATCAGGTAGCGGCGCCGCTGCAGGTCCTGCCTTGCTTCGAGCACCAGACGGCTCAGTACGTCGTCGATCACTCCTGCGAGATTCTGGCCCACCGCACAAGCACCTCGCCCGCCTGGCCCGAGTCGATCGCTTTCGCCGCGAGTCCCAGGCCCTCTTTCCAGTCACGGGCGAGGCCCGCGGCTCTGAGTGCGGCGGAGGCGTTGAGCAGCACGACGTCGCGTCGCGGCCCCTTTGCCCCGTCGAGCACCTCCCGCGCCAGGCGTGCGTTTTCCTCGGGGCCGCCGCCGCGCATCGACTCGACCGGCGCCTTGCCCAGGCCCAGCTCTGTCGGGTCCAGCTCGTATTCCTTGCGCCGGCCGTCGATCTCGATCACGAACGACGGCGACGCGATCGACAGCTCGTCCATGCCGTCAGCGGCGTGGAACACGATCGCCCGC
>VBFV01000121.1 GCA_005881335.1 Chloroflexota bacterium
AGCGAAATAGGCCGCGGCCTCGGTCCGCCTGGCGACTTCGAGTTTGCCCAGGACCGTTGAGACATGATTCTTGACGGTCTTCTCCGATATGTGGATCTCGCCTGCGATCTGCGCATTGGTCTTGCCGGTGGCAAGCAGCTTAAGCACCTCGTCTTCGCGCGGCGTTAGGCGGGCGAGTTTCTCGTCCCGGGCGAACAAGGGGCTTTGGCGAACCCGAGTAAGGACTCGTTGGGTTACTGCCGGAGCAAGGGGGCTCTCTCCCTGTGCAACCCGGCGCACCGCATGGATCAACTCCTTGGGGGTCGCCGTCTTCAACATATAGCCGGATGCTCCGGCCATGATCGAGGCGAAGAGCGCCTCGTCGTCCGCGTAGGACGTCAGCATCAGCACGCGGCTGTTGGGGGCCCGCGAATGAATTTCGCGAGTGGCTTCAATCCCGCTTCCATTCGCCAGCCGCACGTCCATGACCACCACATCGGGTTGTGCGCGCATCGTGCCGGCGACCGCGTTCGGTACATCGCGCGCCTCTGCGACGACGCGAATGTCTGGTTCGGTCTCCAAGACCAGCCGAATTCCCTCGCGAACCACGTCGTGGTCCTCAGCGACGAGCACCCTAACGTCAGCCATCTCCAGCCTTCGGCCCGCTTCAGCCAGCCCTCCAGGAGCCGATGGCTGAGATCGCTCAAGCCGATATGCCTCCTGTAGTGAGCATGGGCCAGCAGCTCGAGGATGGCGTCCGTATCGATACGGATTCTTTTCCGAATCTCGCCAATGCGGTTTTGCGCAGAGACTCTGGGTGCCCGCCCGCGAGCCGGAGCGTAAAGAACTGTCTTCGATCATTTCCTCGACAACTTAATGTGCGACTGTTTCACTGTCTGGCGTCGTACTCCCGTTGCGCTGGACTGAACAACGGCCCGAACCGGTGGCAAGTCGGGCTCGAGGGTTAGTTACGGCGTGAAGCTCAGCGTCGCGGCGTCGACCACCCACATGTTGACGGTCCGGCGCGGAAACGGCGCATTGAGTAATAGATATCCCTTCCTTGGAGCGGACCCAGTTGACGACGAACAACTAGCCCATCGTCGCGCCGAGCACGAGGCGTACCGGGCGGCGCACGGAACCCGCCCGGCACGCCATCGCCACCAGTATCCGCGAGGAGCGGTCAAATCGGATTGGTGGCTGAGAATGGAATGCGGTCAAATCAGGGAGATACCGGGCGCTTCTCCAGCTCAGCGCACGTCGACATGAATGACCTCGATCGCGTTGTTTCCATAGCCGAGCCGGTTCCAGGCTGGGACATCGGGTTGCACGTTGCCGGCTGCATCCGTCGCGCGGGCTCGTAGCGTGTGCCGGCCGACCCCGATCTCCTTCCAGTCGAACGACCAGTCCTGCCATTGATAAGGCCCTTTCGGAGGCTCGAGCTGCGCCACATTCCAGTCGCCCTCGCCGGTTAAGCTGACGTCGACCTGCGTCACCGGTCCAATGCCTGACCAGGCCTTTCCGCGCACGGTGTATCTGTCGGGAGCAATGGTCGCGCCGCGAGCCGGGTCGGTAATGCGGGCGCGCACGCGCGTGAGAGTGACGGCTTCGTGGGGTCGATCGGGCCACTGGTACATGTAGTGGCCCGTCTGGAACTCGCCGCTGTGTGGCTCTGTCAGGACGGCGATCCGCTTCAGCCATTTCACGGATGCGACGGCGTACCAGTGGGGCACGATGAGCCGGAAGGGAGCCCCGTGGTCGGGGCTCAGCGGCTCGCCGTTCATCTCGTAGGCGATTAGAATCTCTGCCGCCCGATCGGCTGCATGGGTAAGGGGCAGTGATCGCATGAAGGTCAAGTCGTTTTTGTTGGTCTCCGGAAGGACTGGCTGGAGGAGGTAGGCACCATGGTCGGCGCCTGTGAACTGAACTTCGATGCCGTCGGCTGCCGGGTGCGCCCGCTCCAGCACCTCATGCAGGAGGGCGCCCGTCCAGCGGGCGGTGGATACTGCGTAGTCACCCCATGGTTCGCCGACGGGCAGCGGTCTCATTTCGAGACGCCCATTCCCCGCGCATTCGAGCGTGACGACGTGCTCGACCGCTGGCATGGCGCGCAGGTCGTCGAGCGTTAGCGTGGTCGGGTTGTCGACCGCCCCGCTGACCTCGAGCCTGCCATCGTAGACCGGCACGGCGAAGTTACTGCGGACGTAATGCAATTCGGTCGGAGTGATGTCTGCGGTGAGGGCCTCCGGCGGAGCTTCAGCATTGAAGGGATCGGGGTGGATCATCCTTAGTGCCATGCGCGCTTCCTGAACCCTGTCTGCTACTGCCATGACTCAGCCTCCTGGTGGATGGATCGCCCTCGCGTGACGACGCATCAGTAGTCGGGATCCTGAAAAGTCGGGTCGCGACCCGCGTTGAAAGCGCCGATGCCCTCGACTCGGTCCGGATGAACCGCCGAGCGCCAGTGCGCCTCCATCATGATTGCAATCGCTTGCTCGATCGGCTCCCCCTCGCCCGTGCGAACGGCCCGCTTGACGGCTTGGACGGCCGTCGGCGAGTTGCTCGCAATCTTCTCTGCGATGCGGTGCGCCGCGTGCATCAGCTCGGCCTGGGGGTAGATCTCGTTGACCATACCCAGCCGATGTGCCTCCTGCGCGCTGATAGGGTCGCCAGTCATCAGCATCTGCAGGGCCTTGCCAGGAGGAAGCAAGCGCGGAAGCAGCGCCGGCGAACCGCCGCCGGCCGCAAGGCCGATCATCGCTTCAGGCTGACCAAAGGCGGCGTTGTCGGAGGCGATGATGAAGTCGGTGCTCTGGGCGAGCTCGGAGCCGCCGCCGTAAGCGATTCCGTTGACGGCGGCGAAGATTGGTTTTCGCAGTTGGCGCACCGTGTAGAGCGTGCGATCGAAGTCTTGACGCTGGCGCAGCCAGTCCTCCTTCGTCATATCCTTGCGCTGACGCAAGTCGCTCCCGACGGAGAAGGCTCTCTCACCAGCTCCGGTAAGGATGACGACGCGGAGGGCCGGGCGGACCGCGATCATCTCGACGATCTCGGTCAGGCGCGCCCCCACCTCGGTCGTGATCGCATTGTCGGCGTGTGGTCGGTTGAGGGTGATGACCACCACACGCTCGCCGGAGAAGAATTCAACGAGCACAGGATGGTCGGACTCCGCAAGGTCGGACGGCGGCGGGCCGAAGTCGAGTGTCTTCCAGCGGTCGGTTCCGGTGAGGCTCGTGGCCACGTTATCCCTCCTCTCCTCGATCGAGGCTGGTCACGTCTCGAGCTCCGCCAGCCAGCGGAGAGCTCGCAGGCCCGGCGCGAAGCCGTACTCGCCGCCGCGGGTGACGACGAATGCCGGCAGGTTCCGCAGCCGACGGCGGATCGGCTTCTCAGGAACGGTGAAGCCTCCAGATCCATCATTCGGTCCAGCGAGTGGGTCCTTGTCGACCGGGACGCCGATGAAAATGCCGTTGTTCAGCCATTGCGTCTTCACGAACTCGAATTGGCGCTTGATGTGCGCACCAGCGAAAACGAAGATGATGCCCCGGTCGACGCCGTCCTCCTCCAGCACTCCCTCGGGCAGCACCGGGCCGTAGCTTGTGCCCCGCCGGATCATGCGGTGGAGGCCAACGTTGACGCTCCCGTCGTTGTCGAGCGCATCTCGCGGGTTCGCGCGTCGCGCGTGCGCGCCTGCCGGGCATTTGAAGCCGCGTAGATCATCGCGGTAGAGAAAGTCGTTGTTGCGATGCGGATCGGCACCGAGCTCGGGATCGTCACGGTCCGGGGAGAGGACGAGCGGAGCGCCGCTCTGCCAGCGCCCAACCATCTTGGCGCCCAGCAGTGCCGCCCCCTCGCGGTCCTTGGCTTTGGCCTGTAAGTACCGCCGATACGCCGCCACGCGTGTCTGCAGCTTTCGAAAGACGATGTAGGTGCCGTTCCGGCCAAGCACATCAGGGGTCGGCATCGGCGGCAGGCCTGCCGTCTCATCCGGGTATCCAAGGATGAACTCGCCCGCTTTTATCGGCGTTTCATTCGGGTTCGAGCTGGCGATGCCGCTCCCCTCAACGGCCGGCTGCCCGATCCCGTCCTTGAAGCCGAAGGAGGTGCGCCCTGTCGGGAGCTGGTAGCAGTCCTGGCGCCAGATCAATGTGACGCCGGGCAGTTCCTCGAGAGTGCGGCGTGCCCGCGCGAGCGTGGCCTCCAGCCGTGCGCTGTCGGGCGACAGCGCTGCGAGGGCGACGTGGACATCAGGAGTTCCCAGGGGCTTTTCCCAGTGGGCCGGGCTGCTCTCGCCCACGTCGCCCAGCTCGGCCGCACGTGCCGCCATCCCCTGCTTGAACTCCGGTGCAAAGCTGTCCAGTGAGTCCTGCGGTACACCTAACGCCTTCAAACCCTCGTAGGTAAATGCGACGGTGATCCAGGCGTCCCGAGCCGAATCGGTAGACGGCCGGGCTGAATCAACGATCCCAAGCAGGCGCCGGACCAGCTCTCGCCCCGCCGCACGGTTATCGATGCGCAAGAGGAGGTAGGTGCCGACGTAGGGAGACGGTCGCTCGTGCAGGGCGCCACTCTGGATGTCGTCGAGCTCCAGGTTGATGCTCTGCCTCGCGGTCAGGTTATCCACCATCGTCGCCATTGCTACAGATCCTCGGGTCGCGGGGGCGGATCCGGGTTCGGCGGAGCCAGGTAGGGGAAGGCGCGCGATGCGGGCCTCGTCGCACGGTCGACGCCGTCGCGGATGATCGGGCCGTTCCCCGCATTCACGAGCAGCGTGAAGATCGTGTCCATCACGTCGTCGTTGAGCGTCCGCCCACCGCAGCTCTCGCATCTCTCGCCGCGGCGGTTTGCGAGCTCGATCTCGAGAAACGAGCCATGCTCGGAGTAGGGCTTGGTAAGGTCGACAACGAGGAAGTCGGCCAGCAGGAGGTCGGTCAGTGGATGGCCCCCATTCGCGTCCGCGGGCCAGTCCGTTCTCCCGTCGAGACTGTCCCAGAACACGAGGTTGGCGTTCAGCCGCGCCCGGTAGGCCTGCTGGTAGCACGCTCCGAGGTGGAAGGCGTCCTCCATGTTGTAGAGATCGCGGATCTCGAGGTCACGGTTCACCGGGTCGAATTGCTTCGGCGCCAGCATCATGTTCTTCACCTCAGGCCGCCCGACACGTTCGATCCGAAGGTTGAATTTGCCGCGCGTCAGCGTCTCGGCGACCACACCGACCAACTCCACGCCGTGGAGGCGCTCCGCGTGGTCGACCTCGACCACGAGGCTCATCACGTTCTTGCCGTCGAGGAAGATCGAGCCTGGATCGGTGAACGCCAGCTTGCCCGTTGCGATCGTCTTCAGCGCCGCCGGGGCGTCCATGATGAACGGATCCCAGCGCGGACCGGCGAAGACGCGAACGCCATAAGCCGAGCCTCCCTGCTCGTCGTTCACGCTGAAGGAGACCGTCTCGCCGCCGGGTATCGTGCACGTGCCTTGCTGATAGCGGCCTTGGGCGTCGCCGCCGGGGGCGGAGAACACACAGTCGAAGGCGAACTCTTCAGCGACGACCGCGAACGGCACCGGATGGCCCGGCACGCGCGTCGTGAGCGGGTGGAGGCGGAAGCGGTAGACGAGCCCGTCCGAGAAGAAATCCGAGGGCTGGGCGAAGGGGCGGGTGTTCACCACGAGAACGATGTGGCCTGGCCGTTCGGGGCTCGGGAAGGCGTAGACGTCTGTGATGTCCGCGATGGGCTCCGCCAGGGCTCGTGGTCCCGAGATGTGATCCGACATCGGCGCGTCTTGAGGATCTCCGCAGTCCGCCAGCTAGGCACCGGCCTCGTCCAGCAACGGCTTCAGAGCGCGATGTTGCAGCGCCTCGGCGGCCTTCGGGTCGTCCAACACCTGCTGGAACGCATCATTGACACGCTGCTGCTTGCGGATCTCCTTCACGGTGCCACCGTAATTGCGCGCGTACGCGGCCGCGGTCTCCTGGGCACCGTTTATGAGCGCCTTCAGAGCGGCGAGGTCTGGCAGGCCTTCGTAGCCCTCGACGTGTCGGAAAATGACGTCGAAAAGCGCCAGTGTCGGCCCGGAGGTGAAGAAGTCCTCCATGTAGGCGTCCCACGGACCGTCGAAGCTCGTAACAAACGCAAGCCGTGTGTCGTTGTCGAAAAGGACGAACCTGGCTTCGTGGATTGTTGCCACCGCCATCCCATAGTCACCAGGTCGGTATCCCGGAGTGTCCTGCAGCGCCCGAAGTGCCTCTCGCAAGCTCTCTCCCTGTCCCGGCTTGACATGGAAGAACAGGCTGAATTCACTCGTCGGCCCAACGCTCAGGCCTGGTCGGGTCGTTTCTGTAAGAGATGTCGGCATTCGTTCCTCCAATAGATCTCGCTGCTTTCCTCCAGTCACGATCCAACTGAGGCGCGGCGCGGGGAAGTGCCGAAAGGAGTGCTAAGGCTAGGTCCCGAGTCCACGCCATCCCGGGACGACGCCCCATTCTGGTGATGTGGGATTCGGGATACGGCGGCAGCGGGACGGTCAGCCTGACCTTGCGCTTGGGCATCGTCTCGATTTCTTAGGTCTTCACCGAAAAACGGATTGGTACCCTTTTCGACCGCTGTTTTTGGCCCCTTTTCAACCGTTGACAACAAACGAGCGTTCTAGGCGAATACCTAAACCGCGTTGCTGTCAGCGTTGCTGTCCTAATGTTCGGAGGGAGAAATGTGGGCCTCGCGCCCTCTGAAAGGTGAGTTAGCTTTTGGACAACCGAATTCACAACTGGCGGGGGCGCGACGGGAACGATCCGTCCGTCGACATCGCCAAGGATGCCGACCAGCGGTTTTGAAGGTGGTCAATGCAAGGTCCCTGGCGTCCACTGCTTACCACGTAGGTCCGTTGTAAGTTCGGATCGAGAGAGTGTGAAGCGGAACCGTCCGCGGCGGTCCGCGCGCGGCCAACGGTCATGCCGTCAGTTGTGCCGTCCTGCCGCGGTGAACTTCACCGTATCAAGCGCCAGTGCTACCAA
>VBFV01000069.1 GCA_005881335.1 Chloroflexota bacterium
CTGGCGCTGGCCCTTACCGGCGCTTTTCGCCTCGTTTTTCTGGTAGCTCGGGATGGCGTAGAACTGGCTCGCGCCGCCTCCGCTGCCGCTCTGGTCGAGCGGGCTGCCCCACGCGTACTCCTTGTAATAGACGCCGGACGCCGATTCGAACACGCTTGTGCCGCCGACCGCGGTGACGGTCGGCAGGGTCGAGGGAAAGCTGCCCGCCGCCTCCTGGTCGAGACCGCACGTATACGCGCCGTTGTCTCCGCTCGCGACGAAATGCGAGATACCGAGGACGACGGCGCGGTCCTGGATCGACGCGTACACGTTGCGTGCACCACTCGGCGTATCCGGCTCGCATGAGCCCAGGCTCTCCGAGATGACCGATCCGAGATGGTCGGTCACCATCTGGTCGAAGGCGCGCTCTCCGTGGCCGAAGTCGGGCGCCGAGAGGTAGACGACAAGCTTTGCCATCGGCGCCACCGAGTGGATGATCTCGAGGTCGAGGGCGGTCTCTCCTTGCGGCTTCTCCGGCGTGCCCCAGCTCGGGTCGCGCTTGACCGTGAGCACCGACGCGAAGGGCGGGAGCCCGAACTTGCTCGCGAACTTGTCCAGGTCGCTCATGTTCGGCAGGTCGTCGATCTCGGGCAGCATGATGGTCTGGCCGGCGCCGTCGAGCCCGGCGTCACGAAGCGCCTGGATGTTGTAGAAGCTGAGGACGTCGGTGGGGATCAGGCCGCCAGGCCGGACCGCGTATCCGTGCGCTCGCCGGTAGTCGTCCAGGCCGCTCACGTTGCTGATGACGTGCGTGAGTACGGCCGGAAGTCGAGGCTGATCGCGCGCCGCGTAAAACAGGGTGCCGTCGGGGAGGCGATAGCTGTTGATCTCGACGTTCAGCAGCGACGCGGCCACCGGGGCAGGTCCGTCCGCGGCGATGAGGCTCGAGGGCGCTCGCCAGCCGGCACTCAGGCCGGCGGCGTTCAGCGTTGTCACGGCGCGCCCGACGAGGGCCGGATCAGGCGCGAAGTCGGCGGCGTACGCGGCGGGCGAGATCGTCTGGCCCGAGGCGAGCAGGCTTCCGAGCAGATCCGGGTTGCGGACTTTCAGCCCGAAGCTCAGGTGGACGATGGTCGACGGGCCCGCGGGACCGAGGTCGGTTGCCTTGTTGATCGCCTGGGCCAGCGTGGGCGCAGGCTTGGGAATCTCCCTGCCGGCTTGCTGAGGGGGAGCAGGTTGGGAGCTCTGGCAAGCGGACAGCGCCAGGGCCAGAAGACCCAGCATGGCGACGAGCCTGAACTTCACGGGAAGGTAGCTTCCCAGACCTCGGCCTCCGACACGACCTCAAAACCCAGCTTCCGGTAGACGTCGTAGGCGCGCATCGGGCTGAGACCGTCCACATAAAGCGTGGCATGGCGCGCTCCCGCGCCCCGCAGGCGACGCAGCACCTCGGCGACCAACCACGCAGCCAGTCCTCGCCGCCGATGTTCCCGCAGGGTCCCGACCGAGCTGACCAGTCCCACCGGCTGCGGCCTGGGGTCGGCGCCGTAATCCTCGACCTCGCCCAACGCGATGGCTGCCGGCGAACGATTCATCCCGCTCACGGCCATCAATGAGAGCTCCGGGGGCCGGTCGCCGAGGATCTCGTCCTCTGCACGCGGCGCGAATCGCCAGTGGTCGGCGAACGTCCGGTTGAACATCTCGGCCCACACGCCGGGTGGAACCGTGGTCGCGTCCGCGATCGCGTAACCGGACACCGGCTTCGATTCGGGCAGTGTGTCCAGTGTTCTGTCCATGCGCCACCAGGGCCGGACCAGGTCGAGTCCAACCCCTTCCAAACCGCGACCGCCTCCTTTCGCGACGAAGACCTGGGCGATGGAGGCGCCGGCCGCCCTCGAGAGCTGGACCCCCCACCGCACCAGCTCCGTGTAGACATCCGTGCCGCCTGCCGCGTACACGTTGGACAGGAGTCCGTCGGGTGACTGGCGGCTCATGACCAGCACCGAGCCGTTCAATCGCCCGTCGTGTTCGACGACCCGGGACTTCGCCTCCCAGTCGAACCGGGCGAGCGTCCGCTGGAGCCGGGTCTCGTTGGGCAGCATCTCCTGCCTGCCCTGGGCGACCTCGCGCCTCCAGAGCTCGAAGAGCCGGGGCAGATCCTCGGCCCGCCCCGGCCTCATGCGGTGACGCGTGTCACTACCTCGTGCGTTTCCGGGATCTCGCGCCGGATCATCTCCTCCAGCTCGCTCTCGATGCGGTGCGCATGCTCGAGGCTGATCTCGCCTGCGACTTCGGCGACGACGTGGGCGTGGATGCGGTTGTCGCGATCACTGAGCTCGACGTCCAGGCAGCGCCGGACCTCCGGATGCGACTCCACGACCGCACGAATGCGCGCTGCGAGCTGAGCGTTGCGAGCGGTCACGTCCTCCCCGGGCACCACCTCCGGCTCCATCGGCTCGAGGTGGATGTCGATGCGCGTCACCTCTGGAAGCTCGGCGCGAATCGACCGCTCCAGGGATTGGCTGGTTCGCGACGCCTTGGCCAGCGTCTGGTCCCCGGGCAGCTTCGCGTGCATCGTGAGGTGTAGCGACCCGTCCGCCTCGCGCTCGACCGTCACGTTGTGGAGGTCGCGCACGCCACCGTTTCGTGCAGCCGCGGCGTGAATCCTCTCGACCAGGTCCGCGCCCTGTTTCTGGCCCTCCACCGACACGGCGAGGTCCAGTCCCGGGAGGACTGATCGCGCGCGCTCCTTGACGTCCTCGACGAGCGCGCTCGCAGCCTCGACCGAGAGCATGCGGCCGGTGGCGATGCTCGCGTCGCCGATCAGGTTGGGCCCCGAGCGCCTCACGCGAACTGACCGCACCTCACGGACGCCGTCCACGTTACGGATCGCGTCGCGCAGCTTCTCTTCGGCGCCGGCAGGCGCTCGGTCGATCAGGATGTCGCCGGAACGCCAGGCGATCTGCGCGGCCGCCCGAGCGATGATCCCGGCCACGAGCAGAGCCGCGACCGAGTCGGCCCAGCTCAGGCCCAGGCGTACGCCGATCAATCCGGCCAACACGCCCAGCGTCGCGAGCACGTCGGACAGCCGGTTCGTGGCGTCGGCAAGGAGCGCCTCGCTGGAGGCAAACCGCCCGACGCGCCGCAGCACCGCCGCACGCCCGGCCTCGATCACCAGCGCCGCGATCAGCAGTGCGAAGGCATAGCCCGCCGGGTTGACAACCGAGCCGCCCTCGAGGAGGCGACGGGCCGCCTCGAACGCGATGAACGCCGCGGTTGTCAGCAGCAGCAAACCTTCCGCAAAGGCGGCAAGGTTTTCCGTCCGGCCATGTCCGTATGGGTGCTCGGTGTCGGCCGGTTTGCGGGCCGTGCGCACCGCGACGAGGGTGAAGGCGCTCGCGGCCAGGTCGAGGAAGGAGTGCGCCGCCTCGCTGAGGATGCCCAGGCTGCCGGTCAGAACGCCGACCACGAGCTTGGCCAAAACCAGTGCCACGCCGACGCCGACGGAGCCGAGAGCGACGAGCTCGGGTCGGCGCTCCAGCCTGTTCACGGCTTCACTTTAAGCTCAGATTTCGCGGCCGCCGGCCGGCGCTTACCTCAGCAGTGACGCTGAGGCGAACAGCTGATCTTCCGTGCCCAACGCGATCACCAGGTCGCCGTCATCGAGGCGCGCGTTGGCGGGTGGATTGACGTTGACGCTGCCGTCGCGCTTGCGCACGGCGAGAACCTTGGCCGCGTTGGGCCGGAGCAGCCCGGCTTCCTCCAGCGTCTTGCCCTCCGCCGTCGTGCCAGAGATCACGACCATCTCCTCCACGCCGATGCCCCCTTCGCCGTGGTGGAGCGTATCGAGGACGTCGACCATGGCCGGGCGGATCGCGAGCAAGGCCATGCGGTGGCCTGCCATCACATAAGGCGAGATGGTCCGCGTCGCGCCCGCGAGCTCCAGGCGCCGGATGGAGTCCGGACGCCCGGCGCGCGCGACGATGTACAGGTTGGGGTTGAAGGCCCGGGCGGCCAGGACGATGTAAACGGCGCGCTCGTCCGAGTCGACGGCGGATACCAATCCCTTCGCGCGCTCGATGCCGGCCTGCTTGAGGACCTCTTCCTTTGACGCATCGCCTTCGATGTGGAGGCGGCCTTCGGCGCGGATCCTCTCGAGCGCCTCCTCGGTCTGGTCGATGACCACGTACGGGACGCGGTGTTCCTCGAACTCAGCGACGACCTGCGTGCCGATGCGGCCGTATCCGCAGATGATGAAGTGGTCGCGTAGGTGGTTCAGGTCACGCTGCAACTGCCGGTCTCTCCGATACCTGCCGAAGGCATTGTCCGCCAGAGTCTCCGCGAAAACGCCGAAGCCGTAAAGCATGGTCCCGACGCCGACGACGATCAGGCCGGACGTGAACAGCCGTCCCGTCGTGCCCTGGGCGTGGACCTCGGTGTAGCCGACCGTGCTGATGGTAATGATCACCATGTAAAACGAGTCCAGCAGCGACCAGCCGTCGATCACCATGTAGCCGGTGACGCCGACGCTGATGACGATCGCGAGCAGGACTGCGGCGAGGCGAAAGCGTCGGAGCGGATGCTCCAGTCGCATCAGACGAAAAGTTAGCCGCCGCCGCCCGGACCTTCAAGGCCCGGCTTGGTCATCTTGCCCAGGTCGAGCACCTTGTTCAGCTGCTTTTCGGTCACGCCTCGCGCCCGAGCAAGCTGGCGGATCGACCGGCCGGTCCGCATCGATTCCTTGGCGAGCTTGGCCGCCTCGTCATATCCGATGACGGGGTTTAGCGCCGTCGCCAGCATCGGGCTGCGTTCGACCAGCTCCGGTCCGCGGTCGGTGGCCTGGAGGCCTTCCACGCATCGCTCCGAGAAGTTATGTGCGGAGGCCGCGAGCAGCGTGATGGATTCGAGGGTCGCCGCGGCGGCGACCGGCATCATGACGTTGAGCTCGAAGATGCTGCCCGCCTGGCCGGACACGACCACCGTGGTGTCGTTGCCGTAGACCCGCGCGATCGCCATCAGCATCGATTCGACGATCACTGGATTGACCTTGCCGGGCATGATGCTCGAGCCCGGCTGTGTTTCCGGCAGACGCAGCTCCCCAAGTCCGGCGATCGGACCGGAGCCCATGAGCCGGATGTCGGAGCCGATCTTCCACAGGCTCGTGCCGATCGTGCGCAGCGCGCCGTGCGCGGCGACGAGTACGTCGAGGCTGGCCTGGGCGTGGAAATGGTTGGGCGCCTCCTTCACCTGGAGGCGAGTCGCCTTGGCGAGCCGCGCCGCAGCGAGCCTTGCGAACTGGGGATGCGTGTTGATGCCGGTTCCCACCGCCGTCCCCCCGAGCGGTACCCGCGAGAGCTCGTCGATGGCGGCGCGACCGCGGCGGACCGACTCCTCGATCTGCCCCGCGTAGCCCTTGAACTCCTGTCCCAACCTGATCGGCGTGGCGTCCTGCAGGTGGGTGCGGCCGGTTTTGATGACCGGCCAGAACTCTTTGCTCTTCCCTTCCAGCGCTCGCTGAAGGCGTTCCAGGGCGGGTAGCAGCTCATCGTTGATGGCGATCGCGGCCGCCAACTGAATGGCGGTCGGGACGACGTCGTTCGAGGACTGGCCGAGGTTGACGTGGTCGTTGGGGTGGACGAGCTTGGATCCGCGTTCGCCGCCGAGGATCTCGGTCGCGCGGTTGGCGATGACCTCGTTGGCGTTCGTGTTGGTCGAGGTTCCGGACCCCGTCTGGTAGACGTCGATCGGAAACTGTTCATCGAGCTTGCCGTCGACGACCTCTTGCGCGGCCGCGGCGATGGCTCGCGCACGGCGCCGGGGCAGGAGGCCGAGCTCGCGATTGGTCTGGGCCGCGGCGCGCTTGACCATGCCGAGGGCGCGGATGAAGCGGCGCGGCATCGGCTGACCCGAGATCGGAAAGTTGAGGACGGCACGCTGCGTGGACGCGCCATAGTAGGCGTCGGCCGGGACGTGCATCTCGCCCATCGAGTCGCGCTCCATTCGAGTCCTCCTCGCCACGCCGTGATTCTAGAGTTCCGTTGGAATGCGTCTAGCCGCGCTCGACATGGGATCGAACACCGTCCATGTCCTGGTCGCCGACGTGGTCCGCGGGCGGCTCGAGGAAGTCGCGCACTACGTCGAGATGCCGGCGCTCGGCCCGCAGGTCGCCCGCAACGGGGTGATCGGCAGCCGCGCTGCTTATGCGCTTCGGGCCGTTCGCAAGGTGATGGAGCAGGCTCGTTCGCACGGCTACGACGAGCTTCTCGCCTGCGCCACGCAAGCCATCCGGCAGGCGTCGGACGGCCCCGCCTTCGTCCGCCAGGCAAGCGAGGTGCTCGGCGTGCCGGTCCGCGTCATCTCGGGCAGGCGTGAAGCCGCGTTGAGCTTCCTCGGCGCGGCCAGCCGCCACGCGGTCCGGCACGAATGGGCATTGGTTGACCTGGGCGGCGCCTCGACGGAGATCGTGATCGCCCGCGGGCGCGAGATGCTGCGCTCCGCGGCGCTGCCGATCGGCTCGGGCGTCCTCGCTGACACATACCTGTCCGACCCGCCCAGGCCCGAGGAGCGCGCGCGCTTGCGCAAGGCGGCGCTGCGCGAGCTGCCCCATGCCCCGGACGGCGAGGTCGAGCGGCTGGTCGCCACCGGCGGCACGGCATCCAACCTCCCCACCGTGCTGACCCGGCGCAACCCGCCTGCGGTCCTGACGACAGCCGACCTCCTCACGTGCGAGACGCGCCTGGACCGGCATCGGGCGCGCCACGTGGCTGCCCTGGTCGGGCTGCCTCCCAACCGGGTGAAAGCCATGCGCGGAGGCGTCGAGGCGCTACTCCTGCTGCTCGATTGGTACGGCCTGGCCTTGCTCCACGTCAGCCACGAAGGCCTCCGCCACGGAATGCTGCTCGCGTACCTGGAACGAGGCCGAGATTGGTGGCGGGACTCTCCCCGCGAAATCACGTGATTTCGTGGGAACCCCGGAAACGATGGGTAAATTAGGTCTATGGAACGCGCAAGGACGGCCGGTTCTGGACTGAGGCTTGCTCTTGGGCTGACCCTCGCCGTCCTGGTGGTCGAGCTGGCGGGGGGACTGCTCTCTCATTCCCTGGCTTTGCTCGCCGACGCCGGCCACGTGCTGACCGACGTTTTCGCACTTGGCCTCGCCTGGTTCGCGATCGAGCAATCAAAGCGGCCGGCTGACCGGCATCGCAGCTACGGGTATCAGCGGGTCGGCATCCTGGCTGCGCTCGTGAACGCGGCGGCCCTGATCGTCATCGTGCTGGCGATCGGATTCGAGGCAGTGCGCCGGTTGATCACACCGGAACCGGTCCAGGGCGGCGCGGTCATCGCCACCGCGTTGGCGGCAATCGCCATCAACGCACTTGTCATCGTGACGCTTCGAGGCGGTAGCCAAAATCTCAACCTGCGCGCGGCGCTGCTCCATGTGACTGGTGACGTTGCCTCATCGGCAGGGGTCGTCGTTGCCGGCGCGGTGATCCTGTTGACCGGCTGGCTCTACATCGACCCCCTGCTCTCGCTCGGCATCGCGGTTTTCATTGCCTACAGCGCGTGGGGCATCGTCCGCGAGACGGTCAACCTGCTCATGGAAGGAACGCCGCCCGAAATCGACCTGGGCGCCGTCACGTCCGAGATCAGCGGCACCTCCCTGGTGACCGGAGTCCACGACCTTCACGTGTGGGCGCTGTCATCAGAGGACGTCGCGCTCAGCTGCCACATCGTGATCGAGGACAGCTCCCTTGGCGATGCCGAGCATGTCGTGCGAGATCTCGAGACGCGGCTGTGCGATCGGTTCGCGATCGGACACACCACAATCCAGGTCGAGAGCTGTCATCCGTGTGGCGAGATCCACCACGGCGCGGGCGAGCACAACCACCCGCACGTGACGCTTACTTTTTCTGCGAGACCAGCGCATCCTCGCGCTGCAGGATCCTCCGCGCCACCGCGATAGCCGCGGCGTAGGTCGAGTCCATCCCGCGATAGCTAAGCCCGCGCGCGCCCAGCGTGCGCGCCTGCGTGTACGGAGTGTCGGATGCGTAGTGGACGATTCCCAGGTCGAAGTGGGCCTGCGCCATGTTGACGCTCTCGTTGACCGGATAGCGATCCGGCTGGCCGATCTCGTAGCACGCATCGAGATAAGGTCCCGCCTCCATCTCGACCACCGTGTACCGGCCCTGGTAGTAGAAATCGAGGTAATCGCGATTCTGCAAGAACGTGCCGCGCACGGTGACCGCGCGCTGGTTGTCGAGGGCCGAACCGTAGACGAGGTTGGGCTGTACGTCCCCCGCTGTGAAGCAGTTGTCGAGCCAGTAGGTGTTGCCCGAGTGCTCGTTGTAGACCACGTTGGGGATCATCACGTCGCCGACGTCGGCGTTGAGGGTCGCGGCTTTGCCCAGCACGTACACGCCGGCCACCCATGCCGCCTGCTCGGCGACCTGGCGGAGGATGTGATACGCGGCCTGACCCAGCGGGTAGTCGACGTTGACGATGCACGCGTCTGACGTGTGCAGCTTTTGCTCGTCGACGGCCCCCACGCGGGGATCGATAGCTGCGGGGTCCAGCTTGGAGAGCATGAAGACCTGCGCGGCGGAGTCGACACCGGTGGCGACCGCGGGGATATGGCGCACGCCGTTGGCAGTTTCCAGCTCGGCGCGCCACTTGCGAAGCCGTTCCCGCTCTGGATGCGCGTCGAAAATCTGTCGCGCACCGTAGTACAGCCAGTTCTGCCTTGACGCCCGGCTGTGTCCCGCTTCGAGCTTGCGGCGCTCGGTGTCGAGGTCGCGGTCTGATCGCCCGATCCAGTCCACGATCTCGTTTTCAATCCGGCGCGCCACGCCGGTCAGGACATTGACCAGACTGTGCGCGTTTGAAGAGACGAAGTAGATGGGCGCGTCGCGTGCGCCCAGCTCGTCCATGGCGGCGGCGATGGGCAGCCACCAGCGGCTTGCGTTGCGCGCGAAGCCGAGGTGGCTGCCTCCGATGAGACGCAGGACGATTCGACTTTCGTCGCGCTTGATCGCGGCCAGGTTGGCGTCAAAGCTCTCTCCCCACGCATCGTGCAGGCGGCGCCAGTCGTCGGGGGTCGCGCCTGCAGCGTGCCTGGCGTCATCGTCCGAAAGGTCGACGTCCTGCAGTGAGCGGTGCAGCTTGTTCCATTCGATCTGGAAGGCGACCAGCGTCGGAACGAGGTCGTCGATGTCCGACGCAGAGGCGATCAGGACCGCGAGCGTGTTCTTTCCATCGTGGTACCAGCGTCGGCGTCGGGCCGGGGCTTTGACGGCTTCCCAGCTCAGAATGTCAGCGCCAAGGACGGCTTTGAATCCCTGCGGGCTCTGGCCCATGATCACGCGCCGGCAGCGGTTGATCGCGGCGGGCAGTCGCCGCACGGCGTACAGGAGCGCGCCCATGTCGGTCTGCGGCTGAGCGGCCAGCGGGTGGAGAACTGAACCCATGCCGAGATGCGCCTGGACGAGCGACTCGACTTTGATCTCGCCCGAGCTCTGCAGCATCGTCGCGTAGGTGCGGACATAGAGCTCGACGGCATGCTTTCCAGACCAACCGGCGGTAGGCGGCGCCTCCATGAGGCGACTATAAGACGGCGTCCGCGAAGGGACTTACAAAAGCATGAAGATGGCCGCGCCCCACTGGTGTGAGAGTGAGATGCATGATCACACGACTCGGAAGGCAGCGGTTTCTGCGCGTCGTCGGACTTGCAGTGGGAGCGGTCGCGGTGGCGGGCTCGGCGGTCATCGTCACGGCTTCGGCAGCGGGGTTCAGCTTTGGTTCCCGACCGGCCGTCTCAACGCAGTCGGTGCAGGCGAACACTTCGTCCACCGCCTGCAGCAATTTCATGAAGCACTTCGCGGTGGAGATCAGCAAGAGCCAGGCCGAGATCAACTCCGCGTTTCAGAAGGCGATCGCCGACACGCTCGCCGACGAGGTGAAGAGCAATCAGATCACGCAGGCGCAGGCCGACGCGATCAAGAAGAAGCTCGCCAACCAGACACCGTGCGCGCTGCCGGCTGCGGCCCCGCACGGCGGCGGAAACAAAGCGGAGATCGCCGCCTATATGCAGCAGTACGTCGCCGCAGCCGCGTTGGCGCTTGGCATCACCGAAGCGCAGCTGAAGGCTGACCTGGCCGGCGGCCAGTCGCTGTCCCAGGTCGCGACGGCGCAGAAGGTTTCGGAAGCCGACTTCCGTACCAAGCTGATCAATAACTTGAAGCCGGCGCTCGACAAGGCGGTCACGGACAAGAAGCTGACGGCGGACCAGGAGACCGCGATCCTGAATCGCCTGAAGACGGGTCCGCTGCCCCTGTGGAACGCGCACACCCGGAAGCCGAAGCCGGCCACAAGCGCCACCCCGTCAGCGCCTTGACGAAGAAGGGTTAGTTCAGTTCCTCCGGGGACGGCGGTCCGCCGAGGCGGCGCATCAGCTCCTCCAGGAGCTGACGGGTTTCGGGGTCGGCCATCAGCCGTTCCTGCATCTGCTCCGCCGAGCGCCGGATGTCAGGGTCTGACATGAGGCGTTCGGACATGGCCTGGAAACGCGAGCTCATGTCTTTCATCGCCGTCTCCTGGGCGACCTGGATCAGGACCGGCTGGCTCGCCGCCGCCGCCACCGCCTCGGCCTGCGCACGGACCATCTCGATTCCCTTGCAGCCGAGGCACTCGCCTTTCAAGCCGCAGTGGCAGAGCTGCGGGCGCAATCGGTCCAACGCCGCGTGAAGCTCCGAGAGGTCGATCGGGGTGGCCACAGCAGCAAATTTACCAAGGGTCGTGCGCGGGAGGTCCGACGCAGATTCGCGGCATCGGCGGCCGGAGCCAAGGAGACGACGAGCACGCGAGGGAGCGCATCGCGTAGATGCGTGACCGAGCGCGCGGAGGAGTCGACGCTGGCTTCAGGCGCCTCAGGCGCCCCGGCCGCCTAGGCCGCGAAGATGCGAGGAACTGCCCGCGCGCGACCCTAGGCTTTGGACTTCCCCGCGTACATGGCCTCGATCTGGTCTTTGAAATGCTCGGCCACGACCTTGCGTTTCACGTCCTGCTTCAACGAAAGCTCACCGTTGGCTTCGGTGAAGTCCTGAGGCAGCAGCGTGAAGTACTTGATCGTCTCCCATTGGCCGAGATGCGCGTTGACGGAATCGACGGTGTTCTGAATGCGGGCTTTGACGGCGGTCTCGTCCATGCCCTGCTTCCGCGCCGTGTCCCAATCGGGCACGATCAACGCGGTGACGAAGGGTTTGCCTTCGCCAACGATCACTGAACGGGCGACCAGGGGATCGCTCAGCAGCGCGTGCTCGAGCTGTTGCGGGGCGACATACTTGCCGCCCGCGGTCTTGAAAAGCGACTTCTTGCGGTCGGTGATCTTGAGGAAGCCGTCGCCGTCGATCTCGCCGATGTCTCCTGTGTAAAACCAACCGTCTTTCAGGACCTCCGCCGTGGCGTCCGGCTTGTTGTGATAGCCGCGCATGTTGCCCGAGCCCTTGACGAGAATCTCACCATCGTCCGCGATCTTCAGCTCAACACCCGGAAAGGGTCTGCCCACGGTGAGAAAGCGGTGCTCATAGAGCGTGTTGGAGCAAACACCCGACGAGGTCTCGGTCAAACCCCAGCCGTTGAGGATCGGCACGCCGATCGCCCAGAAGAATTCCTCGATCTCACGTGCCAGGCCGGCGCCCCCGCTGACGAAGAACCGCAAACGACCGCCGGTCAGCCTCGTGCGCAAGGCGCGGAGCACCAGCCGCTCGGCGATACCATGCTGCGCGCGCAGCAGCGGTCCCGGATTGGATGTGCGTGAGTAGCTGCCGCCAGTCCGAATTGCCCACTTAAAGAGCGCGCGTCGCACCGGGCTGGACTCATCGACCCTGGCCCTGACCGCCGCGTAGATCTTTTCGTAGACGCGAGGGACGCTGCACATCAGGGTCGGCTTGACTTCCTGGAGCTCCTTCGCAAGGTGGTCGGGGCCGAGAGAGATCCACGTCTGCCCCCCGTAGACGATGCCGACGAAGATCTCGTTGATGCGGCCGTACACGTGGGCGTAGGGAAGCCAGGACAGCGATGAATCCTGGTCGGTGATGGGATGCACTTTGACTGCCGCCCGGCTGACGTCGACCAAGTTGCGGTGGGCGAGCTCGACTCCCTTCGGGACGCCGGTCGTCCCGGCCGTGTAGACGATTGTGCAGAGATCGTCCGGGGTGAGCTTTTTCAACCGGGAGGCGATCTCGGCCAGCTGCCGTGGCGCATCCTTCATCCAGCCTGCAACTTCAGAGTCCATCAGTGCGATCTTTCGGAGGGGTCCTTCGACTTTCAGCTTGGCCGCCAGCGTCGCGCTCGAAGCGATCGCGAATGTCGCGGCGCAGTCCACGGCGATCGTCTGCGCCATCTCGGGAGGGCTGTTGGGATAGATCGGGACCGTGATCGCGCCGATCGACTGGATCGCCCAGTCGCAGCAGATCCACTCCACGCGGTTCTCGGAGATGAGGATCACCGAGTCGCCCGCTCTGACCCCGGCGTCGATCAAGCCGGAGGCCACCGCCAGCACGTTGCGCTGAGCATCGTTCCAGGAGTGAACCTTCCACTGGTCGCCGCTCTGAAAATGAACCAGGGCGCGGTCGCCGTAGCGAGCAGCCTGCCGGAAGAAGACACCCACCGTCGTTCTGTCAGCGATTGCTTCGGGGTCGATGCGAGGTGCACCCGCCGCGGCGGCGACTGAGGCCCTGGTGTCTATTTGACCGCCTTGATGGTCAACGTCAAGGTGCCCAACGGCACGCTGACCGTGACCTTGTCGCCCTTTTTGTGGCCGACGAGCGCGCGCCCGACCGGCGAGTCGACGGAGATCCGGCCGGCCGACGGGTCGCTCTCGACGGCTCCGACCAGGTGGTACGTCTCGCTTTCGCCGTCATGGTCGACGACCTCTATCGTCGACCCCGGGCCGACCACGCTGGAGTGTGTGTCCCGGATGATCTGGGCGCGGCCGATCATCTCCTGCAGCTCGTAGATCCGGCTGTCCAGGAGGCCGACTTCCTCCTTCGCCTGCTCGTATTCGGGGTTGTCCTCGATGTCGCCTGGCTGGAATGCTTCCTTCAGCCGCTCGCCCGCCTCCGCGCGGCGGCGAAGGGCCACCTCGAGATCCCGTTTGAGCTTCTCGAGGCCCTCAGGCGTCAGCAAAACAGGTTCGGTTAGATCCATTCCAGCCCCAAACTGAATAATAGCCCGGCGTATGGACCCCTCCGATCTCAGGGCCGAGCTCGCCGAACGGCTGGCGAATAGTACGGCAATCGATGCTGAGACGTTCAACGCGGCCTGCTTCGTGCTCTCCAGGGCGCTCGCGGACCTGGAGTTCATCGTGCCGGAGGCGGCGCCGCTGGTGAGGCGTCTGCTGCGGGTCGCGGGCCGGGTGGTCATCGACACCGCCGCGGCCGATTCCTCACCCGACGTCTGGCCAAATACCAGGGAGATGGCGCTGCAGTGGATCGACGAAGCGCTGAAGGCGCTCGGCTACGAGGCGCGGCCGGCTTAGCGCGGGGCCGTCAGTTGATCAGTCGAGCGGCCGGAGGTGCGGGAGCGTAGTTGGGGTTGAAGTCGATGCCGACAGCTGCCGAACCGCTGACAGAGGCGGTGTAAGCGATCACCTGGCCGGCCAGTGGCGACCGGTCGCCTCCGTTGATGGCCCAGTCGGCCGACGGCGTATAGATCGTGCCGATGAACTGGGTCGAGGCGCCGCCGTTCATCGAATTGGAGCAGGCGTTGCCTGGCGGCGAGTAGATCACGATCCAGTTGTACTGCTCGCCGGCGAAGACATAGGTCGCACCCTGACTGTTCTGGTCGAAGCATGCCCCGTTGGGAAAGTAGAACTGCACGGCTCCAGGGGTGACCAGTGCGCCCTGGCAGGGAGCGTTGACGTTGCCGGGGTTGGACGAGATCTGGCAGTAGTCCTCGTTCGAGACATCTCCGCCGGTGTAGGGCGGGTACTGCAGCGACATGTCCGGGTTCTCCTGCGACAGCAGGTTCGGTGGCGGCGGGCAGTTGCTGAAGCACTGCGGCTTGAGCTCGTCATCCGGAGGCGCGCAGTTGAGCGTCCTGGTCTGGGCGAAGCACGTCGCCGACGGGTTGGGGATCAACCTGTCGTTGACGTCGTAGATGCTTGCGCCGGCCGCTGGGGGAACGCCAGGGGCGGCCGCGCCCAGAGTCCAGGCGACCCCACTGGGATAGGGTCCGACGGGGGAGCCGCCGATGAAGCCGGGAGCGTCAAAGCGGCCGACCCAGCCGAAGTTCTGCTGGTTCCCATCGCAACCGGCGGGGTTCAAGTAGACGTTGTAGTACTGAGCGCCCGGCGCATTCTTGGTGATGTTGACGCTGATCCCGATGTTGGAGGGGGAGTGCAGGCCTCCCACAACCGCGTTCGGCGTCAGCTGGCATTCCGACGGCGCGCTCTCTCGACGGCAGCCCGCTGCTGCCGAGCATGCCGTCGAGATGCTCGTGTCGGGGAACCGGTCGAAACGGACCGACGTCACCTCAACACCCCATCTGTTGTTGCGGCTCAGGGTGTCCGACACGCCGGTGTGACAACCGGCAGGAGCCACCGGCGACAGGTCGGTGCAAGGCGGCGCGAGCAGGATGGTCTGTCCTACGGCGCTGTTCGTGACGTTGAAGTGGCCGGCGCAGTTCACGCCGTTCATGTCCCAGAACTGTGGGTTGGCCACGTTCGTCGTACCGGGCGCCGACCACAGCTGCTCGTCTGGCGCCTTGAGCTCGTTGGACAGGAGGCTGCCGTTCGCGTCCGACTTGTAGCCACCCATCCACTGGTAGACGCCCGCGTCGAGGAAGGCGCAGCTGGCCGATCCCCCGGACAGGTGGAACTGCCCCGCGTATTGGCCCGGGTACATCTCGGTCCATGTGCCGCGGTTGTGAATGTTGTACGTCTGACCAGTCGTGTAGTAGCCGATCGACGGGGCCAGGTAGCCGGGGTCCGGCAGGCTGGGCGCGGGGACGACCCCGGTGCCAATGGTGTCGCCGCCGTCGCAGCCCGGGTGCGGAGCGTATGGGATGAATCCGGGAGTCGAGTTGTAGCAGTAGTACTGCGCCACGTTGCAGTTGGATCCTGCCGCCCCGTAGCAGTTGCCCGCTTCGTGAAGGTTGGCGTCGAGGCACGCTGTGCCGTTGGTGTAGACGTCGCCCAGCACGGTCAGCTGGGCGGCTCCGGTCAGCTTGGTCGCGCAGGAGCCGGTGCTCAGCGTCAGGAGGGCCGGTGTCTGCCTCTGGTTGCCAACGATCGAAGTCGCGGTGGCCCCGATGGGGACCGTCGTCGACCCTCCGAAGATCTGGATGAAGGCCAGAGAGAGGTTGTGGCTGCTCGTGTACTGGAACTCGTATCCGTTGAACTGCGTGTCGGTGGCGACGATCGTCAGCGTGTAGGAGCCGGCGAATGTGTAGTTGTAAGTGTCCTGCGGCAGGTTCGCGTATGGGCCCACCAGGGTGCTGGTGTGGCTGAAAGTCTGATACGCCGTGTATATGCGCAGATCGTTCTGGTAGAGCGCGACCGACTTCGGGACGACCACGCCGTTGAGGTCCTGGAAGTTTTCCCACCAGTCACCCGCGGCCAGGGCCGCCGCATCGACGGCCGTCTGCTGGTCGCGGCGATCGACGTAGCCGCGGCCTGAATCGACGGCGAGGCCGAGCATGCCGAATAACACCAGGATCAGCAGCGCGATCAGGACGATCGCCTGTCCCTGCTGCAAGTTGCGCGTGGGCTTAGTTGGAGTATTCGGCACGGTAAACCGCATATGCAGTGATGACGATGTTGTTGCCAATGACTTGCTGGATGATTGGCGTGATCGGCTGGAACGTGTACCACAGCGTGACCTTGATCGGCTCGTTGCCGGTGGCCGGCGTCACGTTGTTGCAGCCGGCGCCCAGGTTGGGCGGCGGGTAAGAGCCGAGGCCGCCGCGCGGCCCGTTCGGGGTCCCGTTGCCCGGAGTGCTTGGGTCCGTGATGAAGATCCAGCCAGTGTTGGATGCCGGCTTCGACGGCGAACCCTGCGGGATGCCACCGTTGGGCAGGGGGCCGTTCGGGCAGGCGGGGTTGTTGGCCAGGTTCATGATCACGGCATGGCCCGCGATCGCATTGGCGACGTCGCTGTCGGTCGGCCAGGTGTGCGAGGTGCCGTTCGGATCGATGAAGTAGGACGCGCGCACCGCGACGCGGGCGCCCTCGTTGGCTGCTTGCTGCAGCGTTATATAGAGGTATAGGGCGCGGCCGAAATCGATGATGCCGAAGGTCAAGAGCAAGATGACCGGCGCGATGATGGCGAACTCGGTCAAGCCCTGCGACCGCTGGCTCCGCGCGTAGGCCACGACTCTTTTCATCACGGCTTGCCCTGGATCGTGAAATGCTCGTTGTAAGCGAGATTGAGCCCATTGCCGAACATTCCCTGGATGAGCGGGGTGATCAGCTGGAAGTTCATGAGAATCGACACGTTGATGTCGCCGAGCTTCCACGAGTTGTCACTAGGGGGACTGGCTCTGGTGCTGAACTTGTTGCCGCTGGGGTCGGTGTAGCAGATGTACACGTTCACGGTCTGCGAGGTGGCCGGATATGCCCCGGCCGGGTAGGGCTTGTTGTTCACCGTGTTGCTGTCGGTGGGCGAAAGGCACCCGCCTGCGGTGACCAGGTTGATCTGGCTGTCCTGGAATCCCGCGCCGTACAGGGCCTGCTTGACGGCGGTCATGACGTCGTTGTCGTCGAGAAAGCCGTTGGCGCGGGCGGCGGTGTTGAACCATGCGCCGTGGCGTGCACCCTCGCGAGCGGCGCCCTGCAGCGAGACCGAGTAATAGAAGGCGCGCGAGAGGTCGATCAGGCCCATCGCCAGGAGCAGCAAGACGGTCGAGGAGATGGCGAACTCCACGAGCGACTGGCCGCGCTGCCGCTTGCGTCGGGGGCGCGTTACGACTTCAGACGCCATAGGAGCGACATTTAAGCAATCGGGAAAGCATTCTGTTCGCGCTAACGCGGAAAAAGCTGTTTTCGTTCGCCAAAAGAGCAAGGAATGTGTTAACGCTGCTGGGGGCAGGCCTGAACGCTGCAGGTTGGTCTGGCTTCCCGCCAGGGCGGTTCTGACCCTCGCCGCCCTGGGTTGACCCACTTCCGCCGTCGACCGGCCGCATTCACCGATCGCCGCTGAATCCGGGGGTCTGGCAGTCATCATTGGCCTCGCTTCAAAACCCTGATGACACTCCCGGAGCTTCGAGCACAGTGACCGCCGTGCAATCCGCCAGCCAGAAACAATCGCCGCGGTGGCAGGACGTGCGCGCCAAGGCCATCGACGCGACCTTCGACGCGGACCGGCGTCGCGCCGGCGAACGCGTCGCCCTGGTCTTCAGGTGGCTGTTCCTCATTGTCATCGGCGCCCTGAACAACCTGAACCCGCACTCCGGTCCGGAGGCGAAGGTCATCATCGACGCCGTCCTTTTCGGCTGGGCGGTCCTGAACGTGACGGTCCAGGTTCTGCTCGTCCGCGGCTACCGCCCGGGGAAGCAGTTCAGCCTGACGACGATGGTCCTCGACATCTTTTTCGCGGCCGCCGTCGTCTACCTGTCAGACGGTTTCAACAGCCCGTTCTTCCTGGCGCTCTTCCTGGCCGTGATCACGACCGCGGTGCGGTTCGGCGCGACGGCGAGCTTCCTTTCGGCGCTCGTGATCTCGTTCCTCTATCTGTTCATCGGCGGCAGCTTCACGCCGACCAACTTCTACATCGATCCCAACGCGACGATCGGCAAGATGTTCTTGTTCCTCGTGGTCGCCCTGTCGACCGGATACATGACGCGAGAGCTCGAGCGCGAGCGGCGGGCGGCGGTGGAACGCGCGGCGCAGGCCGACTCTCTGCGCGAGCTGAGCATGAACCTCGTCAGCGACACGGACATCAAGGACGTCTTCGACGTGCTCGTCGACCATGCGGTCCAGATGACCACCGCCGAACACGGACGGGTCATCGTGTCCTCCCAAGACGGATTTTCCGTGGTCGCCGCGGCGAACCGCGACGGCAAGGAGACGGTGCCGGAGACCGAGGTCCTCGACGAGCACCAGCTCGCGCAGGCGGCAAGCACCGGGGAGGCGGTCTTCTCGTCAGAACGCAAGAACATGGTGGTGCCGATCGCGTCGAGTGATGGCGCAACCGTACTCGTGTCACTCATCCAGACCGATAGCACGTTCACCAACCAGGACCTGTTCGCGGTCGATGCGCTGACCGGGAGCTCGGCCGTCCCCGTCGCGAATGCGCTTCGCTTCCAGCGCAGCCGGCAGGAGGCGACCACCGACGGCCTGACGGGCCTGGTCAACGCGCGGGAGTTTCGACGCCGGCTCGACGCGGCTTTTGCGCGGCCCGACCGGCGCGACGTGCCCCTGTCCTTGCTGCTGATCGACTACGACCACTTCAAGTCGGTCAACGACCAGCTGGGTCATCAGCACGGGGACCTCGTTCTGCAGATGGGCGCTCGCATCGTCCGCGCCACGGTGCGAGGTCAGGACGTGGTGGCGCGATATGGCGGTGATGAGCTCGCCGTCATCGTGCACGATGCGAACGGTGCCGCCGCACAGCGCCTGGCTTACCGGATCGTCGACGCCGTGCATGCGGCCGCGGTCTCGACCATTCCCAGTCAACACCTGACGTTCAGCGTCGGCGTCGCGTCCTACCCGGAAGACGGATTCACCGCGACCGAGCTCGTCGCAGCCGCGGACCAGGCGCTGTACCTCGCCAAACGTGAAGGCAAAGATCGGCCGTGCACGTTCCCGCAGCTCGTCACCGAGCTGGAGCTGGCGGACGGAAATCTGGTCGCGATGCTCGCCGAGGCGGGACCTCAGGTGATGGTGGCCGTCGCACACGCCGTCGACCATCGCAACCCGGTCACACAGGGTCACTCGAGCCGCATAGTGGCCATTGCGGATGCGATCGGTCGTCGGGCCGGCGTCGGCTCGAGCGATATGGAAAACCTTCGTGCGGCCGCGTTCCTCCACGACGTCGGGCACATGACCTTGACCTCAGGTGGCGAGGGGTTCGAGGCGCCGGGTCATGCCGAGGAAGGCGAGAAGGTCGTTGCCGGCGCTAATTTCCCAAGCGATGTGGTCGCCGCGGTGCGACATCACCACGACCGCTTCGACGGCGGCGCCACGGATGGACCCCCGGAGCAGCCGCCCCTGATGGCTCGCATCCTTGCGGTCGCCGAGCGCTACGAGGCATTGACCGCGGGGCGCGGATGCGCCCGAGTCACGCCGCCTGAAGCGCTGGCCAAGGTCAACGAAGGGTCCGGCACCGAGTTCGACCCCGCAGTGGTCGATGCGTTAAGCCGTGCCGTCCAGGATCGGGGCCTCGAGCTGAACCTCCCGGACATCGCGCTGCCTGCGCTTGCGGCGGCGCCCGAGCCGGTCTCCGCCGCCTAGCTCGACCTTCCTCAGCAGGCGCGTGCGGCGGTGCTCGAGGTCACCCGCCGCGTCGGGCATCCGGCGCAGCGCGTCCTCGACCACCATCAATGCTTGCTCGGGATCCCGGCGACGCCACTCGAGCAGCCGGGCCCGCGCGAGGGAAACGCGCATGTCCTCTCGCGCGCCGGACTCGAGCCAGTTCAGCAGCCGATCGGCCGCGGCGATCGACCCGCGGCGCACCAGGCGGCGCGTGATCAGCAACCCCGCGGTCGCGGCAGCCTCGCCCTGCGCGAACGCGGTCGCGTTCCGCAGGGCCCGCCATCCGTCGGCGCGGGCGCCACGCCGCCATCGATGCCGTCCGAGTGCGAGCCAGTCATCCGCGTCCATGTCGACGTCCGCGCCTTGCAGGCGGCGGAGCAGGCGCGAGTGCAGATGGACCAGGCTGATCACGTCGAGGCGGTTGTGCTCGAGGGCCGCCTCGAGAAAATCGAGCGAGCCGGCGCGCAGGTAATCGAAGTAGGCTTCTGGCACCAACGCGCTTGGCAACGGGTCGTCGCGCTCGTAGCCGAGCACGCGTTCTTCGACAAAACGCAGCGTGCACGTTTCTAGACGATGCCGGTACAGCGCGCGGACGAGCGTCAGCAGGTCGACGTGCGCGGCATGCGAAAGTTCGCCCGGCATCCGCGCCATCACCCAGCGGGTGCGTAGCACAGGCAGGTCGAACGATCCGCCGTTGAACGTGGCGAGACTTTCGGCGCGCTCGAGCTCCTCGCGCAGCGCGTGCAGAAACGCCGATTCCATCCCGGGTTCGGGCAGAAAGAACTGCGCGACGCGAAGGCCGCAGTCGATGGGCGTGGCGACAGCCGCGGCGAAGATGTAGGTGCCCGCTCCGCCCCCGAGCCCGGTCGTCTCGGTGTCGATGTAGGCGACGGAACCTGGGTCCGGGTCGAGTCGCGGCAGCGGGATCACGTCCTGCCGCACCGCGGCGGTCCCGAAAGGTGACGTCACCTCTTCAAAGCCGCGCGGCAGTGTGTTGCTCCGCTGCGGTCGAGGGCGGGGTGGCGCCCCGTGTGCGGGGTGGTTTAGACGGGTAAGGCGCTCGCGGAGAGAAGTTTCAGGCATGCCTCTTTGGCTCCTTCCACGAGATGAAGTGGCCCGACGCACGACGGGCATCCGGCGGCGCACGGGCAGTCGCGCACGAGCTCGGCCGCGTCCGCCAGCAGGTCGCGGTGGAGCTCGTAAAGACGAGGTGCGAAACCGACGCCGCCCGGATACACCTCGAACACCGTCACGGTCGGCAGCTGCGTGGTCACCGAGCGCACCTCCGCCACCGCGCCGAGGTCGCGGGGGTCGCACATGAGACGGAGGCTCGCGACATGCCGCAGCGAGTGCGCCATCCCCTGCAGCCCCGCCTCCAATGTTTCAGCGCCGAGCGATCGCCACAGGCCATCGTCGACGGTGATCCAGTAACCCGTGGTGTGCAGCGTCTGTTCGGGCAGGTGGATCGGACCCGCGCCGATGTTCTCGTGGGTGTGAAATCGGATCTTCTTGAACATCGACGCGAGGCTGGTGATCTTTACTTCTCCATGGCTGCGCGTCACGCCGTCGTCATCAGGTCCGGCGAACGTGTCGAGTACGCGGACAGTGACCGAGGCAAGCGCGTCGGTGTAGTAGTCGACCAAGACAGGCCGTACGTAAGCCTTCTTCTCGTCCCAATCGAGACGGTCGACGTGGTACTGCGCGCCTTCGTGCAGATACACGGCCTCTTCGTGCAGCAGCACCGGTGCGGTGAACTGGTCCATCTCGCCGATCACGGACGGTCGCGGCTGTGAGGTGTCGATGATCACCACGTTGTCGGCCAGGATGCGACGGAGATGCACCTCCTCCGCCGGGAAGGCCTGACGGCTCCAGAACCAGCGTCCGGCCGAGCGCGTCGCGGCCCCGTCTTCTTCAAAGAGCTTCAGCAGCTCCTGCACGTCGGCAGAGCCGAGCCTCTCGTCCTCCATGAACGGCAGCTCGAACAGGCCGGCCTGCAGGTGAGCCGCGAGCAGCAGCAGGTTGTCCGGGTCGATGAGGCCTTCCTCTGGATCGGTGCCGAGGAAGTACTCGGGGTGGCGGACGATGAACTGGTCGAGCGGCGAGCTCGACGCGACGAACACGCCGACCGAGCCGGACCTGCGGCCCGCGCGCCCCAGCTGCTGCCAGGTCGACGCGATGGTCCCCGGATATCCGACCAGCACTGCGCACTGCAGGCTTCCGATGTCGATGCCCAGCTCCAGCGCGTTGGTGCTCACCACGCCAGTGATGTCTCCGTTGCGAAGGCCCGCCTCGATCTCGCGCCGGTGCAGGGGCAGGTAGCCGGCGCGATACCCGCGCACGCGGCGCGAGGAGTCGAGGCGCGGATCGAGGTCCTGCCTCAGATAGCTGAGCATCACCTCGACCGCAAGCCGGCTGCGACAGAAGACGATCGTCTGCACCCCCGCGCGAATCCAGGGCGCCGCAATGCGCCGAGCCTCGAGCATCGAGCTGCGGCGGACGCCCAGGTCGCGGTTCAGCAGCGGCGGGTTGTAGAAGACAAGTCGCCTCTCGCCGCGCGGGGCGCCGCTGCGATCGACGAGCGCAATGTCCTGCTCTTCGAGGAGCCGCGTCGCGAGCTCGCGCGGATTGCGGATCGTCGCCGATGCGCAGATGAAAGTCGGGTGCGACCCGTAGAAGGCGCAGATGCGCTTCAACCGCCTGATCACGTTCGCCACCTGGCTGCCGAACAGCCCGCGATACGTGTGGAGCTCGTCGATGACCACGAACTCGAGGCTGGCGAACAGACGCCGCCACCGTGTGTGATGGGGCAGGAGTCCGGTATGCAGCATGTCGGGGTTGGTCATCACGATGTGGCCACCCTCACGGATGGCGGTCCGGCGCCCGGGTGGCGTGTCGCCGTCGTAGGTGTCGACCCGAAGGTCGATCGGAAGCCCGGATTTGAGCGCGCCCAGCTCGGCCAATTGGTCTTGTGCCAGGGCCTTGGTCGGATATACATATAGCGCGCGTTTTTCAGGTTGTTCCAGCAATCGCTGAAGAACTGGGAGGTTGTAGCAGAGGGTCTTTCCACTTGCGGTGGGGGTCACGACGACGAGGTGGCGGCCACGCTTCACCGCGTCGTACGCCTCGGCCTGGTGCGAGTACAGCCGATCGATTCCGCGCCGGCCCAAAGCCGCCACGAGCTCGGGGCGGAGGCCGGCGGGCAGCTGGGCGAACTCGGCGGTGGCGGCGGGAATCTCATGGTCCAGCGTTATGTCCCCTGGAAAGTCGGACGGATCGAAGCGGGGCAGGCCGGACATATGTTCGGGAGGTTAGACGAACATTCGTTTGCAGTCAATAGAGCAACCGGTGGCGCAGGAGCGCTACGAGCCCGGTTCCGAGGCGGACTTCGATCGCCTCTACCGCAACACGTACCACCGCATCTTGGGCACCCTGATCGCCCTGCTGCGGTAACGGGATACGGCCGAGGATTGCGCCCAGGAGACCTTCGAGCGGGCATACCGAAACTGGCGCACCTGGCGGCCGGACGCGCCGGTCGAGGCATGGCTGCATCGGATCGCGATCAACGTCGCCATCTCGGACCGGCGGCACCAGCGCTTGCGCCAGGCCGGCGAGATGATCCGGAGGCTCGGTCGGCCCGCCCCTGGGCCCGACGCTTCGACGCTGGCCGAACGGTCTGACCTGATCCAGGCGATCAAAAAGCTGCCGACCAAGCAGGCGGCCGCGCTCGTGCTGCGGCACTACCACGGGTACACCAACCGCGAGATCGCCGCCGCGCTGGGCGTGCCGGAGCAGACGGTTGCCTCGCGGCTGGCGGCGGCGCGCAAGCAGCTGCAGGCCGTGCTGGGTCGCTAGCCGGCAAGAATGGTTGTTCAGCCGCCAGTCGGCGTTATGGCTTCTTACAAATGAGCGATCTCGAGCGTGAATTGGAATCTGAGCTGCGACGGGTCCTGGACCCGCTCTCGGCGCTGCCGATCCCGGACCGCCGCCAGGGG
>VBFV01000070.1 GCA_005881335.1 Chloroflexota bacterium
TTGGATAGTTAAGAGTTGGTGATAAGATCAATGGGTGTGAAGACAGACGAAAGGCGGTTTGAGCCTGGATTCGTGGCCCTGGTCACGCAGCTCAACAAGGCGATCCACAGGCGCTCCTCGGAGGAGCTCCTGGGCATGCGCCTGAAGCCTTATGTGACCCTCGGCTACATCCGCGACCACCCGGGCGTGGCCCAGGGTGACCTCGAAGCGGCGATGTTCATGGATGCCAACGCCGTCGTGCTGCTGCTGAACGAGCTGGAAACGGCTCGCTACGTGGTCAGGAGGCGGGACCCGCAGGATCGCCGCCGACACATCGTCGAGCTGACCACGGCAGGCAGACACGCGCGGGAGCGGGCAGACAGGGCACGTGAAGGGCTCGAGGACGAGGTTCTGTCCGGCATCTCACCCGAGGAGCGAAAGACGCTGCGTCGCCTGCTGGAGAGGATCCTCGACAGTCTGCTGCAACCGGCGTCCGAAGCCCGAGCCTGACCTGCTAGCGCCCTGCAAAGGCGGGGATGACGTAGACGAGAAGGACGACGAAGATCACGGCCATGTAGACGTAGACGCCCGGGCGCTGGAAAAGCCCTAGCCCTGGGTCCGCCGGGGGCCTGACACTTGACCCAGGTTCGGGCGCGGGCAGTGACGTGAGCTTGCGGAGGTTGATCAGGTTGACCAGCGCCGTGACCGGCGCGATGAAGAACGAGAACACGCCGAGCCAGCCCCGGAGCAGCGTCGCGTTGGTCATCTGCCGCCACACGTGCAGGCCACAGTCGTGGCAAAACGGGCCCTTCACGTTCTTGAAGGTCATCAGGATCAGATAGCCGTTGTGCTCGTACACCGTCATCGGGACCGCCGGGGTCGATCCGCAGAAACGGCACCGTATGACCCCGGGCTGCGCGTAAGGCACATATGGCATGGCCGGCGCGCCCGCCGCCGCGCGCGCCGCGGCGGACGCCTCGTCGGGGGTGCGACCGGCCTCGAGCGCCTGCATCGCGGCGTCGAGAGCCATACGCCGGCGCGACTCATCGCCGCCAATCTGAGTCGCAACCCACTCCGCCCACAGGCGGCGGTTGTCCTCGCCCACCGCTTGCTAGCTTAATTCGACTAGTTGAGACGCTCCACGATCATGGCCATGCCCTGGCCGCCGCCCACGCACATCGTCTCCAGGCCGAACGTCTTGTCCCGCTCGCGCAGGCCGTTGAGCAGCGTGCACAGGATGCGGGCGCCGGTCATGCCAAATGGGTGACCGAGCGCGATCGCGCCTCCGTGAGGGTTCAGCTTGTCGCCGAATGGGTCGACGCCGATGCCCCGCGCGGATGGGATGACCTGGGCAGCGAAGGCCTCGTTGATCTCCACGATGTCGATGTCGTCGATCGTCATCTTCGCTCGCTTCAACGCCTGCTTGGAAGCATCGATCGGACCAAGGCCCATGAATTCCGGCTCGAGCGCGGACAGGCCCGTCGCGACGACACGCGCGATCGGCTTGAGACCGAGCTCCTTGGCTCGACGGTCGGACATCACGACCACCGCCGCGGCTCCATCGTTGAGCGGGCATGAATTGCCCGCCGTGACGGTCCCGTTCTCCCGAAATGCGGGCTGCAGCGTGGCGAGGACTTCCACCGTCGTGCCCGCCCTCGGCCCATCGTCCTTGGTGAACACCTGGCCGTTGGGCAGCGGCACCGGGATGATCTCGCGCTCGAAAAATCCGTCGTCGCGCGCTTTGACCGCTGCGGTCTGGCTCTTGACCGCGTAGCGGTCCTGCTCCTCGCGGCTGATCTTCTCCCTCGCAGCGACGTTCTCGGCGGTCTGGCCCATGGCGATGTAGATGTCGGGATACTCCTCGGTGTTCCCGGGCACGAGCTTTGGGTTGTAGGTGTCCGGCGGGTCGGGATAGCCGCTGCCGTAGCGCGAGACGCACTCGACCCCGACCGAAAGAAACGCGTCACCTTCGCCCGCTTCGATTGCATGCGCAGCCATGCGCGTGGTCATCAGCGAGGAGGAGCAGTAGCGGTTGACCGTCACCCCGGGGACGTCCAGCCGGGCGAGGATGGAGACCACCCGCCCGATGTTGTGTCCCTGCTCGCCACCCGGGAGGCCGCATCCGCAGATGAGGTCTTCGATCTGCGTCGGGTCCAGCGCGGGGACCTTGTCGAGGACTTTGGTGACCACGTGGGCAGCCAGGTCGTCTGGGCGGATGTCGACCAGGGAACCCTTCCGAGCCCGCCCGATGGGGGAGCGGCCATACGCCACGATCACGGCTTCGATCATGGGACGGTTATACGCCGAACGAGCACTAGCGATCTCTGGCGGAAAGAACGTAAATGAGGAAGGCGCCGAACAGCGTCGCCATGGCGACGAACCCGAAGATCGGGTTCACGTGCATCGAGCCCAGCACGATCATGACCACCATCAGCACCGGCAGGTACAGCGCGCCGGTGATCTCGAGCACGCGGATCTCGCACATCCGTTGCCGCCATCCTTCCTGGATCAATTCGCGCGGCAGCGGCTCGTCGACGTCGAGCGGATGGAAGATCGAGTACATGCTCCTTCGCTCGAGGCTGCGAAGGTCCCTCTCCTGCAGGTGACGTCCCATCGCTACTGATAACAGTCTGCCACCGTGGGCCGGTTACGAGCGGATCAGAAGCGCCTCTCTGGTGAAGAGCCTCAACGCCGCGTAAAAGCACAGCGCCCCGAGGAGAAGGAGGCTGGCCGAGGTCACGATCAGGGAGCTCCAGGCGACCGCGCTGTGGACGATCGCATCGCGCAGCACCAGCACGGCGTTGAGGATCGGGATCAGGTAGTAAGCGAGACTCGGATTGAAATCCGGGATGAACAGCACGATCGAGGCGGGGAAGATGGTGATGAAGTAGAGAGGCGTCGCGTATGCCTGACCCTGCCGAAAGTTGCGAGCCAGGGTCCCGAGTGCGATGGTCACCGAGCTGAACGATGCCGCCAGCAGCACGGCGAGCCAGATCATCACGATGGCCGCCAGCGGGCTGAGGTCGACCGGGAAGGCGCTGCCCTCACGCCCCCCAAACTGGATCTGGCTGAGCGCCACCAGCATCGAGGCGATGGCGGCCAGGGCTGCTGTCAGGCTGATCACCGAAACGGCCAGGATCTTGCCGACCAGCACATGGCTGCGGGGCGCGGGGGTCAGGAGCAGGCTCTCCAGCGTCCTTCGCTCGCGTTCGCCGGCGGAGGTATCGAGCGCCGCGGACAGTCCGCCGGTCAGGCTCATCGTGATCAGGATGTAAGGCAGGAAGAAGCTCAGGAAAGAGTTCCCGGCCGCTTTGACCGGCGAGCTCAGCGGATGCACGTTGACGGGAAGAGGGTTGAGGATCGAAGGGTCGACTCCCTTCTGCTGCAGCGAGGCGGCGATCTTCGCGGCGTCGTACTTGGCCAGGATCGTCTGGACCCTGATGTCGGCGATCTGGGCGCTTTGCCGAGTCGGGTCGTAGTACTCATCGATCCCTGCCGGTGTGAAAACGATCCCGATGTCGACCTGCCGCTTGGCCGCCGCCGCGGGGTCGTCGACGCGTTCGAGCCTGAGTCCCGTGGCGCCGAACAGGACGTCCAGGCCGGCTGGAATGTCGCCCGAGTAGCCGACGGTATAGGTCTGGGTCGCCGTTCGTGTCGAAACCTGGGAGATCACAAACAGCACGGTTGGTGTCGCCAGGACTGCGAGTGCAATCGCGATCAGCGTGCGGCGGTCGCGGAGGATCTCGCGGATCTCCTTCCTGAACACGATGCCCACCGAGCTCACGTCGCCGCCTCGACGAGGGAGAGAAATGCGTCCTCGAGGTCGCGGTATTTGCCGCGCACCTCCTCGGTCTTGCCGTTCGCGACGACGCGCCCCTGGTGGATGATCGTGATCCTGTCGCATAACCGCTCAGCGTCGTGCAGCACGTGTGTCGAGAAGATGACGCATTTGCCGCGGCCCTTCGATTCGACCATGAACTCGCGGATCTCGCGCGAGGCGAGGACATCGAGGTTGGAGGTTGGCTCGTCGAACATCAACACAGGTGGGTCGTGCACGATCGCCCGCGCGATGGCGACTTTCTGTTTCTGGCCCGACGACAGACTTTCGGCCCTCTGCCGCGCGAATGAGCTCATATCGAGACGCTCGATGACTGCGTCGACTTTCCGGTTGAGCTCACCGTCCATCACGCCGCTCAGCTCGGCGAAGTAGGCGATGTTCTCGCGTGCCGTCAGGCGTGGGTAGACGCCGAACTCCGCGGTCACGACGCCGACCCTGCGCCGCACCTCTTGGGGCGCCATTCGGGTGTCGTGGCCCAGCACGCCGACCGAGCCGGCGTCCGGTGCAAGCAGCGTGCAGATGACACGCAGGGTGGTGGTCTTGCCCGCGCCGTTGGGTCCGAGGAGGCCGAAGATCTCGCCCGCGGCCGCCTCGAACGAGATGCCGCGGAGCACCTTGTTGGTCTGGAGGGTCTTTTCGAGGCGGTCAACCTTGACCGCCGGATCGGTCACTTCTTTTTGGGGACTCGCCTCGTCGCGGTGGACGTCGGTTTGCCGCCTCTCGCGGCAGGCTTGGCGGTCTTCTTGGCACGCGCGGGTTTTGGCCTGGCGGGCGCGGCCTTTGGCTTGGCGGGCGCGGCCTTTGGCTTGGCGGGCGCGGCCTTTGGCTTGGCGGGCGCTTTTGCCTTGACCGGCGCAGCCGTCTCGACCGGCTCTTCCACCGCGACGGGTGCCTCGACGGCGACGGGTTCGGCGGACGCGACGCCGACTGAGCTCGACAGGGTCCGGTGGCAGGTTTCGCACGTCACGATGCTTCGGACCAGGGTGCCGAGCTGGTGCTCTTCCCGGCGGAGGTTGCGGGGTCGACCGCAGAACGAGCAGTAGCCCGTCTCGATCGTGACCCTCACCTGGCCAGGTCGCTTGTTCATCGCCCGCCTAAGTTACCGGTTGTTGCTAGACTTTCGCCCGAAGTCCTTTAAGTCCGGGCCGGTGAGCCTGGGAAGGAGGTTTTTTCATGGCCGTCGGGTCCCGACTCCGTCATGTAGTCGAGAGTCAGCAGTTCTCACGCGCTCTCCTGGAAGAGCTTTTCGTTCGCTCCGAGGAGATGAAGCGCGAGCCGCACCACTTCATTGGACGGCTCGCGGGCCAGGTGATGGCCGCTCTTTTCTACGAACCCTCGACCAGGACCCGACTCTCTTTCGAGGCGGCCATGCTGCGCCTCGGTGGGACGACGATGGGTACCGACAACGCCCGCGAATTCTCATCCGCGGCGAAGGGCGAGACGCTCGAGGACACGATCCGCATCGTCAGCGGATACGCCGACGTCATTGTGGTGCGGCACAAAGAGGAAGGCGCCGCCAAGCGCGCTGCAGCGGTGAGCGCGGTGCCGATCATCAACGCGGGTGACGGCCCTGGCCAGCACCCGACGCAGGCGCTGCTGGACCTCTACACGATCCGTGACGAGCTCAGCAAGATCGACGGCGTCCGTGTGGCGATGGTCGGCGACCTGGCCAACGGCCGGACCGTGCGCTCGCTGACCTACCTGCTCAGCAAGTTCAAGGACATCAAGCTCTGGTTTGTAGCTCCGCCCCAGGTTGCGATGGGCGACGACCTGAAAGCGCATCTGGACGAGCACCATGTGCCGTGGGTCGAGACAGAGGATCTCAACGCGGTGCTGCCGGACGTCGACGTGGTGTACATGACCCGGATCCAGAAGGAGCGATTCACAGACCCCGAGGCGTACAACGCGGTGAAGGGTGTCTACCGGATGGACAAGGCGTCGATGACGCTGATGCGCAAGTACGCGATCCTCATGCACCCGCTGCCGCGGGTCGACGAGATCGCGCCCGAGGTCGATGAGGATCCGCGAGCGGCATATTTCCGGCAGGCCCGCAATGGCCTGCACATCCGCATGGCCCTCCTCGACAAGCTTCTGTCGTGAGCGTCACCGAAGGACGCCTCAAAGCCACGGTCATGGACGCGGACCAGATCCGCCGCTCGCTTTCGCGCATCGCCCATGAGATCGTGGAGCGCAATCGCGGCGTCGAGGGCGTGGTGCTCGTCGGCGTCGTCAGCAAGGGCGACGTTCTAGCGCAGCGCCTCGCCCAGATCCTGACCACGCTCGAGAAGAGTCCGGTCCTTTTCGGCCGGCTCGACGTGACGCTGCACCGCGACGATCTGCACCTCCGGCCGCACGACGGCCACCGGTCGGGAAGCGACCTGCCCGACATCGGCGGCAAGGTCGTGGTGCTGGTCGACGATGTGATCCATCACGGCCGCACAGCGCGAGCGGCGATGGATGCGCTGATGGACTTCGGGCGTCCCCGCGCGATCCAGCTGGCGGTCCTGGTCGACAGGGGCCACCGCGAGCTGCCGATCCGGCCCGACTATGTCGGCAAAAACGTCCCGACCGCCGATTCAGAGCGAATCGAAGTCCTCATGGCCGAGGAAGACGGAATCGACCAGGCGGTGATCGTTGCCGGCTGAGAAGACGTTTGCGGTACTCGTGCTCGAGGACGGCCGCTCCTTCGTCGGTGTGCCGCTCGGGGCCGATGCCCTGGGTCAAGGAGAGGTCGTATTCAACACCGCCATGACGGGTTACCAGGAGGTGCTGACCGACCCTTCGTATGCCGGTCAGATGGTCTGTATGACATACCCGCTGCAGGGCAACTACGGCGTGCGCGACGCCGACGCCGAATCGGCGCGTCCGTGGGCGCGCGCGCTGATCGTGCGCTGGGCTTGCCCCGCGCCCAGCCATCACTCGAGCGAAGCGTCGCTCGACGAGTACCTGCGACGGTGGAACGTTCCGGCGATCACGGAGATCGACACCCGTGCTCTCACGCGCCATATCCGAATCAATGGAGCGCAGCGGGCGGTCCTGGTCCATGAGCCCGCCGCCCCGACGCAGGCACGGCTCGACGAGCTCGTGGCCGCCGCGAAACGCGTGACGCCGCTTGCGGAGCAGGACCTGGTCGCCGAGACCTCGCGGACGAAACAGGAAGAGTGGCTCGAGCCGCTGCCGCCCGAGCTGCGGACCCGCCGGCGGAGCGACGGCGCCGGCCTGCTCGTGGCCGTCGTCGACTACGGCGTCAAGACCAACATCCTGCGCTCGCTTCGCGAGCGAGGCTGCCGGGTGGTCGTGATGCCTCACACCGCCACATGGGCGGACGTGCAGGCGAGCGGCGCCGACGGCCTGGTGCTGTCGAACGGACCTGGCGACCCGGCGGTGCTGGACGGGCCCGTGGAGCTGGCCCGCGCGGCGCTCGGCCGGATCCCGATGTTCGGGATCTGCCTCGGCCACCAGATCATGGGTCGGGCCGCCGGCGCGACCACGTCGCGCCTGCCGTACGGCCACCACGGGGTCAACCACCCTGTCAAAGACGCCGACACCGGCCGCGTGCACATCACCAGCCAGAACCACGAGTTCCAGGTGGACGCGGTGTCAATCCCGGCCGGCGACTTCTACGTGTCCCAGCGCAACCTCAACGACAGCTCGGTCGAGGGCCTCGGCCACCGTCGGCTGCCGGCTTTCAGCGTGCAATATCACCCCGAAGGCTGTCCTGGTCCCCAGGACAACCAGCATCTCTATGACCGGTTCATCGACATGGTGCGCAGCGGCGCGCCGGTCGCCAAGGCTGTCGCGGGAATGAAGGAGCAGCCACGGCCTCGCAAAGTACTCATCCTCGGCTCGGGGCCGATCGTGATCGGCCAAGCGGCCGAGTTTGACTACGCCGGGACTCAGGCTTGTAAAGCGCTGCGCGAGGAAGGCATCGAGACCGTGCTCGTGAACTCCAACCCCGCGACCATCATGACCGACGAGGACGTCGCCGACCGCGTTTACCTGGAGCCGCTCACGGTCGAGGCGGTGGAAAGGATCATCGCGCGCGAGCAGCCAGACGCTCTGCTCCCCACGCTCGGTGGACAGACCGGGCTCAACCTTGCGACCGACCTGGCCAACGCGGGCGTCCTCGAGCGGCATCACGTCCGGCTGCTGGGCGCGACCATCGACACGATTCGCAAGGCGGAAGACCGCCAGGCTTTCAAGCAGATGCTGGAAGAGATCGGCGAGCCGGTCCCGATCTCGCGGGTGTGCGAGTCGATGGAAGAAGTCAGGGACTTCGCTTTGGCGAACGGGCTTCCGCTCGTCATCCGGCCGGCCTACACGCTGGGCGGCACCGGCGGCGGTTTCGTCACCACGAAGGCCGACCTCGAGCGCGTGGCCGTCCGAGGCCTTGCCGCATCACCAATCCACCAGGTGCTCATCGAGCGCTCGCTTTGGGGCTGGAAGGAGATCGAGTACGAGGTGATGCGCGACGGCGCGGACACGTGCATCACGGTCTGCAACATGGAGAACCTCGACCCCATGGGAGTGCATACGGGCGATTCGATCGTCGTCGCGCCGGCGCAGACGCTGTCCGACCGCGACCACCAGATGCTGCGCTCGTCGGCGATCCGCATCATCCGCGCGCTCGGCATCGAGGGCGGCTGCAACGTGCAGTTCGCGCTGGATCCGAAGAGCTCGGATTACTACGTGATCGAGGTGAACCCACGGGTCAGCCGCTCGTCGGCGTTGGCGTCGAAGGCGACCGGTTACCCGATCGCGCGCGTGGCCGCCAAGGTCGCCGTCGGCAGGCGGCTGGAGGAAATCCGCAACGAGGTCACCGGCCGCACCTTCGCGGCCTTCGAGCCCGCGCTCGACTACTGCGTCGTCAAGATCCCGCGCTGGCCGTTCGACAAGTTCCCCGCGGGTGACCGCAGGCTCGGCACTCAGATGGCGTCGACGGGCGAGGTGATGGCGGTCGAGCGCACTTTCGAGGCGGCGCTCATCAAAGCCATGAGGTCGCTCGAGCAGAAGCCGCCGGTGGCGTGGGAGCTCGGCCCGGAGACGATCGACCAGCCCAACGACCGCCGCCTGTTCGCCCTCCTGGACGCGCTGCGCAACGGCGCCGATGCGGAGTCACTGGCGGAAAGGAGCCGCATCGACAGGTGGTTCATCGACCGGCTGGCCAGCCTCGTGCGGCTGGAGGTCGAAGGCGACGTTCGCGAGCTCAGGCGGGCCGGATTCTCCGACTCCATGATCGCGGCGCTGCGCGGCGATGCCGTTCCACCATCCACACCAACCTACAAGCTCGTCGATACGTGCGCCGGCGAGTTCGAGGCGGCGACGCCCTACTACTACTCGTGCTGGGAGGAGGAGACTGAATCGACCCCGGTCGCGACGCAGACCGTGATCGTCATCGGATCGGGCCCGATTCGGATCGGCCAGGGAATCGAGTTCGACTACTGCTCCGTCCACGCCGCATGGGCCTTGCGCGACTCCGGCGTGCGCGCCGTGCTCGTCAACTCCAACCCCGAGACGGTGTCGACCGACTTCGACACCTCCGACCGCCTTTACTTCGAGCCGCTCGACCTCGACGGCGCTCTGAACGTCGCGCGGACCGAGCGGGTGGCTGGCGCGCTGGTCCAGTTCGGCGGCCAGACCGCGATCAACCTGGCCGAGCAGCTCGACCAGCACGGCATCCCGATCATGGGTTCGAGCGTCGAGGCCATCGACCTGGCGGAGGACCGCCGAGCGTTTGCGCGCTCGCTGGATGCGATCGGCATCCCACAACCGATGGGGGGCACCACGACCACGGTCGAAGAAGCCGAAGCCATCGCGGATCGCGCCGGCTATCCGGTGCTGGTCCGGCCGAGCTACGTGCTTGGCGGGCGAGCGATGGAGATCGTGCGCAACCGCGACGAGCTTCGGCGTTACATGGTGTGGGCGATCAGCGCCATGCCGCGCGGCCAGGTGCTCGTCGACAAGTACCTGCAGGGCACCGAGGTGGAGGTCGACGCGATCTCCGACGGAGACACGGTCGTCATCCCGGGCGTCATGCAGCACGTCGAGCGGGCGGGCGTGCATTCTGGGGACTCATACGCGGTCTATCCGGCGCAAGGCCTGGAGCGTGCTGAGATCGACCGCATCGTCGACTACACGGTCCGCATCGCGCGCCACCTGCGTCTGCGCGGCCTGGTCAACGTGCAGTACGTGGTGCACCGCGGCCATGTCTACGTGCTGGAGGTCAACCCGCGCGCGTCGCGCACGGTGCCATTCCTGTCCAAGGTCACCGGCGTGCCGATGGTCAAGCTCGCGACCAGCGTGATGCTGGGCGAAAAGCTGGCCGATCGCGGCTGGGCGACGGGGCTTGTGCCGCCGCGGGACCTGGTGGCGGTGAAGGCCCCGGTCTTCTCCATGAACAAGCTGCCGGCCGTGGATTCCTACCTCGGTCCCGAGATGAAATCGACGGGCGAAGCGATCGGCATCGCGGGCACGTTGAACGAGGCGCTGCGCAAAGCCTTTGCCGCGTCGGGCATGCACGTCGAGCGCGGAAGCGCGGCGCTGCTCACGATCGCCGACGCGGACAAGCCCGAGCTGTTCCCGATCGTGTCTCGCCTCATCCAGCTCGGGTGTCGTTTGGTCGCGACTGATGGCACCGCGCGGGCGCTGCGCGCGGCGGGCTTCTCGCCTCGCGTCGTCGCCAAGATCGGCGAGGAGGGCCCGACCGTCCTGGACGTCATCGTCCGCGGTGAGGTGCAGCTCGTCATCAACACGATGTCGAACATCTATGAAGACCCCGGCGATGGCAATCCGGTCTTCAAGGACGGCTTCGAGATCCGCCGGGCCGCCGTCGAGCGGCGCATCCCGTGCCTCACCTCATTGGACACCGCCACCGCCCTGCTCGAGTCCGCCGTCGTCGCGGCCGACGAGCTGGAGGTGCGAACCATCGACGAATGGCGCGCGGGGAGGACTGATCCTGTTCGTGCTTGACACGCCGGTGACCGGCAAACGCCAGGTCGCCCGGGGCATGTTCGTGATCGGCATGCACGCCCCGGAGATCGCATCTGCCGTGCGTGCGGGCCAGTTCGTCAACCTCGGATGGTCTGGAGGTCCAATTCTGCGCCGCCCCTTCTCGGTCTACCGCGCGGAAGGCGAGCACATCGAGGTGGTCTTGAAGGCGGTCGGCAGCGGCACCGGGCAGATGCTCGCGATGGAGGTCGGCGACCGGCTCAGCTGCCTCGGCCCGCTGGGACGCGGATTCGAATTCGGTGGCGGCGCCAGGGAAGCCGTGCTGGTCAGCGGCGGTCTCGGTGTCGCGCCGATGCTGCTCGCGGCCCGCGACGCGAGGGTCGCGGGCATGAAGGTCACATGGGTCCATGGCGCTCGCACGGCCGCCGAGCTGTGCTCCGAGATGGACGGGGACACGGTGATCTGGGCCACCGACGACGGCTCACAGGGCACCCCCGGCTCCGCGGTCGCGGCGGCGCCGGACGCGGACCTCGTGATCGCCTGCGGGCCGAACCGCATGCTCGCCGCGGCCGCCGAGCGATGGCCGGAGGCGCAGGTGGCGGTCGAGACTTACATGGGCTGCGGGACCGGCGTATGCCTTGGGTGCGCGGTGCCGCTCAAACGCGGCGGCTACGACCGCGCGTGCAAGGAAGGCCCGGTCTATCGCGCCGCGGACATCGATTGGGACGCGCTGCCGTCGCATCTCCCTTACGCGGTGGTCGCATGAGCACGGACATGTCGGTCGCGGTCGGCGGCATGAAGCTGCGCGGCCCGGTGCTTGCGGCCTCGGGCACGTTCGGTTATGGCACGGAGGTGCCGTTGCTGGAGCGTCGCGCATTGGGCGCGATGGTGTCGAAAGGCATCTTCCTTCGCCCGAGGGAGGGCACCGCCCCGCCACGCATCGCCGAAACGCCGAGCGGGATGCTCAACGCGATCGGCTTGCAGGGGCCGGGCGCCGACGCGCTGGTGCGCGATTACGCGCCTCAGTGGGCGGAGTGGGATTTCCCGGTGCTGGTCAACATCAACGGCGAGTCCGTCTCGGAGTACGCGGAGCTGACCTCGCGCTTGGACGGCGTCCCGGGCGTCGCCGGCTTCGAGATCAACATCTCGTGCCCGAACGTCGAGCAGGGGGGCATGTTCTTCGGCAACGACCCCCGCGCCGCGGCCACGGTTACCGAGGCGGTGCGCAAGCGGACGAAGCTGCCGGTCTGGGTGAAGCTGACGCCGATGGTCAGCGATATCGGAGTCATCGCGCGGGCGGTCGAGTCGGCCGGTGCCGACGCGCTCTGCGCGATCAACACTTTCGTCGGCATGTCGATCGACCTGAACGCGTACCGGCCGCGTCTGAGCTTCAGGACAGGCGGCCTGTCCGGACCGGCGATCCGTCCGCTTGCGGTTCACCTCGCGCACCAGGCCGCGCGCGCAGTCCGCATCCCGGTGATCGGGATTGGCGGGATCGCGCGAGCCGAGGACGCGCTGGAGTTCCTGGTCGCCGGCTGCACCGCGGTCCAGGTCGGCACAGCGACGTTCGTCAACCCGAAGGCGATCGCCGAGGTCCACGATGGGATTGCATCGTTCCTCGAAGCTCGCGCGTTCAGATCGCTTGCCGACCTGCCCCGCTACTTGCCTCGAGACTAGGAGGAAAGAATGTCGACAGAGATTCCGCCGGTCCGGGACGCATCGACCGCATCCAAGCTCCAGGTCCTCGCCACCGAGCACTGGAGCCTGCTTGCGACGCGTTCGCTGACGTACACCGAGTCGCTCGGGCGAATCAACATGTTCTTGGCGATCCTGTCGGGTGCGGTGATCGCGCTCGCGCTCGTCGCGCAGGCCGATCACTTCGGGCCGGCGTTCATCTCCATCGCCGTCTTCATGCTCTCGGTCGTTTTGCTGGTGGGCGTTTTCACGATCGCCCGGCTCACGTCGCTCAACGGCGACGACTTCCGATGGGTGCTCGGGATGAATCGCCTGCGGAGCGCGTATCTCGAGCTCCATCCAGAGCTCGAGCCGCACTTCATCACGAGCCCTTACGACGATTTGCCTGGCGCCCTCCAAACCCTGGGCATCGACGCCACCGGCGCTGATCGTCTCGGATCGCTGTTCCACGGCCTGCAGACGCTGCCAGGGATGCTTTCGTTGATCGTGGCGTCGGTCGCCGGGGCGCTCGGTGGCCTGATCGCTCTTGGTTTCGGCGGTGATCCCGTAGTCGTCGTGATCGCAGGCATTATCTCGTTCGCGGTGCTCTGGGTTTTGACCGCCGTCTGGGGCCGGCGTTCCGTCCGGCGCCTCGACCCGCAGCTTCAACCGAGGTTTCCTTCGCCGCCAAAACCGCCAACTTCAAGGGGATAGCCCGTCAGAATCCAGTAGCCCATGCTGGAAGTCGAAGGTCTCGCCAAGCGCTACGGCGACGTGCTCGCGCTCCAGGACCTGACCGTCAGCGTCGAGGAAGGCCAATGCCTGGTCCTGCTCGGCCGCAACGGTGCAGGGAAGACGACCGCATTGCGCTGTATGGCGGGAGTCCTGCTGCCCAGCGGTGGAATGGTGAAGGTCGACGGCATCGACGCCGCCGACGATCCCGCTGCGGTCCGCGCGCGAGTCGGCCTCATGCCCGAGGTCCCCGGCCTCTACGAGCGCATGTCCGTCAAGGCGTACCTGGACTACTTCGGGGCGATCTACGACATCGAGCCCAACACTCGCCGGAGCCGGATCGACGAGTTGCTCGAGGTCTTCGAGCTCACCGACGCCGGCGACCGGTGGCTGGGCACCTTCTCGAAAGGCATGCGCCAGAAAGTGGCACTCATACGCGCCACGCTCCACCGGCCGAGACTCGTGCTCGCCGACGAACCGACCTCGGCGCTGGATCCGGACAGCGCCAGGCGTGCGTGGATCTATCTCAAGGATCTGCAGAGGAAAGGCAGCGCGCTCGTCATCTGCACCCACAGCATGGAAGAGGCCGAGCACCTTGCTGGAGACATCGGGATCATGTCCGCCGGCCGCGCGCTTGCGATCGGCAACCTGGTCGAGCTACGCCGCCGCTCCGGTTTGAAGATGCGCCAAGAGGTGCGCGAGATGCCGACGCTGCAGGACATCTACCTCGCGATTGTGGACAACCATCGTGATCTGGCCGAAGTTAGAACGGCGTAAAGCCGCGCTGGTCGCCGCGCGCGACCTGCGTGACGCCGTGAGCGAGCTCCGTCTCATCCTGGCAATGGTCGGGCTCACGCTTGCGATCCCCATGGGCGCGGGGTCGGGCGTCCGCGCGCTCGCGGCATTCGGCGGCGGCACAGCGGTCGTGGACCGGCTCTCGTTGGTCGGCGCCTTTTTCGTGGTCTTCATCCCGGCCAGCTTCTCGTTGGTGCTCGCCCTGGAGTCGTTTGTCGGCGAGCGCGAACGCACGACGCTCGAGGTGCTGCTTTCGACTCCTCTTCGCGAGGCGGAGATCTATGCGGGCAAGGTCGTGGCGGTGCTGACCGTCTCGCTCACGCTCTGTTACGGCGGCCTGATCGTCTACTGCCTCGTCGCTTTTCCAGGCCTCGGCTATTTTCCCCTCGGTATCCTGCTCGCCCTGGCGCTTTCGACGATCTGCCAGGTCGCCGCGATGGTGGCCGGCGCGGTGATCATCAGCCTCAACGCCCGCACCATGCGCGCGGCCAACGTCATGGCCTCCTTCATCATCCTGCCGATGTCGGTCGTCCTCCAGGTCGAGGCAGCCCTGATCCTGCTCGGCCGCGCCGAGTTCTTGTGGTGCTTCGCGCTGCTGATGATCGTGGTCGCGATCGTCCTGCTGCGCATGGGCTTCAACGGCTTCTCGCGCGAGGCCCTCCTGGCGCGGGACGCTGGGCTGGGGCATCCAATGCGGCGCGCGATGGGCGTCGTGCGCGCGAGTTTCGGCCGGCGGCCGGCTTTTCTGCGGCTTATATGGATGCGGCGCATCCCGGTGCTCATCGCGGCCGCCGGGTTCCCGATCGGCGCGCTGGCCGGGTTCGTGGCCGGTTCGAGCAGCGCCATCCCGCCGGCCGTGGTGCGACCCGTCCTTTCGAGTCTCGTGCGCTCAGCTGGGGGAGGCGGTGCGGTCGAGGAGGCGATGGCGATCTTCGCGCACAACCTCCTGGCTTTCCTCCTCGTGGCGCTGCTCGCGGTGCTCACCCTGGGTCTGAGCGGGTTCCTCCTCACCTTCGCGCCAGGGTTCTTGCTGGGGTTTGCCGCCGCCCTGTCCTCGTGGACCATCGCCCTGTCCGGGATCGTGCCGAACGGCCTGGTGGAGATTCCGGCCGCGATCATCGCGGGCGGGCTGGCGATACAGGTCGGCGCCACCGCCATGCACATGGACGCCCGGGGCGGCTGGACCGCTCGGGTGCTGGCCGCGCTGGCCGATTATGTCCGGGCGCTCCGCTGGCTCGTACCGGCGCTGGCTGTGGCCGCAGTGCTTGAGGTCTGGCTGGGCTGACTGAAGACCTGGGGAGTCAATAGCCGGATCGCGAGCACGACCCCGCCGGCCACCGTCGCGCCGATCGCCATCGCCCACGGCGCTCCCAACAGCGCGGCCAGCGCGCCCGCCTGGGTGGCGCCAACCGGCCCCACGCCGATCAAGGCCTCTGCGTAGAGCGCCATCACGCGGCCGCGCAGGTGGTCTGGCGTGATGGTCTGGATGCGGCTGTTGGCGGCCGCGATGAATGAGATCTGGCAGTAGCCGGCCACGAAGAGCGTGACCAGCGAGATCACAAACACGCGCGAGAGGGAGAACTCGAGCAGCGCGGCGACCCAGATCGCCGCCATCCACAGCTGGCGTCGCGGGTCAACGCCGAAACGCGGGAAGAAGGCAAGTGTCAGTGCCCCCGTGAGGGAACCCAGCCCCATCGACGCCAGGAGAAAGCCGAATCCATGCGCGCCGACGTGGAGCACCTGGTCTGCAAACAGCGGCATCAGGGTGGTGCGGTTCATGGCGAAGAGCGAGAAGACCGCCACCGCAATGAGCAGCATTCCGACGACAGGCTCGCTCCGCGCGTATGCCAGCCCCTGGGCGAGCCGCACCAGGAGGGACTGTTCCTCCCGTTGCGGCACCTCCGCGGGCAGGTCTCGCATCAACAGCAGGGCCGCGATCGCGGCGACATAGCTGATCGAGTTGAGAAAGAAGCAGACAGGCACGCCGACAGCCGCGATGAGCAAGCCCGCGATCGACGGACCAATGACCGCGGAGGCGTTGAAGACCGAGGAGTTGAGCGCGATCGCGTTCATCAAGTCCTGCTTGCCCACCATCTCGACCTGGAAGGCTTGCCGCGTGGGGACGTCGAGGGTGTTGATCGTGCCGGTCGTCAGGGCGGCGACGATCAGCATCCAGTACTGGGCGTGCCCCGTTGCGCTCATCGCAAAGAGAGCGAGCGGAGGCACGACAAAGGCTGTTTGCGTGAGAAGCAACACGTTTCGTTTTCGGAAGCGGTCCGCGATCACACCGGCAAATGGGCTGCCGATCAGGACGGGCAGGAACTGCGCCGCCAGGACGAGCCCGACGAGAAATCCGTTGTGCGTCAACTGCAGCGCGAGCCATGGAAGCGCCACGGTCTGCATCCACGTGCCGACCGTCGAGACGATCTGGCCGGCGAGGAAGAGCCGGTAGTTGCGATGACGAAGCGCGCCGAGCATGCGTGCGGGCGGCGCGGTCTCGAGAGACACCAGATGCGATGATCGCACCGTGGCCAAGATCCGAGAGTTGGTCGAGATCAAGGCGCCGCCGGAGCGCGTGTGGGCGGTGGTGGCGGAGGATGTGACGAACGCGCCGAAATGGACGTCCAACCTCGAGAAGGTGGAGAAGCTCGACGACGGGCCACCGGGAAAGGGAACGCGATATCGATATCACCTCGACATCGCCGGTCACAAGGAGAGGCTCGAGGTCGAGCAGGCGACCTACACCAAGCCGAAGAAGTGCGCCGGCGCCTTCATCAAAGGGCCGTTGAAGGGGACGTGGTCGTACACGTACAAGCAGCTCGACGACGGATCGACCCGGCTGGTCTACGAGATGGACTACGAGCTGACCGGGTTGCTGCGTTTCGCGGGCGGTCTGCTGGGACCCCAGTACGCAGAGGGCATCCGCAGGAACATGCAGTCGCTGAAGAGGTACGTCGAGTCCGGCAAGGGTCCGAAACCTAAGAAGTAATCGCGTCCGCCTCGATCTCGACCTTCCATCGTTCGTCGAGAAGACCTTTGACCACGACCATGGTCGCCGCGGGCCGGGCCCTGCTCATCACTTCGCCGTGCGCCCGGCCGACGGCGTCTCCGTAAGCGGCGTCGGTCACGAACATGCGCGTGCGCACGACGTCGTCCACGGTGGCTCCGGCTTCGCCGAGAGCGGTGACGATGATCTCGAAGCACCGTCTGGCCTGGATGTACGGATCCGGGTCCACCGACCCGTCGGGCCAGACAGGCGCCGTGCCCGACACAACGACCCGCTCGCCGATGCGAATGGCGCGGCAGAAGCCGATCGTCTTTTCGAAGGGCGACCCGGAGCTGACCCGCCGGCGCTCGGTCTTCAGGGGATCAGGGTCGGCGGAACGGAAGCAGCTCCAGCTGCTCGAATCGATCTTGAACCGCGGTACGAAGCTCGGCGACGAGCGCCTTCAGCCGCTCCTGGGATGGGCTGTCCGAGATGTTCACGACCCTGATCCGGCGGAGAGTTGTCTGCAGGGCGTACAGGCCGGCCGGCTCGTTGCCGGTCATCCGGGCGGCCGCGCTGCGAATCTCGCGCGCCACCTCCTCGTGGCCATGCCCACGCATCCAGGTCGCCAGGCGCGCGGCGGCGACGAGCACGCGCTGCGTCTTCGGGTTGAGCGCCGACGGCATGACCTCTCGTGGCCGTCGCGGCTCGAACAGGGCCGCGATCTTGTTGGGCCGGCGCAACGAGGCGATCCGTCGGACCACGTTGCGCGGGCCGAGAATGATGAGAACGCCCGCGCCGACGAGCAGGACGACGATCGCTGCAACCACCCCGTCCAGCATTCTTTGCCTAGGTTACGCTTGGTCGGCGTCGGTTGGGCGGCGGTATGACATCAGGGGCGAAGAACGTGACTCAAGTCGCAGTCATCACGGGAGCTTCCTCGGGAATCGGCGCCGCGACCGCGATCGCGCTTGGCCGGCATGGCTACCAGGTCGTGGTCGGGGCACGTCGCGTGGAGCGCCTCGAGCGCGTGGCGGGCGAGGAAGGAGTGGCCCTGCCGCTCGACGTCACGGATGGGCGAAGCATCAAGGATTTCGTCCGCGAGGTAGGTAAGCGATTCGGGCGTATCGATCTGCTGGTCAACAACGCCGGCGGCGCCGTCGGGCTCAACCCGATCGAGAAGGCGATCGACGACGAGTGGATCACCATGTGGAAGACCAACGTCCTGGGCCTGATGTGGATGACACGCGCGTGCCTACCCCTTCTGCGTAAGGCGAAGCATGGACACATCGTCAACATCGGCTCGATCGCCGGATTCGAGACTTACAAGGGCGGTGGCGGCTACACAGCGGCAAAGCACGCGGTGCGCGCGATCACCAAGACGCTCCGGCTCGAGCTGAACGGGGAGCCGATCCGCATCACCGAGATCGCACCGGGGCTCGTCGAGACGGAGTTCAGCATCGTCCGCTTCCACGGCGACCGCAAGGCGGCCAAAGCCGTCTACGAGGGACTCAAGCCGCTGACCGCGGAAGATATCGCGGACTGCGTGGTGTTCGCTGTGACGCGGCCCCCACACGTGGACATCGACGAGATCGTCGTCCGGCCGGTCGCCCAGGCCACGGTCTCGGTGGTGGCCCGCAAAGCGCCGCGGCGCAAGTCCTAGGGGATCAGAAGAATTTTGCCAGTGGTCTTGCGGGCCTGCAGGTCGACGTGGGCCTGCCGCGCCTGGGCCAGCGGGTGGCGCGCTCCAATCCGCACCTCGAGCTTGCCATGCTCCACGAGCTCGAAGACGCGGCGCGCCCGTTCGCGGAGAAGCTCCGGCGTGCGCGTGTATGTCTTGATGGTCGGTCGCTGCACGTAGATAGAGCCGTGCTTGGCCAGCAGCGCAACCGGGAGGGGATCGGGCTGGCCGCTCGCCGCGCCGTACAGGATCATCTTGCCGAACGGCCGGATGGCTTGGAGGCCTTCATAGAAGGTGGTCTTGCCGACGCCGTCGTAGACGGCCGCCACGCCCGCGTCGCCCGTCATCTGGCGGGCCCGGTCCGCAAAGCCTTCGTATCGAAGCACTTCGTCGGCCCCCGCTTCCCGAGCGAGCGCGGCCTTCTCTTCTGTCGACGTTGTTCCGATCACGTGAGCGCCGCGTAGTTTTGCCATCTGCGTCAGCAACAGCCCGACTCCGCCGGCGGCCGCGTGGACGACCACCCAATCGCTTTCTTGGATCGGATACGAGTCGAACGCGAGGTAGTGGGCGGTGATGCCCTGGAGCAGAACAGCCGCCGCGATCTCGGACGAGATTCCGTCGGGGATGGGGACGAGCTTGGCGGGATCGGCCGCGACTCGTTCCGCATAGCTGTGTGGCACGTCGATCCACGCCACCCGTTGGCCGGTCTGCGTGACGGTGCCGGCACCCTCGACGCCCACGATTGCCGGCGGCTTCTGGCCGTAGTCCAGTCCCTCGCGCTCATAGACGTCTCGAAAGTTGATGCCCACCGCCTCGACGTCAACGAGAACCTGGCCGTCGCGCGGCGCCGGATCCGGCACCTCTTTGTGGTCGAGGACCTCGGGCCCACCATTGCTTTCGAAGACCACCGCGTGCATCAGGTAGCCGCTCCTCCTACTTGATCAAACCGGCCGCACGGGCCTCGTCTTTGGTCATTCAACAACCGGGCTCGCCGTAGTTGCCGCAGCAGCCACGTCCGCCTCGTTTTCTTCCGATGTTGATGACGATCACGCGCACCCTTTCGAGCGGGCGGTACGGCCCTCGGAGCAGATTGCGAGTAAAGCTGGATGGCGAGGCGCGGATTCGTCGTCTCATTCGTAATAGGTGTTGTTGTACTCGATCCAGCCTGGATTCGGGCAGCCGCCCGATGTCTGCGCGTGCGTGCAGTGCACGCCGTAGCGCGGCCCGGGATCGATGTAGAGCTGGCCGTGGATGACGACGCCGTCCCCTTTGTGGATCGGAACGGCTTGGGCGAGGCTCGTGTTGTGGTCGACCTCGAGGATCTCGCCGGTGGTTGTCTTGACCTGGAATCGCTCGTGGTCGCCGCTCTGCACCGGGTCGTTCAGGACCGTCCCGTCGAACGTGACCTCCGCGCCGCTGGTGTGGTTCTGGATGTCCTGATGCAGGCCTTGGTCGTCGGCCGCTTCACGCCCGCCGCAAGCGATCAGCACGATCGCCATCGCGATCAGCCAGATCCGCCTCACGCCTCCTGCGCTTGCTCCAGCGTGATCTTTCCCTCGTAGAGCGCCTTGCCGAGGATGACCGCTTCGGCGCCGGCCGCGGCCACCTGGCGGAGGTCGTCGACCGAAGCCACGCCTCCTGAATACTGCAGCTCGAGCCTGGTCATCTTGCGCACCCTGGCCAGGGTCTTGATGTCGGGTCCTGACATCGTGCCGTCGCGGTCGATGCAGGTGAGGATCAGCCCGGCAAGGGGGAGGTCCGCCCAGCGGCCGACCAACGCCTTGAGGACGACCGGGTCCGTGTCCAGCCACCCACCCACCGCGGCCTTGTCGTCGCGGACATCGAGGGCGGCCAGGATCCGCCCCGGATGCTGAAACGCGCAACGCTCGAACAGGTGTGGATCGCGGACTGCGGCTGTAGCCATGACGACCCATTGCGCGCCGCCCTCGAGCAAGGCTGTCACCGCCTCCGCGCTGCGGACGCCGCCGGCGACCTGGAACTGGATGTCCGAGTGTTCGAGCATCCGCGTGATCACGGGCTTGTTGCTTGCGGAACCTCGCGCGGCATCGAGGTCGACGACGTGAATTCGCTTCGCTCCGGCGGCGGCGAATCGCATTGCCACCTCAACCGGGTCGTCTGCATATACCGTCGGCTGGTCGTACTTGCCCTGCGTCAGGCGAACGCAGCGCCCGCCAAGGATGTCAATCGCGGGAATGACGACCACGCCGCTCATGCGGTGACCTAGCGGTAGTTCGTGAACTGGAGCGGGACGGGAATGTCCTCCGCCTCGCGCAGCGACTTGATCACAAGCTGCAACGTGTCTTTGTCTTTGGAGGTGACACGCAGCTGGTCGCCCTGGATCCGCACCTGCGCCTTCGGGGCGACGTTCTGAATCCGCTTGCGGAGGTCCCGAGCGATTTCGTCGGTGATCCCGGCGTTCAGCCGGACCTCGATCTGGCCGCGGCCCTTGCCAATGGTTTTCGGGTCGCCCGCCTTGAAGAGCTTCGGTGAAAGCTGGCGTCGAGCCGCCTTTTCGCGCAGCACCTGAAGCGCGGCCCTTGCGCGGTCCTCGCTCGCCGACTCGACGACGATCACGTCTTCGCGGTGGTCGTACGTGGTGGCGGTGTCTTTGAAGTCGTAGCGCGTGCCGACCTCGCGGCGGGCCTGGTCCACGGCGTTGGTCAGCTCTACCGCCTCGAACTCCGAAACGACGTCGAACGAGTACTCAGCCACTGCCGGAGCTGAAGATTGCGTTCAGTCCCAGGGCGGCGGCCAAGATCGCCAGCGCGACTCCGGCCAGGGAGGAGATCGCGAGCAGAGCTCCAATCCCAGCCGTACCCTCGTCGAGCGGCTCCAGCGGCGGCTTGTCATACGGATCAGGGCCGTAATCGAGGTCGTATACGCCTTCCTGACGCGCGCGCTGTACGAGCTCATCGAGCACCGGCTTGCTGCCCGACGGCAGTGGTTTGTCCTCGAGGTTGGCGACGGCCTCTTTTAGGTTGTCCCGGGTCCCTCCGAGCTCCGCCGTCACCATGTCGAGCGTCTGCATCGCGGCTGGGGTCTGGTGCTCGCGGCGGAGGTCGGCGATGATGCCGTACAGGCTCACGAGCGGATTCATAACAGATGAAGGGACGCCCGTGCAGGTGAGCGACGGTGCGCCCTAATACACTTAAACCCGATGGGTGTGGACGCGAAAGCCAAGGCCGCGGTGAAGAAGCCGGCGGCCCACCCGAACACGTGGGTCTTCTTCGACGGAGATTTCGCGCGCTACAACGACGTGAAGCTCGGCCTCATGACTCACGCGCTGCACTACGGCACAGCGGTTTTCGAAGGGATCCGCGCCTACTGGAACCAGCAGAAGAACCAGCTGTACCTGCTCCAGGCCGCCGCTCATTACGACCGGATGAAGCGCTCAGCCAACGTCATGCGCATGACGCTGCCCCACTCGACCGAAGAGCTCGTCAACTTCACTCTGGATCTGCTCCGGCGCAATGAGTTCAAGTCGGACGTCTACGTCCGGCCGCTGCTCTACACGTCGAGCGAGGAGATCGGCGTCCGGCTGCACAACTTGAACCGCGCGTTCTTCATCTACGCGATTCCGTTCGGTAACTACGTCGAGGTCGAGGCCGGCATCAGGTGCATGGTCAGCTCGTGGCGGCGGGTGCCGGACCAGTCGCTGCCTGCTCGGGCCAAGATCACCGGCTCGTACGCCCAGGCAGCCCTCGCCAAGTCGGAGGCGGTGGAGGGCGGGTTCGACGAGGCGATCGTGCTGTCGGTCGACGGTCATGTTTCCGAAGGTTCGGCGGAAAACGTCTTCATGCTCAAGGACGGCGCCTTCGTCACGCCGCCCGTGACCGACGACATTCTCGAAGGCGTCACGCGTCAGTTGCTGATCAAGGTCATCAGCGACGAGCTGAACCTCCCGGTGCTCGAGCGCAGCATCGACCGCACCGAGCTCTACACGTGCGACGAGCTCCTGCTGTGCGGCACCGGAGCGCAGATCTCACCGGTGATCGAGGTCGACCGGCGGCCCGTAGGCAATGGCAAGGTCGGCGAGTTCACCCAGGAGCTGCAGAACATCTACTTCAGCGCCGTCCGCGGCGAAACGCCGAAGTACAAGGACTGGACCATCGCGGTCTACTGAGAGCGCCGCCCCCCTCCCGGATAGTCCGGACTATCCGGGGGGTTGCGTCTGAGTCCATGTCGCTTCGTCCGGACTAACGGGGTAAGGTGCGTGCGCCGTGTACAAAGTGGTGGTCGCGCCGAACGCTTTCAAGGGGACGCTGACCGCCTCTGAAGCCGCGTCGGCGATCGCGCGCGGCGTGCGCGAAGTGTTCCCCGAGGCGGAGGTGGTCGAGGTCCCGGTTGCCGACGGCGGTGATGGCACGGTAGAGGCGCTGGTCTCGGCCAACCACGGCGACTACCGGGCGGCGCAGGTCGAAGGCCCGCTCGGTGATCCCGTCTCGGCTCAGTACGGTCTGATCGAATCGGGCCGTAAGGCCGTCGTCGAGCTCGCCACCGCCAGCGGCCTGACCCTGATCCCGCTTTCTCGGCGTGACCCACGCCGGACGTCGACCTACGGATTCGGCCAGTTGCTTGAGGCGGCGCGGCGGGACGGTGCGGAAACGATCATCGCGGGCATCGGGGGATCGGCGACCAACGATGGCGGAGCCGGCATGGCCCAGGCCCTCGGCTACAGGCTGCTCGATGCGGACGGACGGGACTTGCCCCGGGGCGGCGCCGCGCTCTCCCGGCTGCAGCGAATCGAATCCGCCGGCTTTGACCGGGGCTGGCGATCGGTGGCCGTCAAGGTGGCGTGCGACGTGACCAACCCTCTGACCGGGCCCTCGGGCGCGAGCGCCATCTATGGGCCGCAGAAGGGAGCCGACGAGGCAGCCGTCAGGGAGCTGGATGCGGCGCTCGCCCGCCTGGCCGAAGTCATCGAGCGGGACCTCGGGAAGCGGGTCGCCGACATTCCTGGGGCGGGGGCTGCAGGCGGAACCGGGGCGGGCCTGGTCGCATTCCTGGAGGCCGACCTGCTTCCCGGCGCACCGCTCGTCGTCGACGCCGCCGGGCTCGATGCCAAGCTGCGCGGCGCAGACCTGGTGATCACCGGCGAGGGCCGCGCCGACGAGCAGACCGCCTACGGCAAGGCCCCGGGCGAGGTCGCCAAGCGCGCCCACGCCACCGGCATACCCGTGGTGCTGCTGGCCGGCAGCAAGGGCCCGGGATGGGAGGCGTTGAGCAAGCTGGGCGTCACCTCCGTGGTGACGCTGACGGAGGAAGGAGTGAACCTGCAGCAGGCCCTAAATGAGCCAGGGCGGATGCTTACGCGCGCCGCCGTAGTAGCCTGCCGCACGCACACATGGACGAGGAATTAGGCGAGGAAGGAGGCTCGAAGCCAGCCGGCAAGGAGAGCCCAACCGACGTCGAGCTGGTCAGGGCTTACCGCGAGGGAGACATCCGAGCGTTCGAGGAGCTCCACCGGCGCTACGTCGCGTCGATCTACCGGCTGGTCCGCCGCAAGCTGGGGGATGCGCTGCTGGCCGAGGACATCGCCCAAGAGACGTTCATGAAGGCCCTCCGCATGATGGACCGGGTCGACGAGTCGTTCAACTTCGGCGGCTGGGTCCACACCGTGGCGAGAAACCTCTGCTACGACGAGCTGCGCCGGCGCCAGCGCGACCTGCGCGCGGACGGAGCCACCGAAGAGGAAGACAACGAGCTGATGGCCAACCTGCCTTCGACGGCTCGCGCATTCGATCCCGTCCTCGTCCAGGAGTCGAACGAGACCCGCCGCCAGGTCTGGCATGTGGCGCAGCGCATGCCCGAGAAGTACCGTCTGGTGCTCACCCTGCGCGAGCTCCAGGACATGAGCTACCGCCAGATCGCCCGCACGCTGAAGATGTCCGAAAGCGCGGTCGAAACGCTGCTGTACCGAGCTCGCCTCCGGTTCAAAGAGGAATACCTGGCCTCGCAGCGGGAGGGCGAGCTGAGCCACGAGGAGGCGGTGCCGCTGCTGGCGCCGTACCTCGCCGGCAAGCTCCGCCGGCCGCAGGCCGAGGCCGTACGGAATCACATCGCCACATGTGCCAAATGCGCCCGCCGGATCGGGCGGCGACGCCTGAAAGTCCAGCGCAGGAGTGAAGCCAGATGAGGGTTAGTACAGTAGGTGTGAAATGGCTCGGATAGTCGTCCGCTTCTTTGACGACGAGACCGTCGAGGGCGTCGCCCGCGACCTCGATTTCGACGAACCGGACTTCCTGGTCGAAGTCGATGACGCCGGGGGCCTGGAGAACAACGAGACGGCCTGGATCCCCCTCACCGCGGTGAAGTGGGTCGAGCTTCAGCGGGACAAGGAGCTGGCCGACACGCCCACCCGCAAGGTGGCGATCCGCTTCCTAGACGGCGAGGTGCTGCGAGGCCATCTCGACGGCACCCTCGAGCGACATCGATACGGCGTGGTGCTGCACCTGCACGCAGAGCAGAGCGACAGCCCGGTCCGCAAGCTCGGGATTCCATTTTCGGCCGTCAAGGCGCTCTTCTTCGTGCGCGAGTTCGACGCTCGCGGGGAGGAGGCCGGCTCCGCTTCCGACGCCTACCTCGCGCGGCGGACGATGGCGCCCCTGCTCGACGTGCTCGAGGAGATGGACATGCTGACGCGGCTTCACCGCGACGGCTTGCTGTCCGACACCGAGTACGCCTCCAAGCGAACCCTGGTACTGGAGAGGCTCTAACTTACCCGGGCGTAGAATTCCGAACGTGGCCGAACGCAACGGTTCGAGCAACGGAAACGAAGGGGTAAAGGGCAGCTTCAAGGTCAAGGCGGGCCTGGCCCAGATGCTGAAAGGCGGCGTGATCATGGACGTCGTCACGCCGGAGCACGCACGCATCGCCCAGGAGGCAGGCGCCTGCGCGGTCATGGCCCTGGAGCGCGTGCCGGCCGACATCCGCAAGGAAGGCGGCGTCGCGCGCATGGCGGACCCCGAGCTGATCAAGTCGATCATGGCCGCGGTGACCATCCCCGTCATGGCCAAATGCCGGATCGGCCATTTCGTCGAGGCCCAGATCCTGGAGGCGCTCGGCATCGACTACATCGACGAGTCGGAAGTCCTCACACCCGCGGACGAGGAGAACCACATCGACAAGCACCCGTTCAAGGTTCCGTTCGTCTGCGGCTGCCGTGACCTGGGGGAGGCGACCCGTCGCATTGCCGAAGGGGCGGCGATGATCCGGACCAAAGGCGAGGCAGGCACCGGGAACGTCGTCGAAGCCGTTCGCCACGCACGCGCCGTCAACGCCGGCATTCGCAAGCTGAAGGGTATGAACCACGCCGAGCTCGTGCACGAGGCCAAGCTCATCGGCGCCCCGGTCGAGGTGCTGGTCGAATGCCAGAAGCTCGGCCGGCTTCCGGTCGTCAACTTCGCCGCCGGGGGCATCGCGACGCCCGCCGACGCCGCGCTGATGATGCAGCTGGGGGTCGATGGGGTGTTCGTCGGGTCAGGCATCTTCAAGGCCGAGGACCCCTTGAAGCGTGCCAAAGCGATCGTCGCGGCGACCACCTACTTCGACAAGCCTGAGGTGCTGGCCGAGGTTTCTGCCCACCTGGGCAAAGCCATGCACGGCCTCGAGATCCCAGCCATCCCGAAGGACGAGCTGCTCGCTGCCCGAGGCTGGTAGCTCCGCCCCGTCGGTAAAGGCTCGGGCGCCACTGATCGGGGTCCTCGCGATGCAGGGTGCGTTCTCCGAGCACGTGCGCGCGCTCGAGGCAGTTGGTGCGCGGACGCGGCTGGTCCGCACGATTGACGACCTGGACAGTCTCGACGGCCTCGTGCTGCCCGGCGGCGAGAGCACGACGATGGCGATGCTGATGGAGCGCGCCGGCATGCTCGATTCGGTGCGCGAAGCGATACGCGGCGGGCTCGCGACACTGGCGACGTGCGCGGGAATGATCCTGCTCGCGCGGGACATCACGGACGGAATGCCCGGTCAGCACGGCCTCGGCCTACTCGACATCAGCGTGCGTCGCAACGGATACGGCCGCCAGGTCGACAGCTTCGAGGCGCCCCTTCACATAGACGGTCTCAACGGAAAGACGTTTCCAGGCGTTTTCATCCGCGCTCCCCTGGTCGAACGCGCCGGAGACGTTCACGTGATGGCGAATTACGACGGTCATCCGGTGGCGGTGAGGCACGGACGCATCGTCGCGCTCGGTTTTCATCCCGAGCTGAGCGGCGACCTGCGTTTGCATCGAGAGTTCGTGCGCCTGGCGAACACCGACGCCCACCAATGAAGGTGCGAGCCGCCGGCTTGCTCGACCTCGCGCGCATCGAAGAGATGCACCGCTCGTCGGACATTCGCTTGAGCGAGGCCGAACCGCCCGCCGCGCGACTGTGGTCGCTGCTCAGCTCGACGCTTTCCGCGCTGTTGCCCCTGTCGCAGGAAACCTTGATGTACGTCGCCGAGGAGAACGGAAAGGTGGTCGGTTTCATCCAGGCTTCCGGGCAGCCGCTCAGCCTCGACCTGCGCCGGGCGCGCGTGCTGCAGGTTCTCAACTTGCAGGTGGCGGACGAGGCCGACCCGGACGACGTGGCGCCTGCCCTCGTGCAGCACCTGTGCAACCAGGCCCTGGAGCGAGGCGCGCTGCGGTTGTTCGTTCGCCTCCCCGACCGCGACCCGCTGCTGCCCGCCTTTCGGATCCAGGGCTTTCGCCAGTACGCGACCGAGCAGGTCGTTTACGCGGAAAAGCCCTCCCAGCGTTCGAACCAGTATCCGGACGGCCTCCGGCCGACCAAGCGCGGCGACGACCGCAAGCTGTACCAGCTGTACCGCAAGGTCACCCCGCAGGGCGTTTCCCAGCTGGAGGCGCCCACGTACCGCGAGTGGAAGGCGCTTCACTCCAGCGAGTTGACCGGAGGGCACGTCGTCGAGCGCATCGAGGTCGTCGGGTGGGTGAGGATGCAGCGAGGGAGCGGCGCCAGGCCGCACACGCTCCAGTTCATGGCCTTGCCCGAGAACGCGCTGCCCGCCGAGCTCGCGGACTTCGGAATCTCGCTCTTGGGTGACTCAGAAGCACCCGCCTGGTCGAGCCTTCGTCACTATGATTCGCACATGATCGACGCCCTTCGCGGGCGTGGGTTCACCGTCTTGCTGACGCAGTTGCTGCTGGTCAAGGACCTCGCGGTCCGGGTGCCAAAACCGGTGCGGGAGAAAGGACTGGTGCCTTCGTTCGGCTGATGGCAGAGGCAAGACAGCAGTCCCGCACTGTGAACTGGGACGAAGAGATCGAGCTCCTCGCGCGTGCGCTGCCGCCCGACCTGGCGCGCGCGCTCCACGAGCGCATCCATCCGAGCGAGCTGCTCGAGATCGTGCTCGACCTGGGTCGCGAGCCGGAGGCGAGGGTTCCCGGTCGCGAGGTGCTCCTCGCGGACCATCCCGTATCGGCGTCCGACCTCGAGCACGTGGCCAACAACGTCGGCCAGTTCGGCGACGACAATCGCGCGGGGATCGAGCGAACCCTGCATCGCGTGTCGGCCATTCGCAACCGCTCGGGACGAATCGTCGGTCTGACCATGCGCGTCGGCCGGGCGGTGACGGGGACCGGCGAGATCATCCGCGATATCGTCATCAGCGGGCAAAGCATCTTGCTGCTCGGCCGGCCCGGCATCGGCAAGACCACGATGCTTCGTGAGTGCGCGCGCCTGCTCGCCGATGAGCTGCGGAAGCGGGTCGTGATCGTCGACACGTCAAACGAGATCGGCGGCGACGGCGACATTCCGCATCCCGGCATCGGCCGCGCGAGGCGCATGCAGGTGAAGACGCCCCTGCTGCAGCACGCGGTGATGATCGAGGCGGTCGAGAACCATATGCCCGAGGTCATCGTCATCGACGAGATCGGGACCGAGCTCGAGGCGGCGGCGGCACGGACGATCGCGGAGCGTGGCGTGCAGCTGATCGCGACGGCGCACGGCCAGACGCTGGAAAACCTGCTCGTCAACCCGACCCTCAATGACCTGCTCGGCGGCATCCAGAGCGTCACCCTTTCGGACGAAGAGGCGCGCCGGCGAGGCACGCAGAAGTCGGTGCTCGAGCGCAAGGCGCCTCCGACTTTCGACGTGTTGATCGAGATCCAGGACCGCGACCGGGTCGCGATCCACATGCCGCTCGCCGACGTCGTCGACACCGCTTTGAGGGGGCCGATGCAGACGCCAAAGATCCGCGTCCGCACACGCGAGGGGCGCGTGATCTCCAATGTCGACGCACCCATCGTCGTCGCGTCCGAGCCGGCATCGGTCTCGAGCTCCCCCAGCAAGCCGCTCGGCATCTTTCCTTACGGCGTGAGCCGGCATCACGTCGAGCAGTCGATCCGCGAGCTCGACCTGCCGGTGAAGGTGCTGGGCAACCTCGACGGCGCGGGCGCGGTGTTGACCCTGAAGAATCACTATCGCCGCCGACCAGACAGCCTGCGTCAGGCGGAGAGCCGCGGCCTTCCCATCCACATCCTCAAGAGCAACTCGGCGAGCCAGGTTCGCGACGCGCTCTCGCGCATTTACGGCGTCGACAAGCAGGACGAGGCGACGACCCGCGCGCTGGCCGAAGCCGCCGCCGCGGTCCGCCAGGTCAAGACGACGCTGCGGCCGGTCGAGATCTCGCCTCAAAACGCCTACCTCCGGCGGCTGCAGCACCAGCTCGTGGCTGAAAACGACCTCTCGGCTCGCAGCACGGGCAAGGAGCCCCAGCGCCGGCTGCGCATAACGATGTCGCCCGAAGAACCCGCTTAGTTACAGTTCGCGCTTATGGGTAAGCGCGGGCTGTTCATCACCTTTGAGGGCACCGAGGGCTCGGGCAAGACCACGCAGGCCGAGCTGCTGGGCGAATGGCTCACCAAGCGAGACCCGGTGGTGGTGCGCGAGCCGGGCGGCACCGAGCTGGGCGAGCAGATCCGCGACGTCCTCCTCTACAAGGGCCTCGAGATAGACCCCGAAGCCGAGATGTACCTGTTCATGGCTTCCCGCCGCCAGCTCATCGCCGAGGTCATCGCGCCGGCGCTTGCGGCCCGCAACATCGTGATCGCCGACCGCTACCACGACTCGACGCTCGCCTACCAGGGTGGAGCAAGAGGTTTGCCGACGGTGTGGCCCCCGACCTTCCCACGACCGGACATCACCTTCTGGTTGGATGGACCGGTCGAGGCCGGACTCAGCCGCCATGCGGAGGCGGGAAAGAGCAAGGACCGCATGGAGCGCGAATCGATCGAGTTCCACCGCAAGGTCGCAGAAGCTTATGAGAAGCTCGCGGCGGCCGAGCCGAAGCGTTTCGTGCGCCTGGACGCGACCGGCTCACGGGACAAGATCCACTTCGAGGTGCGTGACCGGCTGGAGCCGCTGCTCCAAGGAATCGATTGAAGCTGATCGTCGCCGTGGTCCAGGGTGAGGACGCCGAGCGCACGGTCGTCGCGCTGACGGACAAGGCAATCAACTCGACGCGGATTGCATCAACCGGGGGTTTCCTGCAGCAGGGAAACGTGACGCTGATGATCGGAGTCGACGACGCGCAGGTGGCCGACGCGCTCCGGATCATCCATGAGAACTGCCACGAGCGGAGCCGCTACCTGACCCCGGTGCCTCCGCTCGCCGAACCGGGCGAATTCTTCCTGTCACATCCGGTTGAGGTGCAGGTCGGAGGCGCTACCGTCTTCGTCGTTCCAGTGGACTCATTCGAAAAGATCTGATCAACCAGGTGTCCAGGAACCCAGGGATTCCATGATCCGCGTCGAAGGCCTGCGCAAGAGCTTTGGCGACGTGCGCGCTGTGGACGGAGTCGACCTGCAGGTCGAACGTGGCGATGTCCTCGTGCTGCTGGGCCAGAACGGCGCCGGCAAATCGACGACGTTGCGATGCCTCGGGGGCATCCTGCGTCCGGACGCGGGACTGATCGAGCTGGACGGTCTGCGGCTGCCGGAGCGGCTCGATTCGGTCCGTGCTCGGCTAGGGGTGGTACCGGACCAGGCGCGACTCTACGGCCGCAACACCGCTCCTGAGTACCTCGACCACTTCGGATTCCTCTACGGTATTCCGGAGGCGATCCGCCGCCGGCGCATCGCTGATTTGCTCGAGCGCTTCGAGCTCGCGGACCGCAAGAACACGGTCCTCGCCGCGTACTCGCGCGGCATGGCGCAGAAGGTGGCGCTCATCCGCGCCACGCTTCACGAGCCGGATTGGATCTTCTGCGACGAGCCGACCGCCGGCCTGGACCCGGTGGCCGCGGCGGACATGCGCCGCTATCTCGACGAGCAGAGGAGTCGCGGTGCGGCGCTGATCGTCACGACGCACGTGCTGAGCGAGGCGGAGCTGATGGCGGATCGGATCGCCATCATGCGGCGCGGGGTCGTCGTCACCACCGGTGCACTCGACGATCTTCGCCGGCAGGCTGGGCAGGGCCGGCGCTTCATCGCCCATCTCGCCCGCCCTGTCCCGAACGCGCAGCCGGTGTCGGATTGGCTTCGCGAGCACGCCCTGGAGCACAGCCTGGGTGACGACTGGCTGCGCTACACCCTGCCGTGGCAGGCGAACGCCGGAGACCGGGCCGATTTCGCGGCGCGACTTCAAGCCCTGCTCGCACAGCAGGGAGCACCGTTTCACGAGCTCGAGGAAGAGGAGACCACCCTCGAGTCGGTGTACCTGAAGGCGATGGCGATGCCTGCTGGCGAGCCACGTGACCATCCCGAACCTTCCGCACCGGTTACCTCAGGCATCCGTGCGCCGCGCATGTTCGCCTCGATTCGGAACCAGGGCGGCATGCTGCGACATTCGCTTCCTTTCTACGTGAGCTCGTGGTGGCGCCGCGGCGATCTCAGCTGGGTCGGCTACCTCAACGCTTTCGTGCTGCTGCTCGTCGTCGGCACGTCGCTGTTCGGGCAATTGCCCGGTATCGCGGGACAGGTGGCCCAGCGTTTTGCGGGCGGCCAGGCGTTGCAGGCCGGCTTGCTCTTGCCGCTGTTCTTCCTGTCCTTCGCGCTGCTCGAATCGATCAAGAGCTCGATCGGGATCTGGTGGGAGAAAGCGCAGGGCTCGCTCGAGGTCTTGCTCTACACCCCGATCGACGACCCGTCTCTCATCTGGCTCGAGGTGCTGCCCGGCGCGATCGTCAGCACGGTCTGGGTGACGGTCTGGACGGCTGCCGGGTTGGCCCTCCTCAGCCTGTTCGGCGAGGCCGCGCCTTGGGACCTGCTGCCTGTCTTCGCCTTCGTCGCAGCCGTCACCTCGTACTGGGCGGCGATGGGGCGAATGCTCGGCTTCATGCTTTTCCCCCGCGAGGGCGCCGCCGGTGGCGCCTGGTCGTTCTTGCTCTCGCCGGTCTCGGCGGCCGTGGCGGATCTGCCCCTCGCCCTCTTCGTCTTTCGCTCTCCGCTCGCACCGGCGTCGCTCCTGCTTCCGATCACCGCTTGCGTTGCGCTGACCATCCTCTGCGGCGGAACGTTCGACCGCGAGAGGCTGATGGAGACAGGCCTGAGTCGAATCCGGCGCAGGCGGTCGTGGCTGCCGGTCGGGGTGCTGCGTCGCAATGCCGCAGCGATCGCCGCGGGCGTGTTGCTGGCTGCCGCGCCTGCCGGCATCGCCGGCACGATCAGCGCGAATGCCCACTGGCATTCGTGGTCGGACGTGCGCGCCGCCGCGGCGGGTCAACCGATCGGTTCGCCGCAGACAACCCTGGTCAGCAGCGAAGCGCCGGCGCAGGCGAACGGCGTGACCGTGGCCGCGGCCGGGCTGTCGGGAATCGTGGCGACCCTGGCCCTGATGCTTTTCCTCGTTGCGCTCAGCTTCGCCGCATTTTTTCTGCTCGGCTTTCCGGCCCTCGCCGCGCTCGTTGTGGCCGCGGCCGTGTGGGGAGTGCAGCTTGGCTTTGGGTCAGCGGGCCCGCTACGGGTCTGGCTGGCGGGAGCAGGCGGCATCGCCCTGCTCGCGCTCGCTCTCAACACGGGCGCGGCGCTGCCGATCTACTGGTCGCTGGCGTTCGGTTCGGGCCGCCGTCTGGATCGGCTGCGAGAGGCCTGGTCGAACTACTGGGCGCTTTTCCGAGGCCTGGTCATCCCGGCCTGCGCCCTGTTCGGGGTCGTCGTCTTCCGCCTGCTGGCCGGAGGCTAGTGTGTCTTTGCGCCTGACGCGCCGACCAGGGCCACGCCGCCGATGATCAGGATCATGCCCACCATCGCGAGCGGCGGGACCGGGTCGTTGAAGATCAGCTTGCCGAACACGGCGACCAGCGCGATGCCGACCGCCGACCAGATCGCGTAGACGATCCCCACCGGCAGCGACTTGAGGACGAGGGCAAGGAGGATGAAGCTGGCGATGTAGCCGACGATCGTGATGATCGAAGGGGCCAGCCTGCTGAATCCATCCGAGCCCCGCAGCGCGAGCGTGCTCGCGACCTCGGTGGCGATCGCTGCGATGAGCAGCACCCACGGCATCAATCGGGCTTTAGAGATCGAGTGCTTGCGCGACCAGCTCGCGGTGGTAGGTCGCGTCGCCGAGAGTCACCTCCGACGACTTCGCGCGCTTGAAGTAGAGGTGCATGTCGTGCTCCCACGTGAACCCGATCCCGCCGTGCACCTGGATCCCATCGCCGGCCACCTTCCGGTACGCATCCGACACGTATGCCTTGGCCATCGATGACGCCAGAGACCGGTCCGGTGCGTCGGCGTCGACCGCCCATGCTGCGTAGTAGGTTGCGGACCGTCCGCTTTCGGACAGCACGAGCATGTCGGCCAGCTTGTGCGATACCGCCTGGTAGATCCCGATCGGCTTGCCGAACTGCTGCCGCGTCTTGGCGTACTCGGTGGACGTTTCGAGCACCTTCTGCACGCCGCCGACCATCTCGGCGCACAGCGCCGCGGTCGCCCATTCGAGCGCGCGCTTGAGCCGCGGCCACGCCTTGTCCGGTGCGCCCATCACCGCTTCCGCCCCCAGCTGCACGCCTTCGAAGTGGACTTCGCTCCAGCGCCGTGTCATGTCGAGCGTCTCGACCGGCTTGACGCTCATGCCTTGCGGCCGGCCCTTGACCAGGAAGAGCGTGATCCCGTCCTCGCCCTCGCCACGGCTGCGCGCGGCGACCACCATGTAATCGGCGGCGCCGGCGTCTGGCACGAAGAGCTTCACGCCGTCGAGCTGCCAGCCGCCGCCCATCTGCTTCGCGCTCAGCGCCAGGCTGCCCGCATCCCAGCGCCCCGACGGCTCGGTAAAGGCAAGCGTCGCTCGGGCGGAACCAGCGGCGATGGCTCCGAGGGCCTCCTTCTTCTGCGCTTCGGTGCCGGCTTCGACCACAACGGGAACCGCAAGGCCCATGGTCGAGAAGAAAGGCAACGGCAGCAGCGCACGACCCGCTTCTTCGAGCACGACGATCAGGTCGAGAAACGTGCCCACGCCCCCGTATTCCTCGGGGATGCCGAGAGCGGTCCAACCCAGTTCGCTGATCTTCTTCCAGAGCGCGGCGTCGTAACCGTCGGCGCTCTCCATGAGCCTCCGCACGACCTTGGGGCTGCACTCCTTGCCGAGAAACTCGCGCGCGGAGGCGCGCAGCATCTCCTGCTCCTCCGAAAACGCGAAGTCCACGAACCGAGTCTAAGTTGTGGGCGGAGCCGACTCGTGAGGCGGAAGCTCGGGCCGCTCTTCTTCCTCGTGCGCGGGGAGCTCAGGCTCGTCCAATTCGGGGGTCGCGCCGTACTCCGGCGCGGAGGACTGCGGCGAAGCCGCGGCAGGCGGGGCAGGTGAGGCAGGTGGCGAAGCGGGCGCCGCGACAGGCGGGATCTTGCGCACGGGCGGCGCCGGCGTCGGCAGAGAGCGCCGGCGATAGAGGACGAAGAGCCCGAAGAAACCGACAAAGATCGACGCGATGGCAAACCCCGCGCCAAAACCCATGCCGGTGTTCTCGGCGACCGTCAAAGGTCGCTGCAGACCGCCGCTGCAGGGTTGGGGCGGAGCCGGGCACGTCCCGAGGACGGCCTGCTGCAGGGGCAGGGCGAACATGGAGAGGATTCCAAAAACGAGCGCGAGCCCGGCCACGAAATACAGGGCCGACGTGATCGCTCGCCCGGCTGAGTGGAAGATTGCGCACAGGCCCAGCGCGACGGCGGCGATCCCGAACGGGATGATCACGGTCGCGATCCGGCTCGAGGTCCCGCCTAACGCAACTGGAAGCACGCCCCCGATCGCCGCCAGCGCGGCGGCCAGCCAGAAGGCCCAGATCAGCTGCCGTTCTTGTCCTGACTCTTGATTCACGTGCGGAATTCTGTCCTGCGGGCCGCCGCAAAACAAGCGGATATCAGATCAGAGGCGATTTTTCAGGTTCGGGTAAGGCGTCTGCGTTGCGCCGCCCGGCCGTGACGTGCGCCGTCTGGCGGAGCGCCACCTCTTTGATGAAGAGGGTGGCGATGAAGCTGACGGCGATGATCGGCAGGCCGGCGAGGAAAACGGGATGGAGCGCGTCGGCCAGACCGTGCCGGATGGCCGCCGCGACGGCCGGCGGCAGATGGGCCAGCTGGGACGGGTCGAACACCGCCGTCGCCGTCGCCCCACGGTCCGACGACTGAAGCTGATGCAGGATCGAGGCGGGCAGGTACTTCGCCATGGCGCTCTGCATGCCCTGGGTGAGGATGGTGCCGAGGATCGCAAGCCCTATCGCAGCGCCGACGGAGCGAGAAAGTTGCGTCGCCGACGTCGCCACCGCCATGTCTTCGCGACTGACTGAGTTCTGCACCACGAGCGTGAACGTCTGCATCGTGATGCCAAGGCCTAGACCAATGAGGATCATCGCCTCGATCACAGACTGGTTGGTTGTCTCGACGCTGAAGGTCGCGAGCATGTAGTAGCCCGCGCCCATCGAGACAAGACCGGCCAGAAGCGGCATCTTGTAACGCCCCGTGTGCGAGATAAACCAGCCTCCGGCGACGCTCGTCACGATCATCGATACCAACATCGGGACAAGGATGGCGCCCGAATTGGTGACGCTGTTGCCGATCACGCCCTGGACGAAAACGGGTAGGAAGAAGATGGCGCCGAACATCGACATCGCTACACCGACGCTCGCAATGTTCGAGAGCGTGAAGATGCCGCTCCGGAAAAGATGCAGCGGCAGCACGGGCTCTGGCGCGTGGCGCTCGACCCAAACGAACGCGCCGAGCAGGATCGCGGCCGCTGCGTAGAGGCCGACGATCTGCCACGACGTCCAGGCGAACTGCGTGCCGCCCCAGACCGTTGCGAGGAGCGCCGCGGCGATTCCAGTGGAGAGCGTCACGCTTCCCCACACGTCGATCGCGTGCTTGCGCCGCTCGTTGGGCACGTGCATGAACAGAGCGACCACCACCAGCGTCACGATCGCGACCGGCAGGTTGACGAAGAACAGCCACCGCCACGAGAAGTGTTCGGTTATGAATCCGCCCGCAGCGGGGCCGACGATGGACGCGAGGCCGAACGACGCGCCGAGCATGCCCTGGTATTTGCCGCGTTCGCGCGGCGAGATGATGTCGCCGATGATCGCCTGGGACAGCGGCATTATGAAGCCCATGCCGGCACCCTGGATGAAGCGCGCGAAAATCAGAAACCAGAAGTTCGGCGCGACCCCGGAGAGCGCCGAGCCGACCGCGAAGACCACGATCCCCGACATGTAGAGCGGCTTGCGGCCGTAGATATCCGACAGCTTGCCCGCGATCGGAACCACGATGGTCGAAGCGAGCATCGCGGAGATCGGGACCCAGCTGTAGTCGGCGAGCCCGCCCAGCTCCGAGACGATCGTCGGCAGCGCGGGCGCGACCAGAGTCATGTTGAGCGAGGCGACCAGCGAACCAAGCATGAGACCGGCAAAGACCGCCATCACACCGCGATCGACACCAGGCTTGGCGCTTGGGCTGGCCGCCTTGGAGGCGACAGCAGTCACTGCTGCCAATTTACCGAGATCGAGGCAGTCCCAGCACCCGTTCCGCGAGGATGTTGCGCAGCACCTCGGAGCTCCCGGCCTCGATGGTGTTGGCGCGCGAACGCAAGAACTGGTACTTCCAGCCATCGCCGTCGGCGACTTGCGACGCGGGCCCGGCGATGTCCATCGCCGTCTCGGTCATGCGCTGGTTGAGCTCGGACCACATCAGCTTGAGGATCGATCCTTCGGGGCCGGGAATCCCACTGCGCTTGACGGCGGTCACGGCGCGGTAACCGTTGAGCTGCAGCGCGCGCGCCTCGATGGCGTGCTGCGCGATCTTCTGGCGGACCAGCCGGTCGGAGCCGCGGCCCAGCTTCCGCGCCCGTTCAGCGAGCTCAGATGCCGTGATCTGCGCGCGGGTCGCCAGCGCCAGCCCGAGCGTGCCGCGCTCGTGAAGCAAAGTCGTCATGGCGACCGCCCATCCACCGCCCGCCTCACCAAGAATCTGTGTCTTCGGCACCTTCACGTCCTTGAAGAAGATCTCGTTGAACTCCGCGTCGCCTGTGATCTGGACCAGCGGACGGACCTCGACGCCTGGACTCGCCATGTCTACCAGGAGGTAGGTGAGGCCATCCCGCGGGTTGGCTTCCTTGCGTTCGCGGGCGAGGAGCATGCACCACTTCGCGACGTGAGCGAGCGTCGTCGCTCCCGTGGGCGATCACGACCGGCCCGCCCATCCCGAGGCCGATGACGTTGATCGGTTCCGGTGCGTGGGCCAGGATCATCTCATCGTTGAAGATCAGCTGGTACATGAAGCTGCGGCCACGGCCCCCGTATTCCTTCGGCCAGGTCATGCCGACGTAGCCGGCGCCGTAGAGCTTTCTCTGCCATGCGCGGCGGTTGTTGATGTACCCATCCATATCCGCCCCGCCGTCGTCCGTCGGCGCATTGGCCTTCAGCCAGGCCCGGACTTCGTCGCGAAATGCCTTCTCGGGTTCGCTCAGATCGAAATCCATATCCATACCTTACCCTCGGCTGATGCAGCAGCAAGCCGGACTGGTTTCGCCGGACGGTTACTGGCTGTGGAACGGGACGGAGTGGGTCCCTAACCCGTATCGACCGCCGGTCGTCACCCAGTGGGCTCCGCCGTTCGAGACGGCCCGATTCCGAGCCACCATGACGACGGTATTTCTCATCGCGAACGCGATTGCTCTCGGACTCGGAATCCTGTGGACGGTCTTGAACATCGCCTACATCCAGACGCCTAACCCGGACCAGGCCTTCACCGCCGTTTGGGGCGTGCTGGCTCTCGCCTACCTTGCGCTCCTCTTCGGCACGCTCATTCCGGCGGGCGTCTTCTTCAGCATGTGGGTGCACCGTGTCGTGCGGAACATGCCCGCGCTTGGTTCTCCGGACTGGCGGCGCTCGCCAGGCTGGTCGGTCGGGTCGAGCTTCATCCCGATCCTCAGCCTTTTCTATCCGTACTGGGCGGTGCTCGACGCCTGGCGGGCGTCCGACCCTCGGTGGCGCTGGCTGAACCTGACCGCTCGAAAATCCCTGGGAGTCCCGGCGCTCCCCGCGGTCTGGTGGACGCTGTACCTGTTGGCGCTGGTGATGAACCGAACTTCCGCCGTGATGGACAGGTCGAGTGATGTCGGCATCAGGGTTGCCGGGTCGGCGGTCGACATCGCCAGCTCGGTCGTGCTGATCGGTGCCGCGGTGCTGGCCATCTTCGTCGTGCGAGACCTCACGGCGCGCCAGGAGCTCAAGAACGAGCTGATCTCGAGCGGCCGGCTCGCCTGAAATCGCCGCCGTCAGGCGACGGCCGGGATCACCTCTTTCGCGAGCAGCTCCAATGCATCGCGGTCGTCGAGCAGCCAGTGCTGGAGCATGAAAAGGTGAATTCCCAGACGGCCAAACTCGCGCATCCGCTCCGCGATCTGTTCGGGCGTCCCCACCAGCCAGGCCTCCTTGCGGTTCTCGAGCACCTCCTCAGGGCTCATCTCGTTCAGGTCGTCGACGACCTGACTCACCTGCGCCGCACGTTCCAGCAGCTCGGTCCGGGTGCGGCCGACAAGAAAACCGGTCATCACGGAGTGCCGAATGCTCGCGGGATCCCGTCCGATATGGCGACAGCGCTGTTCCAGCAGATCGCGTCGCTGCCTGTAGCCGTCTGCGTCGAGCTTCGAGTAGTTCCATTCCGAAGCCTCGCGGGCAACGAGGGGAAGCGTCCGTTTCACGCCTTTGCCCCCGAGTAGGAGGGGAATCGGGTTGCGCAGCGGCTTGGGGCTGGATTTGTTCCACGTTTCGCGAATCGTCTTGATGCCGGCCTCCAGCATGTCGAAGCGTTGTGTCTCCGTATAGAACGGGATGTCGAACTCCGTGTGCTCGTGTTCGTTCCAGCCCGCGCCGACGCCGAGGATGAGCCGACCGGCGGCGAGAACGTCGACGGCGGCGGCCATGCGCGCAAGCAGAGCCGGCGGCCTGAACGTCATCGGGCTGACCATCGGCCCGATCTCGATGTTCTTCGTCCACTCGGCCGCGAGCGCGAGCGAGATCCACGTCTCGATGCAGTCCTGGTCCGGGCGTCCGTTGAGCGAAGTGAAATGGTCACTGCGGCGGAGCGACGCGAAACCGAGGCGGTCGGTGTCTAGGCAGATCTTGCGCCAGCGGTCCCAGCTGAGACCCTCCTGGCCCTCGATCATGATCCCGACCTGCGCCATCAGCGAGTCATCGTAAGTTGATCCAGCGGGCGGAAGTTCAGGATGCGATCTCGTGGGATGCCCGCCCGGCGGGCCATCCACAACGCCATCGGGACGTATGCGAACTCGGCCGGGGCGTGTGCGTCGGCGTCGATCGCAAACGAGCATCCGAACTCGAAGGCCAGGCGGGCCATCTCGGGCGAAAGGTCCATGCGGGCCGGGTCGCAGTCGATCTCCAGCGCCACACCCCGCTTGGCGGCTTCCTTGAAAACCAGCTCGTAGTCGTAAGACGCGCCCTCGCGCGAGCCTGGACGACGCCCGGTCGGATGGCCGATCACGTCGACGTGTGGGTGCGAGACGGCACGCATCATCCGCTCCGTCATGGCCGCGGGTTCCTGCCGCAGCTTCACGTGCGGCGAGGCGATGACGATGTCGAGAATCTCAAGCACCGCGTCCGGCAGGTCCAGCGACCCATCTTCGAGGATGTCGACCTCGATGCCCTGTAGGAGTGTCAGACCGTCGACCTGGCTCTGCACCTCGGCCATCTCGCGCGACTGCGCGACCAGCCGCTCGGCGTTGAGGCCGTGCACGACGGTGATGCGTGGCGAGTGGTCGGTGATCCCCAGATAGCTGTAGCCGAGCGCCTGCGCTCCCTGAGCCATCTCCAGCATCGTTGCCCGGCCGTCGCTCCAGTCGGTGTGGGAGTGGACGTCGCCCTGGTAGTCGCCCAGGTCGAGGTCGGATTCGTCGTCGCGGGCGGGCTGCTTGAACTGCTCGCGGAGCCGGTTGAGATAACGACTCTGTCCGGTCTGAATGACGTCGGCCAGGACCCTGGCGATTCCTTCTCCGACGCCTTCGATCGAGGTCAAGTTCTCGGCCCGCTGCAGGTCGACCAGGTTGGGCCGTTGCAGCGTGACGGACCACGCGGCAGTGGAGAACGCCTTGGCGCGAAACCGCTCCTTGGGATCCTGGCGGAGCAGATAGCCGATCTCGGACAGGACCTGCGCCGCTTCAATCGCATCCAACCCGTAAATTGTGTGAGCAACGATGGCTACACCAAAGCCCAAACCGGGCGACCCGATCCCCGAGCTGGTCGAATCGCTGTTGGTCGAGCTGGGCGAGGACCCGGATCGGCAGGGCCTCAGGGCGACGCCCGACCGCGTGGCTCGGGCGATGCGCGAGCTCACCAGCGGCTATGGCGTCAAACCGGAGGAGGTCGTCGCCGACGCGGTCTTCGACCAGGACTACGACGAGATGGTCGTGGTCAAGGACATCGCTTTCTACAGCCTTTGCGAGCATCACATGCTGCCTTTCTTCGGGCACGTCCACGTCGGTTACCTGCCCAAGGGCAAGGTTGTCGGGCTGAGCAAGATCCCGCGCCTGGTCGAGGTCTTCTCGCATCGGCTCCAGATCCAGGAGAAGCTCACCAACGAGATCGCCGAAGCGCTCAACCAGGCGGTCGCGCCCAGGGGTGTCGGCGTGGTCGTCGAAGCGCGCCACCTCTGCCTGGAGATGCGCGGCATCGAGACTCCAGGTGGCCGGATGATCACGTCCTGCATGCTCGGCACCTTCCGGCGCGACCCGCGGACCCGAGCCGAATTTCTGAACCTAGTCCGTCAGTCCGCCTGAGCCCGAGCCTCAATACATAAACCAGCCTTTATGCTTTAGACTGGCTTATAAAGCAACCTTTATGTTTCTTCAGAACCCGCGGAACGAGCTGCCGGACCACTTCCTGGCCTTCGCCAACCCCACGCGCCTGCGCATCCTGGAGCGCCTGGCCCAGGCAGGCGAGGTCAATGTCAACGACCTGGCCCTGTACCTGCACATGAGCCAGCCCCGTATCTCCTGGCACCTGCGGATGCTCCGAGTCGGCGGCGTGATCCGCACCCGCCGTGAGGGTAGGCAGGTCTACTGCTCGCTGGACCTGGAGAACATCCGGCGCTTTCGCCGGCGCCTGGATCAACTGCTCGGCATGACACAGATTGAAAAAGCAAAAGTTCGTGAGGAGGTTGGGGCATGAGCGCCCAAAAGAACGGTCATCGCAATGGCAAGGTACGAGTTGCCGTCGTCGGCGTCGGCAACTGCGCCTCGTCGCTCGTCCAGGGCGTGCACTACTACCGCGACGCATCGCCCAAAGAGTCCGTGCCTGGGCTGATGCACGTTGACCTCGGCGGCTATCACATCCGTGACATCGAGTTCGTCGCCGCGTTCGACATCGACAAGAACAAGGTGGGGCTCGACCTCTCCGAGGCCATATTCGCAAAGCCCAACAACACCGTGAAGTTCGCGGACGTGCCTCGCGCCGGCGTGAAAGTCCAGCGCGGCATGACCCACGACGGCATCGGCAAGTACCTCTCCGAAGTCGTGCAGAAGGCGCCCGGCGAAACCTCGGACGTAGTCGGCATCCTGAAGAAGACGAAGGCCGACGTGATGGTCAGCTACCTGCCGGTCGGCTCCGAAGAGGCGACCAAGTGGTACGTCGAGCAGGCACTGACCGCGGGCGTGGGATTCGTCAACTGCATCCCGGTCTTCATCGCGCGCGAGCCGTACTGGCAGAAGCGTTTCCTCGACAAGAATCTGCCGATCATCGGCGACGACATCAAATCGCAGGTCGGCGCGACCATCATCCACCGCGTCCTGACCCGCCTGTTCCGCGACCGCGGCGTGAAGCTCGAGCGCACCTACCAGCTCAACTTCGGCGGCAACACGGACTTCCTGAACATGCTCGAGCGCGAGCGCCTGATGTCCAAGAAGATCTCCAAGACTCGGTCCGTCACGTCACAGCTCGACTACGACATCGGCAAAGACAACGTGCACATCGGCCCGTCGGACTACGTGCCCTGGCTGAACGACCGCAAGTGGGCCTACATCCGGCTCGAAGGCCGCTCGTTCGGCGACGTGCCGCTGAACGTCGAGCTGAAGCTCGAGGTGGTGGACTCGCCAAACTCGGCCGGAATCGTCATCGACGCTGTGCGCTGCGCCAAGCTGGCGCTCGACCGCGGTCTCGGTGGAGCGCTCGAGGGACCCAGCTCCTACTTCATGAAGTCGCCGCCGGTGCAGTACAGCGACAACGACGCCAGACGGCTGGTGGAGGAGTTCATCGAAGGTGATAAGGCCGGAGTCAATGGGCGCGACGGGCGAGACCGCCGCACCCCCCGCGTCAAGCCGGCGACCGCGACTGCTCGCCGCTAGCTACGCCGCCGGAGCACGCGCGCTGCGTGTGGTGCCGGCCGGGGTCCGGCATGCCGTCGCCGCACCTGGCGGCGTGGCGTGGTTCTGGCTGAGCCCGGCCCAGCGGAGCGCGGCGCTCGACAACTACGCCACGGCGTTGGGCCGCGACCGGTCCGACCCCGACGTGGCTCGCGTCGCCAGGCGCGCCTTCCAGAACTACGGCCGGATGCTGATGGACTTCCTGCTCCTCGGCAGCCTCACGCCGGATGAGTTGATCGCCCGCATGTCCGTCGACGGCCGAGAGCACCTCGACGCCGCGCTCGCTCATGGCCGCGGCGTGATCATGGCCGTGCCGCACATGGGCTCGTGGGACATGGCGGGCTCGTACGCCGGCGCGCTGGGGTACCGGATCTCCGCGGTGGCCGAACGCTTTCCCGGCTCTCTCAACGACGCGGTGGTGGCAACCCGCGAGCGTTTCGGCCTGAACGTCATCACCCTGGGACGAGCCGCTGTCAGAGGAATCAACGAAGCGCTGGCTGCCAACCATGTCGTCGCTTTGTTGTGCGACCTGGAACAGGGGCCTGGACTCAGTGTGAATTTCTTCGGCCGCCGCGCGACGGTACCTGGGGGACCTGCAGCTTTTGCCCTCAAGACGGGCGCGGCGCTCCTCCCCGCCTGCCAGTACGCGACCGCGGCCGGTCGATATCACGTGCACCTCGACCCGGCGCTGGCGGCGCACGAAGGCGACACAAAAGAGACCCTCATGCAGCGGGTGATCGGCCGATTCGAGGATTTCATCAAGGAGCGTCCCGACCAGTGGTATGCATTTCGGCCGATGTTCAGTCGCTGAGGGATGGGCGAATGGACATGGCGCGGATTCAAAGTCGTGCAGTCGCTGGTGGAGCGCTTGCCCCGGTCGTGGGCGTATGCGCTTGCCGTGATGGCGGCGCGTCTGGCATGGCGTTTCTCTCCACTGGCGCGTCCGCGCCTCGAGTACAACCTCAAGATTGCGTGTCCGGAGCTGCGGGACGACCCGGTGGCGTTGCGGCGTCTGTCCAGGCTGAACTTTCAGAATCACGCCAAGGCTTACGCCGACCTGATGCAGCTTCCGAGCGCGAGGATCGAGGCCATGCGGCCGCTGCTGAAGGTGACGGGTTTGGAAAATCTCGACGCCGCGCGCAGTCATGGCCGCGGCGTGATCATGGCCGTGCCGCACATGGGCTCGTGGGACATGGCGGGCTCGTACGCCGGCGCGCTGGGGTACCGGATCTCCGCGGTGGCCGAACGCTTTCCCGGCTCTCTCAACGACGCGGTGGTGGCAACCCGCGAGCGTTTCGGCCTGAACGTCATCACCGTGGGACGAGCCGCTGTCAGAGGAATCAACGAAGCGCTGGCTGCCAACCATGTCGTCGCTTTGTTGTGCGACCTGGAACAGGGGCCTGGACTCAGTGTGAATTTCTTCGGCCGCCGCGCGACGGTGCCTGGGGGACCTGCAGCTTTTGCCCTCAAGACGGGCGCGGCGCTCCTCCCCGCCTGCCAGTACGCGACCGCGGCGGGTCGATATCACGTGCACCTCGACCCGGCGCTGGCGGCGCACGAAGGCGACACAAAAGAGACCCTCATGCAGCGGGTGATCGGCCGATTCGAGGATTTCATCAAGGAGCGTCCCGACCAGTGGTATGCATTTCGGCCGATGTTCAGTCGCTGAGGGATGGGCGAATGGACATGGCGCGGATTCAAAGTCGTGCAGTCGCTGGTGGAGCGCTTGCCCCGGTCGTGGGCGTATGCGCTTGCCGTGATGGCGGCGCGTCTGGCATGGCGTTTCTCTCCACTGGCGCGTCCGCGCCTCGAGTACAACCTCAAGATTGCGTGTCCGGAGCTGCGGGACGACCCGGTGGCGTTGCGGCGTCTGTCCAGGCTGAACTTTCAGAATCACGCCAAGGCTTACGCCGACCTGATGCAGCTTCCGAGCGCGAGGATCGAGGCCATGCGGCCGCTGCTGAAGGTGACGGGTTTGGAAAATCTCGACGCCGCGCGCAGCCTGGGCAGGGGCGTACTGGCCGTGTCCTGCCATATGGGTTCGTACGAGGTGGTGTCGGCGATCTGGGCCGCGACGCTGGCGCCGGTGAGCTTCTTCGCCGAGGAGCTGGAGCCTCGAGCGCTTTTCGAGTGGTACCGCGACACACGAGCGCGTCTCGGGATCAGCGTTCTGACGCTCGACATGGGAGGCATCCGCAAGGTGCTCCAGGCTCTGCGCGAGCAGGAGATGGTGATCACAGCGATCGACCGCGACATCACGGAAACCGGCTATCTGATGCCTTTCTTCGGCAAGCTGGCGCCGATCCCGCTGGGGCCGGCGTCGATTGCACTGCGTCTCGGCACACCGCTCTTGCCTGTGTGCGTTTACCGATTGCCGGACGATACGTACATGGCCGAGGCTGCGCCGCACGTGTTCGCGAAGCCGACAGGCAACCCGCGCGCCGACCAGGTGCGGGCCACGCAGGAGCTCTTGCGCCAGATCGAGGGCTTCATCCGGCAGCATCCGGAGCAGTGGCACGTCCCGCACCGCATCTGGCCTGGCACACCATGAGAAAGAATCGCGGGTGGATCAGGATCCCCCCACGAGCCCCCCTCTCCGGGCAACGTCTGGCAGGCGATTGGTATGGCAACGCTTGGGTGGCGGCCGGAGTGAAGCCGGCCTACGCGCCGCGTGGGGTTTCTCCATGAAAGTCGGCCTCGTTTCACCGTATGACTTCGCGTCGCCTGGTGGCGTCAACGACCATGTCCGCCGCCTCGCCGTCCGGCTGCGACAGCTCGGCCATGAGGCGCGCATCTTCGCGCCGTCCAGCCGCGCCGATGTCGACTTCGACAGCGCGCGCTTCTACAGGATCGGGACGCCGATCGCCATCCCGGTCAACGATTCGGTGGCGCGCATCACGCTCAGCTTTCACCTTGCCAACCAGGTCGCCGCGATCATCGCCGACGAGGGCTTCGACGTCCTTCATTTCCACGAGCCCTTGATGCCCGCCCTGCCGATCACCATGCTGCGGATGTCGACCACGGCCAACGTCGGAACGTTCCACGCCTTTGCGCGATCCAACGTCGGTTACTTCTACGGCCGGCCGCTGCTCCAGCCGTACCTCGCGCATCTGCATCGCGGCATCGCGGTCAGCGAGCCGGCCCGCGCGTTCGTGCAGCGCTACTTCCCCGATTTCCCGCTGCGCGTCATCCCCAACGGTGTCGATCTCAACGTCTACCGTTCGGGCCTGGCGCCCATCCGGCACCTGCGCGACGAGAACCTCAACGTCCTGTTTGTGGGACGGCTCGAAAAGCGCAAGGGCCTTGGCGATCTGCTGAGGGCGTATCGCGCCATGAGCATGCGCGTCCCCCAAACCCGGTTGATCATCGTCGGCGACGGCCCGCTCCGCGGCCGGGTCGAGTCGTACGTCGCGCGCCACCGCCTGGCGAACGTGGTCCTAGCGGGTTACGTGCCAGAGAGCGTGAAGCCGCGGTACTACAACAGCGCCGACATCTTCTGCGCCCCGGCAACGGGCGCTGAGAGCTTCGGC